>JBKHVJ010000302.1:0-6945 GCA_046570145.1 Alphaproteobacteria bacterium
CGCCCTGCAGCACCTTCTTGACGCCGGTGCCCTCCAGCGTCTTCACCGCCTCCGACACCACGACCAGGGCGAAGTTGCGTCCGGTGTTACGGACATCCTGGATCTTGGCGGCGATGCTCTCGATGGAATAGGCGATTTCCGGAATCAGGATCACGTCGGCCCCGCCGGCGATGCCGGCCGCCAGCGCGATATGGCCCGCATCGCGGCCCATCACCTCCAGCACCATGACGCGGTGGTGGCTGGCCGCGGTGGGCTGCAGGCGGTCCAGCGCCTCCACCGCCACGGCGACGGCGGTATCGTAGCCGACCGACACCTCGGTCTTGCCCAGGTCGTTGTCGATGGTCTTGGGCACGCCCACCATCGGGAAGCCGCCCTTCTGCGCCAGCTTGTGCAGGATGGCGAAGCTGCCGTCGCCGCCGATGCCGATCAGGGCGTCCAGGCCGAGTTCGCGGTAGCCGCCGATGATCTCGTCCGACCGGTCCTTCAGCGTGCCGTCGGGCATCGGATAGGCGAAGGGATCGCCGCGGTTGGTCGTGCCCAGGATGGTGCCGCCCTGGCGCATCATGTGGCCGTCGACGGAGCCGAGATCGAGGGTCTGGTACTGCACCGGGCGCTGCAGCAGGCCCTGTGTGCCTTCCTTGATGCCCAGCACCTGCCAGCCATAGCCGGTGGCGCGGTGGACCACCGCACGGATGACCGCGTTCAGCCCGGCGCAATCGCCGCCGCTGGTCAGGATGCCGATGCGCTTGCCGGCTTTCGTTGGGGCAGTCATTGAGGGGTTCCCGTCCCGTTCGCCTGTTTGTTGAAATCGATCACCATGTTACCGGAACAGGCATTTCCCGCAATCATTGCCCGCTTCCGCAAAGGTGGAATGCCGCCGCCGGAGGATCGCCGCGCTCCTCGAGGCCGAAGGACGAAACCGGTGGTTTGACGGTGCCGTCGCGCCGCAAATCTGGTATAGTCCGGCCCGCCCAGCAAAAGGGCCACCCGCAAGAGCACCCCCGAACCATCCGGGGCAACGGCCACTTCCAACGGGCGCGATGAACGAGCAAGAGATTTTGAAGGAAAAGCTGGCGAGCTTGCGCAGCGAGCACCGCGACCTGGACGACGTCATCGCCCGGCTTGCCGAACGCGCGCCCTATGACCAGCTGCAGATGCAGCGGTTGAAGAAGCGCAAGCTGATGCTGAAGGACCAGATCATGGTCCTGGAAAGCCGACTCCTGCCGGATATCATTGCGTAGGCACGCCCTCTCCCGCCGGGGAAGAGGGCATCGACGCCGTCGTCAATCCTTCTTCGGCACCGTGAAGAACTGGATGCCCATCTGGAAGCTGCGGGCGATGTTCTCCGCCTTCCCGATCAGGAAGGCTGCGCCGTCGGGCGGGAAGAGTTCGTGGGCGGTTTCGCGGAACAGGCCCAGCCAGCGTTCGAAATGCTGCGGCTCCAGCCCCAGAGAGATGTGGACCGGCATCGGGCGCCCGTCGTAGCGCTGGGTCAGCAGGGCGATGGACGACCAGAAATCCATCATCTTGCGCAGATGCGGCTCCCAATCGGCGATGGCCCGGCCGAAAATGGGACCCAGCACGTCATCCTTCATGATCTTGCCGTAGAAGGTCCGCACGAGCCTTTCGATCGACGCCTCGTCGATGCCGACGGTGGCCATCCGTTCCTCCGCCATGGCGGTGCGGATGTCGCGGCGCTCGTTGCGCTGGTCGTCGCTGGGAACGGTGTCGGTCATGCGATGGGTCCGGTCCGGAATTGCCTAGGGTCTATCCTGTTCATATAGGACAGCACCATAAGTGGAACCATGTTCCACCGGAAGGGCCGGGATGTCGCAGCGGACGGGACGGATTCGCGATGCGGCGGGCGGCGGGCCGGCGCCGCCTCTGGACAGCGGCCCGACTCCACCTATAATGCGCCGCTTTCCGGACCTTGAGGAAAGCGCCACGCCGTGTCCGCCGAACACTCCCCGAACAGCGCCGTTCCGGCCAACGACATCGCGGCCGAAGGCGTTCAGCCGCTGGTCGGCATCATCATGGGCAGCCAGTCGGACTGGACCACCATGAAGCACGCCGCCGATACCCTCGCCGCGCTGGGCATCCCGCACGAGGTCCGCATCGTTTCCGCCCACCGCACGCCCCATAGGTTGGTGGAGTATGCCACCACCGCCAAGGCGCGCGGGCTGAAGGTGGTGATCGCCGGTGCCGGCGGAGCCGCCCATCTGCCGGGCATGGCCGCGTCGATGACGCCGCTGCCGGTCTTCGGCGTTCCGGTCGAAAGCCATGCGTTGAAGGGCATGGACAGCCTTCTGTCCATCGTGCAGATGCCGGGCGGCGTCCCGGTCGGCACGCTGGCCATCGGCAAGGCGGGCGCGATCAATGCCGCCCTGCTGGCCGGCTCGGTCATCGCTCTGATGGACCCGGCGGTGGCCGACGCGCTGGATGGCTGGCGCGCGCGCCAGACCGCGGCGGTGGCCGAGGCGCCCGTCGACGACCCGACCTGACAGCGAGAAGGCCCTACCGCCATGACCGGCACTGCAAAGGGCGCCGCCCTGCCCCGCCTCGCCCCCGGCTCCACCATCGGCATGCTGGGTGCCGGGCAGCTCGGCCGGATGACGGCCTTGGCCGCCGCTCGGCTCGGCTACAAGACCCATGTCTATGCCCCCGACGCGGCGGACAGCCCGGCGGCGCAGGTCAGTGCCGCGGCGACTGTCGCCGACTGGGACGACCTGGACGCACTGGAACGCTTCGCCCGCTCCGTCGACGTGGTGACGCTGGAGTGGGAGAATGTCCCCGTGGCGACGGCGGAGCATCTCCGCCGCTTCACCAACCTGCATCCCGGTCCCAATGTGCTGTCGGTGGCGCAGGACCGCATCGCCGAAAAGAGCTTCGTCAACCGGCTGGGCATCGCGACGGCGCCCTGGCGCACCGCGAATGGTGCCGACGAGGTCGCCCGCGCGGTGGCGGAGATCGGGCCGCGCTGCGTCCTGAAATCCACCCGCCTCGGCTATGACGGCAAGGGACAGGCGCGGCTTGAGGCCGGCAGCGATCCGGGGGCGGCCTGGAACGCCATAGGCGGCGGGAAGCCCGGCGTCGAGGGCATTGTCGAGGGCTTCGTCACCTTTGCCTGCGAGGTGTCGGTGATCGTCGCCCGCGGTGCCGACGGCGCGATGGTCGCCTATCCGGCGGTGGAGAACCGGCACAAGGACGGCATCCTCAACGTCACCATCGCGCCCGCTTCTCCCGACAAGGTTTCGGCGGCGACGGCGGCGGAAGCCGACCGCGTCGCCCGGAGCATCGCCGATGCGCTGGATCTGGTCGGCGTCCTGGCGGTGGAGATGTTCGTCACCGCCGACGGCGCCGTCCTGGTCAACGAGATGGCGCCGCGCCCGCACAATTCCGGCCACTGGACCATGGACGCCTGCGCCACCTGCCAGTTCGAGCAACTGGTGCGCACGGTCTGCGGCCTGCCGCTGGGGTCGGTCGACCGGGTGGCCGATGCCGAGATGACCAACCTGATCGGCGACGATGTGCTGCACTGGCCGGAGTTGCTGGCGGAGCCCGGCGCCCGCCTGCACCTCTACGGCAAGGCGGAAGCCCGGCCCGGCCGCAAGATGGGCCATGTCAACCGGCTGTTGCCGCGCCGCTGAGTCCCGCCCTGGCCGGATCGAACCGAAGGCCCCGCGACCCCTTGGTCGGCGGGGCCTTTTTTGCTTGTCCGCCGCCCATCATCGCCATCGTAGACTCGTTGCGCGATCGAAATGACCGGCATGTGTTCGCGCAGGAGATAACATTTATCTTGCAAGGAAGGGAAATGGCCGACCCGGCAGGTTCGTATTTAGGGCAGAGATGCCACAAAAGGTCGCGTTTTCCTTGTGCCGAAGGTCATCGGCCACCGTTGGGCTTTTAACCCATGTCAACATTGGTTACTCTACGTCACATTCCCGTCGAAACTCTCTAAACTTTGATGCAATTTGTAGCCGCATGACGATGCCCCTGGCGCAGGACAATGCAGGACGCACCACCCCCGTGATCGGCCCGGTCGTGAACCCGACGGCCGGTCCGCTGGGACCGCGTCGGCCTCAGTCCAGCCGCGACCGGGACCGCTTCGTCGGCTTCGCCTTCGCCGCCGCCGATCTGCTGATCGAGACGGACGCGCAGGGCAACATCCTGTTTTCCGCCGGCGCCCGCTGCCGCCTGACCAGGGGCGAGGTCGGCGGGCTGGTGGGCACCAACCTGATGGAGGTGGTGGCCCCCGGCGACCGCAAATATGTCCATGTCCTGTTCGAACGCATCCGGGAAAAGGCGCGGATCAAGCCGTCGCGCGTCCTGTTCCAGGCGTTCGACGGCCAGCAGTTCCCGGCACTCCTGGGCGGCTGCCGTCTGGATTCCTGTCCGGGGTCGCTGTTCCTGACCATTCTGCTGACCGTGCCGCCGCGGACCGGTTCCACCGGATCTGCAGTGCAGGGTGAACTGCTCGACCAAACCGGCTTCTCCAGCATCCTTGAGGAGCGACTCCTCGCAGCCCGCGAGAAGGGGGTGGACCAGGGGCTGACACTGCTTCTGGTCGAAGGATTGCAGGCGATGGTCGACGCCATGCCGGAGGGGGCGGCGGCCGAGGTGCGCGACGGCATCGACGCCTATCTGCGCGGCATTTCCGCGGACGGGGATAGCGCGGGCCAGTTGGGCGGCGACCGTTACGGCATCGTCCATGCCGCGGACATCGACGGGCAAGAGGTGCAGGGGCACATCGCGCAGATCATCGAGGCGGCGGGCGGCGCCCTGCCCGGCGGCATCCGGTCATGGACCCTGGACATGGCCGACGACCGGCTCGACCCCGCCGACGCCGCCCGCGCCCTCGTCTATACCGTGCAGGCCTTCGCCTCCGCCCAAGGCGGCGAGTTCACCATCTCCAGCCTGGAGGATGGCGCCAACCGCCTGATGGCAGGCGCAGTGGAACGGATCGGGCAACTGCGCGCCACAATCGACAACCGCGATTTCATCGTCGTCTACCAGCCCATCGTCGACATCGCCACCGGCGCCGTCCACCACCTGGAGGCGCTGACCCGCGTGGACGGAACAAGTTCGCCGGCCGACTTCATCACCTTCGCCGAGGATGTCGGGCTGATCTACGATTTCGACCTGCTGCTGACCCAGACGGTGCTCGACACGCTGAAGGAGTTCCGCAAGGAGCCGAAGCTGCCGGACGTGGCGATCAACCTGTCGGCCAAGACGCTGATGAGTCCGATCTTCCTCAAGCAGTTCCAGTCTGTCGTCGCCCCCTATGGCGATCTGGCCGCAAAACTGCTGATCGAGGTGACGGAAACCGTGGTCGTCACCGACATCGCCAAGCTGAACGAGGTGTTACAGAAGCTGCGCGAGGTCGGGTTCCGCATCTGTCTTGACGATGTCGGGGCGGGATCGACCAGCTTCCAGTCGCTCTACGGCATCCAGGCCGACTATGCCAAGATCGACGGCAAGTTCGTCCGCGGCGCGGTCAACAGCCCACGCGACATGGCGATGCTGCGCTCCATGGTGGATGTCTGCCGCCAATTGGGGCTCGAACTGATCGGCGAGCAGGTGGAGGAGCCGGTGCATGCAGACCTGCTGACCAACCTCGGCGTGTCGCTGGCCCAGGGCTTTCTGTTCAGCCGGCCGTCGCGCGATTTCTCTTATTTCGCCAAGGATTGGTCCCGGGTGCGCAGCGGCGGAAAGATATTGCTGAAAGGGTGAAGCCGGACAACGCCTGCAGTCCGCCGCTTTCCCCTTGGCTTTATCCCGTCGTTCACTTGAGGTTTCGATACGGAACGACAGGGAACGCCATGCCGATTCACTTTCCGTTGGGGGGAGGCGAGGCGCCGGAACTCTTTCTCGGCCGTGCGAAACTGGTGAGCGAGAACGCTGCCGGTTCGATCTTCGTCATGGACACGGATGGCCGCACCGTCTTCGCCAACCCGGCAGCCGAGCGGACCTTCGGCTGGTCAATGGCGGAGATGCGGGGCAAGCTGCTGCACGACATACTGCCGCAGGATGGGCACCGTCTTCATCCTGCGCAGGGCAATGCTGCCGGCATAGAGGCGGCGCCTTGGTCTCACGCCGGCAGCGGGACGAGGAAGCAGTCGCTACAGTCCAACGCGTCCATTCCCGCGATGCTGTGGACCTGCTCGAGACGGCGGCGGGCCGCGTCCAGCAGTTCCCGGTTGCGGGCAATCATATCGTTGCCAGCATGGCCATCGCGCAGCCGCATGCGGCGCAGCAGATCCTCCGCCTGATCCAGCGATTCCATGATGCTCAATGCGGTGTTGGCGTCCATCGTCGCCCTCATTTTCTCTTCGCCGACCCCGGCATTCGCGGTGCGGCCCGTCACATGGCGCTAACACTAACCACCACAACTCGCCACGAGGTAGAGGATATTTGGTCGCATGGAGACAAAAAAGAACGGCTTTTTATTCGTTATTTTCAATTGATTGAATCGTTTCTCTTCAACCAATCGGTTTGAATGCGGATCACCTTCTCCGTGGCGGAAAATGCTTGGCGGCGGGTGAGAACCAGTATGACGCCGCTGCTGGCTGCGATCAGGGGAATCGGTCCGATGATCCAGGCGAGCGCTGCCAGCGCGAAATAATAAGCGCGCATGCCGCCGTTCAGCGCGGTGATGGCCAGGGTCAGCGCCTCGCCGATGGTCTCCGAGATCGCCTTGCGGTCCTCCGGGCGAACCGGCGGCATCGGCGCCGAACCGATCAGGGCGCAGCAATAATTGTACTGGCGCAGCGCCCAGGTGAACTTGAAGAAGCCGAAGGTGAAGATCACCACCATCAGCAGCATCTTGATCTCGAACAGCTGGTGCGAGGTCTGGACGGTGAAGGACAGGTTCGACACCAGTTCCTGCGCCCGCTCCGCCGCACCGAAGGACCCGATCAGGCCGGCCAGCACCAGCATGTTGGTGGA
>JBKHVJ010000303.1:0-4799 GCA_046570145.1 Alphaproteobacteria bacterium
CGCTACATCGACGGCTTCTATAATCCAATCCGGCGACACTCCTCACTCGGCTTCCAAAGCCCCTGTGTCTTTGAGATCGCTGCGTAGGATCAACACACTGGCTCTCCACTTTCTCCGGGCAAGTCCACCATGAAGGCGGCAACCGCGCCTTCTACAGTCCAGTATGGGACCACATCGTGCTGCCGGAGCGCTCGCAGTTTCCGAGCGCCGACGGCTTCTATGCGACGGCGCTCCACGAGAAGGGGCATTGGACCGGACACAGCTCCCGCCTGGACCGCGACCTGTCGCACCCGTTCGGCTCGGCGGGATACGCGAGGGAGGAATTGCGGGCGGAAATCGCCTCGATGGTGCTGGGGCAGCAGCTTGAAATCGGCCACGACCCCGGCCAGCACGTCGCCTACATCGGCTCGTGGATCGAAGCCCTGCAGGAGGACCCGCGTGAGATTTTCCGCGCGGCGGCCGACGCCGAGAAGATCGTGAAGCACCTCAACGGGCTGGGGCAGCAACTTAGCCAGGATCAGGGCCCCGACCAAACCTCGGTGCCGGCGCAGGGCCAGGACGAGGGGGTGCAGGTCAAGATGCCGGTGCTCATCACAGAGCACGCAGGCTGTGGCAATGCAGACGGCCGACGAGCGGGTCTATCTGGCGGTGCCCTATGCGGAAAAGGACGAGGCGAAGGGGCTGGGCGCACGGTGGGACCGCGAGCAGAAGGCGTGGTATGCGCCGCCCGGTGTCGATCTGGCGCCGCTGGAGAAATGGCGGCCGGGGCATACCGATCTGCATGTGGACGCCGGCTGCGATCCCCGCGCCGAGTTCGCCGCCGCCTTGCGGGAGGCGGGCTTGCGCCTGGACGGGCCGCCGGAGATGGATGGGCAGATGCGGCGGGTGAAGGTGGAGGGCGACAAGCCAGGCGAGCGCAGCGGCGCCTATGTCGGCCACACCGATGGGCATCCGGCCGGCTACATCAAGAACCACAAGACGGGGATGGAGCGGAATTGGAAGGCGCCAGGCCGGGTGCAGGCCGCCACAGCGGTGGACCGGGCCCGGCTGACGGCGGAGGCGGCCCAGCGCCGGCAGACCCGCGCGCAGGAGCGCGAACTGGTGCAGGAGCGGGCGGCCAACGCCGCCGAGGCACGGCTTGCCCAGGCCGAGCCGGCGACTGACGATCATCCCTATCTGCGGTCCAAGGATGTGCCGTCCTACGGGTTGCGCCAGGACCGCGAGGGGAACCTGCTGGTGCCGATCCGGGACATGGATGGCAAGGTGATGTCGGTGCAGGCGATCACCGCCGAGGGGCGCAAGAGCTTTCAGAAGGAGGCACGCACCCAAGGCGGGCACTTCCTGATCGGGGATGCCGCGACCTCAAAGTCGGTGCTGGTGGCGGAGGGCTATGCCACCGCGGCGACGCTGCACCGGGAAACCGGGTTGGCCGTGGCGGTGGCCTTCAACGCCGGCAATCTTGGGCCGGTGGCCGAGGCGCTGCGCCAGCGTTATCCGGACAAGCCGCTGGTGATCGCCGGCGACAACGACCACGTCAAGGAGCGCCAGGGCAAGCCGAACGTCGGGCGGGAGAAGGCCGAGGACGCGGCGGCCAGGGTTGGAGGGACGATGTTGCTGCCGACCTTCCGACCGAATGACCGCGGCACCGACTGGAACGATCTGGCACGCTCGCAGGGTAGGGGAGAGCTGGTCGAACAGGTGTCGGCCGGACTGGCGCGGGGCGAGCGGCAGCGCATGGCAGCCGACCTGGCGCAGGCGCGCGGCACCCAGGCGCAGGTCGATGAGCGAGGTTTGCGCCAAGGAGACGGCAGGCGGCTGACCCAGGTTGAGTATGACGCCCAACGCCGTAAAGCACGGAGCAGCAGGAGATGATGCCGAAACGCTGGATTTGATTGCTCGGCTGGATGGTGCAATGCGGATCCGTTTGATCTGCTGCCAACGCGACCAAAGTAGATTTCTCAGCAACATCAACGTAATAGGGCGCAAAGCAATGCCCCAGACTTGGATTTTGGTTCACACCATCCGGCCTCTACCCTGCACATTGGCGGGATAGCAGGGCACGCTCCACATAACCGACCACCTCTTGAATGTCAGGAAAAAATAGCCTATTTTCTGACATATGAAAGCTACAGCCACATCGGTTCCTGATCGGATCATGAAACGCGCCCGTGCCCGCGGGCGTGGTGGCGTTTTCACGCCGAGCGACTTCTTGGACGTGGCAGGACGGTCGGCGATCGATCAGGCGCTTTCGCGGCTGGCCAAGAGCGGTCAGCTTCGTCGTCTGGCGCGGGGGCTATACGACTTTCCCAAGATTCATCCGAAGCTCGGCCCTCTTTCACCGGCACCGGATGATGTGGCCCACGCATTGGCGCGGGAGACGGGTTCGCAAGTGCAGGTCGCTGGTGCTCGTGCAGCCAATGAGCTCGGTCTGTCGACGCAGGTTCCGGCAAAGAGTACCTACCTCACTAATGGCCCCTCCCGTCGGGTTGTGCTGGGCAAGCGCGTCGTCGATCTTCGGCACGCTTCGCCCAAGCACCTCATCGCGCCGGGAAGTGCGGCCGGCACCGTGGTCCAAGCCTTGCGTCATGTCGGGGTCTTCCGTGCCGCCGACGTTGAGCAGGTTGCGGCTCGTCACCTTTCTGCCAAGGATAAGAAGACGCTTGCGTCTACAGCCGTTCAGGCGCCTGCATGGATGCGGCCGACGCTCGTGTCTATCGCAAACACCGTGTCGTCAGGTGAGGCTGATGGATAAGGTCGCTCTACTTCCCGCCCAAGATCGTGCCGCCCTATTCGGGGAGACCGGCGCGTCTCGCGGCGTCGCGGATACCATCATTGAGAAAGATTTCTGGGTCTGCTGGACACTGCGCCGTCTCTTTGAGCAACCGGCCGATACCGCGGCGCTCGTGTTCAAGGGCGGCACCTCTCTCTCCAAGGCCTTCAACGCCATCCGTCGCTTCTCGGAAGATATCGACCTGTCTTTCGATCGGGCCGATCTCGGCTACACCGGGGACCGAGATCCGGAGAAAGAAGGCCTAAGTAGAAAGAAGGCGGGGCAGCTCATCGACAAGCTAACTCACGACGTCGAGTTGTACATCGCTGAAAATCTTCTTCCTGCGCTTCGTATTGCAATCATCAAACAGCTTGGCGAACCGACCAATGACGAATGGGCATTGGAGATCGATGCCGCCGACGCTCAAACATTGAACTTCCACTATCCTACCGCGCTCACAGCGACGGAATACAGGAGCATGGGGTACATCACTCCCCGCGTGAAGCTCGAATTCGGCGCTCGCGGCGACCCCTGGCCAACTGAAGAGCGGATCATCCGGCCCTATGCAGCGGACGATTTTCCTGACTTCTTCGAAGACTCGGACAGCAGTGTCGTCGTCCTATCCGCTCGACGCACCTTTTGGGAGAAAGCGACGGCGTTGCATGCCGAGGCTCACAGGCCCGCTGGATCGCCGACACCACAATATTTTTCACGGCACTATTACGATCTCGCCATGCTCCTCGATACCAGCGACGGAAAAATCGCCGCTGGGGACTTTGAGCTTCTCGCGCAGGTCGCCAGGCACAAAGCCACGTTCTTCCGCTCCGGCTGGGCCAATTACGATACCGCTCGCCCAGGAACGCTGCAGCTCTTGCCGCACGAGACGAGGATCAAGGACCTTCGCGCCGACTACAGAGCAATGGCACCCATGATGTTCGATGAAAAGCCTCCGTCTTTTGATGACATACTTGCGAAAATCAAGACGCTTCAAGAAACAATAAACAAATAGCGGGATTAAGCTGGAGCAGTACTTGTGCTCTGATGCAGCGCAGACAACGGAGGTTGCCGTCGGCATCACGGTACTTGACCGCACGATCGATCTTGGGCGCTCGAACTCCGTCCGATTCTCATGGCCGACGGTGGGGCCGGAGTGATCTCCAGCCCTTGTGTCTTTGAATTTTGCTAGAGAAGAAGCCCTGGGGGGTGGGGCATGCCCCACCCCCCAGGGTGGAGCGGCACCCGCTAAACCCTTGGCCCTGGCCGGCCGCGGATGAGCTTGGGACCGCTCCGCCGTCTTCCACGCCCGAACAGTTGCCTGGCACGACCGCCGAACAGGCAAGGAAGGGATCCGAAGAATGGCACTTCTTCTCATATTTGTCGGCATTGATGTAAGCAAAGACGCTCTCGATGTCCATCTCCTGCCCGGCAACGCTTCCTGGCGCGCGGACAACACCGAGCAGGGCTGGAAACAACTGATGGCGTGGCTGGAACGCCACGGCGAGCCGGCCCAGATCACCATCGCCCTGGAGGCCAGCGGTGGCTTCGAGAAGGGCTGCGCCCGCAAGTTCGCCGAGGCGGGCTATACCGTCTCCATCCTCGATCCGGTACGCGTGCGCCGCTTCGCCGAGGCCGCCGGTCAGTTCGCCAAGACCGACGCCATCGACGCCCGCGTCATCGCCCGCTTCGCCCAGACCTTCACCACCACCCCGGCGGTCTTCGACCAAGCCACCGAGCGGCTGGCTGAGACTGTGCGCTGGCGCCGCCAGCTGATCGAGCAGAAGACCGCGCTGGACAATCAACTGCGTGGCTTGACCAGCACCTCCCTGCGCCGTGCCACGCGCGGCCTGCTGACCCGGCTCGAAACGCTGATCGAGCGGATCAGCGACGAGATCGCCAAGCAGATCGGTACGTGTCAACGCGAATGAGACAGCCGGGTTAGGAGTTCAAGCTCGGTCAGCCTGCGTGATCAGCGGCGCCAGCGAGCTGGTCGCCGCGTCCGTCTGCTTGCAGGATGCCGGCGGGCTCAGGT
>JBKHVJ010000304.1:0-4490 GCA_046570145.1 Alphaproteobacteria bacterium
GTGCAGACCGGTGTCGATGGGCTGAACGGAACGCTGCCGCGCGGTTATCTGCGGGATGCCTCCGGCGGTCGGGCATAGCGATCCGACCCGTTGGCCTTTCCCCTTCGCCGCTTTCGTGTGGGAGGAGGAATGGAACATTTGAAACAGGAATCGAAACCTGTTTCACTGTTCAACTCGCAGCCGGAAACATCGTGCGGCAGCAATAGCGATGATGGTGGGACCCGGCCGGACACGCTCTTTCCCTCCCACTCCACGACAGGCTGATTTTCCTATCATGGAAGCGGCGGAAGGGTAAGCGTGAGGTCGAAACAGGCTGCGGCCGCTATTCCGGGGCGCGGATGGCTGACTGTTGGTGGACTGAACTCTGGTGACAGGCGTCCGGGAGACTGAAGCGTCACCAGAGTTCAAGAGCGAGCACGCGCACCGTCACCAAAGTTCAGCCCAACGTCCGGCCCTGCAATCAGGCGATGCGCGCCATCACCCGCTCGTTGATCGGCGGGCGGGAGGGGTGGAGGATCAGCCCTTCGCCCGATTCCTCGACGCGTGCGTCGGGATAGGCGGCCATGGCGTATTTCAGATTCGGGATGAATTTGGTCTTGAACTGACGCACCAGGGCGTAACCGGCGCCGAACTGGCCGTGCAGGGCTGCCCAGGTGATGGGCGTCGGCTTTTCCAGGGAATGAAGCCGGTAGGCCAGCCAGATATAGACGTCGAGCGCCATCGACTTGCCGCTGATCGCCTTCAGGGCCTCTTCCGCCACCGGAACCGGATGTTCGCGCAGGGCCTTGAAGAAGCTGTCGCTGAGGCGGACCGTCTCGGTGAACAGCGTTCCCTGGCGGTCGTCGGGCCGGCGCAGCTGGATGGCGTCGGCGACGATCGATTCCTTGCTCTGCCGGCGGCCGCCGTCGGCGTCGGTGAAGAAGGTCAGATGGCAGGCGGAGAGACGCGCAGCCTGGTCCTCGACGTCGCGATAGGCCTTGCCGCAGATCGGAATGTCCATCCGCTTCAGCCAGTCATGCATGGAGCCGCCGAGTTCAACCTCCGGATTGCCGGTCTGGATGGCGCGGGTCTGGAGATAGAGCAGGATCATGCGCGCCCGGCTGCCATAGGGAACGCCGATCCGGCGGGTGACGCCGTTGCGGTCTTCGATCACGCCGGGCTGGATCACCAGCTTGACCTTGTGGCCCGGCCGTTCCCAATGCTGGTCGTCGGGAAGCTGGCGGTGGGGCAGCGCCGTCTGGCAGAATCCGGCATAGGTGATGCCGAGCTTGCCGTTCTCCGCGGCCTGGACCGCGGCGGCGATGTCGATCAGCGGGCGCTCCTCGTCCGAAACGAGGGCCAGCGCGCCGTCACGCCCGTGAGTCTCGATCAAACGATGAATGCTGCCCATGCCGCTCTCCCGTTCCTGGTCGCCCGCCCTTGGCCTCCATGACCGTCCTGTGACCGCCGGATGACCGAACCTGCCAGATACAACACCCCGGATCGCGCCGAAGGCAATTTGAACCTTGGTGACGCAGGCTATTTGGAACCTATTTGGAACCAACTATTAGATTCGTCACCAAGGTTCAGGGGATAAGTCCGAGTCGCGTCACCACAGTTCAAGGATGGCGTCACCAGAGTTCATGGGGATAACCGGGGTGCCTGTGGACGAATCGCTGTGCCGGGAGCCCTGCTGGTTTGAACCTTGGTGACGCCCGGGCAGGCGAGTCGGGGTGAATCGGGCGGGCTCAAGTCGCGGCAGGCGTCACCAAAGTTCAAGGATTCCAGCAGCCAAGTGAGGCGCCTTTAGGGGGACGGCGCGACGGCACCGGGGAGCTGGGGAAGCGGCACGGCCGTCCCACCCTTGAGACACACATCAGAAAAATGTTCGAAAACAAACACTTGATCGTCATCCCTGCGAAGGCTGGGATCCGGGAAACGGCGCATTGCAACCCTTGAACCGGCTGGAGTCGCGCCTTCGCGGGACTGACGCCGCGAGGGGTCGATGTCGGTTTTCCGGGTCCTGCGGCGGTTCATCGCCCCATCCGCCCCTGGGGCGTCACCAAAGTTCAAACGGCCGGTCGAGTCGATTCCGGACCCCAAGCGTCACCAAAGTTCAAAGCCACGCGCCCCCAGCGTCACCAAAGTTCAGGAGTCATGCCGAGTCGGTCCGGATGGCGGCGTCACCAAAGTTCAAACTCCGGAGGCCCGTCCTCCCATCGCACACCATCGGGGCGTCACCAAGGTTCAGGTGCCCCCGTTCCCCGGAACCGTGCGGCAGCAGCGGAGTTGTTTGCCCACGGGGCTGCTTTGGCGGGGGAACATGGCGCAGGATGCGATGACCACTTCGGTGGGGGGATCGGAGGCCGACTCCGGCAAGGTGGTGGTCGCGGCCATCGCGGCCAACCTGGCGGTCACCGTCACCAAATTCGTGGCGGCGTTCCTGACCGGCAGCTCGTCCATGCTGAGCGAGGCGGTGCATTCCCTGGTGGACAGCGGGAACGAGGCGCTGATGCTGGTCGGACTGAAGCGGTCGAGGAAGCCTCCCGACGACAGCCATCCCTTCGGCTACGCGCGCGAGCTCTATTTCTGGACCTTTGTCGTGGCACTGGTCATCTTCGCCGGCGGCGCCGTGGTGTCGATCTATGAAGGGGTGGAGAAGATCCTGCACCCCCAGCCGGTCGAATCGCCCTGGATCAACTTCGTCGTGCTGGGCATCGCCGTGGTGATGGAGGGGGTCAGCTGGCTGGTGGCGCTGCGCGCCTTCAACGCCCGCCGTGGAAGGGCCGGCGTGATCGAGACCGTCCAGGCCAGCAAGGACCCCACCATCTTCATGGTGCTGTTCGAGGACAGCGCCGCCCTGGTCGGCCTGATCATCGCCGCCGCCTGCCTGTCCGCCGACCTGCTGCTGGACCAGCCGGTGTTCGACGGCATCGGGTCGGTGCTGATCGGGCTGGTGCTGGCGGTCACCGCCGGATTCCTCGCCTATGAGACGAAGAGCCTGCTGATCGGCGAATCGGCCCGTCCCGATCTGGTGCGCGGGGTGCGGACCCTTCTGCGGGAGGAGCCCGCCATCGAGCGCGTCAACGAGGTGCTGACCACCCATCTCGGCCCCGAGGTGGTGATCGTCAATCTCAGCCTGGATCTGCGGGACGAGGTGAGCGCGGGCGAGGTGGAAAAGGCGCTGGCCCGCATCGACCGGCGGGTGAAGGAGCGCTTTCCCGAGATCCGCCGGGTCTTCACCGAGTTGCGGGCCACCCCCTTGCCGGCCGGCAACGCCGGTCGGACCGGGTAAGCCCTATACACGGTGCGGCACCCGGCACGCCCTTGCAAACAGCCGGGCTCTCACCACATCACCGGCAGCGCGCACTCAGGATGGAGCAGCCCTGCCCGGCAGGCGGGGACCCGATGAACAATTCGCCAAGCGGCCCCAGATGGCCGCGGGGGATCGGATTTCCGGTCGCCCGCGGCATACCCGGTATATCTGCATGGACGATCCGGTCGCCTCCAGGCGGCCGAACCCTGACGCGCTTCAAGCTGCCGTCTCTTCCATTTGTTTCCGGCGAACAGCCCATGCGGCGGCCGATCGCTTTCTTTCATTCACTGGTCTCGTCGACCGCGGGGCGCCACCGGGCGCCGGCCGCGCGATTTGTCATGCCCACACCTTCAGGGATCCCTTAGATGCTCTCCTTCGAGATCGCCATCATCGTGGCGTTGACGCTCCTCAACGGGGTGTTCGCCATGTCCGAACTCGCCGTCGTCTCCTCGCGGAGGGCCCGGCTCCAGCATCTGGCCGACCAGGGTGACCGCGGGGCCCGGACGGCGTTGCGGCTGATCGAGGAGCCGAGCCGCTTCCTCAGCACCGTCCAGATCGGCATCACGCTGGTGGGCGTCGTCGCCGGCGCCTATGGCGGCGCCACGCTGGGCGACCGGCTGGCCCAGTGGCTGAACGGCTTTCCCATTCTGGCCGGGAAAGGCGAGATTCTCGGCGTCGGCGGCGTCCTGGTGGTCATCACCTACCTGTCCATCGTGCTGGGCGAACTGATTCCCAAGCGCATCGCCCTGAAGAACCCGGAACGGATCGCTTCGCTGATCGCGCCGCCGATGCGCATGCTGTCCCGCATCGCCGCTCCCTTCGTCTGGCTGCTCGGCGCCTCCACCGACCTGCTGCTGCGCCTGCTCGGACTGCATGGCGCGCGCGAGGAGACGGTGACCGAGGAGGAGGTCCGCTCGATGATCTCCGAAGGAACCCAGAGCGGTGTCTTCGCCCCGGCCGAGAAGGAGATGATCGACGGCGTGCTGCGGTTGGCCGACCGCACGGTGCGTAGCATCATGATCCCCCGCCCGGACGTCGCCTGGCTCGACCTGGGCAAGACCCAGGCCGAGTTGCTGGAGGCGATCCGCACCGGCGGCCATTCGCGCTATCCGGTGTGCCGCGGCGTGCTTGACGAACTGGTCGGCGTCGTCCACACCCGCGACCTGCTGGGTGCCGTCGTCCAGGGCCACCCCTT
>JBKHVJ010000305.1:0-9767 GCA_046570145.1 Alphaproteobacteria bacterium
AACCCCAGCCCGAGGAACCGCATGAACGACAGCCGGTCGCGAACCTGATACTCCGCCTGCTCGTCAGCCAGACCGTACAGCGCCTGCAGCACCAGGATCTTGAACATCATCACCGCGTCCAGCGGAGGCCGACCGCCCCGGGAGCGATCCTTGCGCCCCAAGGCCGCGTCCTGCTTCTCTCCCGACCTCTACCGGAACCGCAATGTCATCGAGCGCATGTTCGGGCGCCTCAAGGATTTCCGGCGCATCGCCACCCGTTACGACCGGTCCGCCACCAACTTCATGGCCCCCATCCATATCGTGGCAACCATCCCCTACTGGTTATGAGTCCCGACCCTAAGCCCACATTCATCCCGGCAGATTGGCGCGCGGCCTTCACCGTCAAGGGTGATGCGCGGGCCATTCAATGTTGCCGTGGAGTTCGATCCAGTGTGCGGTCCTGAACTCCAGGCCGGCGCCGCAGGAGCCCCATCGGAGTAATCCGTTGTGGGGTTTTTCGTTTCTGGACTGATCTGTCCAATGGCGCGCCACATGCCTGGACAATGAAGGGCGGTCCGGGGCCGAGAGGAACTTGTCAGTGCTGCGCGGATGCCTGACCGTCGCCGAACGGCCGGAGCGGCGTCGCGGACGGGACAGTCCGCGACAACCATCCGCCGGCTTCAGCCTTCCTGGAGCAGTTCCACCTCGACGAACACGATGTCCGCGGTGCCATCGTTGATGACGTTGTGGCTGACGCCGGCCTTGCGGAAGTAGGACCGTCCCGGCTCCAAGGGGAACTGCCGCTCCGATCCGTCCGGATCCTCGATGGTGAAAGCGCCAGAGGTGACCGGCACGATCACGTAGTCATAGCCATGGACATGAGCTCCGGTCTCTGCTCCCGGCACCAGACGCCATTCGGTGACACGGGTGCGTTCGCCTTCGACGTGCGTCACCGAAACGGCCTGTGGGCGCGTGCTCATCGCCTTCCTCATTCATCGTTAGAGCCTGTCCGCCGAGCGTAACACGCAAATCTTTGAAATTCCGGCATGAAAGCCGTGAGGCACCTTTGGCGGCAGCACCGCTCCGTCCCGGCTCCGGTCAGTCGGCCAGCCGGGTGGTCAGGCGGGGTGCCGTGCCGGTGGCGGCGGCGATGTAGCGGGCGCGCCGCGGCTTCAGGACGAACAGGGCGAGGAAGGCGGCCAGAACGTTGACGATGGCGACGCTGTAGAACACGGTCTGCCAGCTGCCGGTCGCCTCGACCATCAGGTTGCCGATGGGGACCAGAAGGGCCGCCGTGCCCTTGGCGGTGTAGAGCAGGCCGGCATTGGTGGCGGCGAAGCGCGAGCCGAAGGTGTCGCCGCAGCAGGCCGGGAACAGGCTGAAGATCTCGCCCCAGGCGAAGAAGACGAGACCGGTCAGGATCACGAAGGCCAGCGGGTCGGCACCATAGGCGCTGAGCGCCATCACGCCGGCCGCTTCGATGGCGAAGGCGATGAACATGGTGTTCTCGCGGCCGATATGGTCGGACACCCAGCCGAAGAAGGGCCGCGTGATGCCGTTCATCACCCGGTCGATGGACAGCGCGAAGGTCAGGGCCGGCAGGGTCAGGCCCAGGATGCTGACCGGCGCATCGACCAGCCCCATGTCGGCGGCGATGGGGCCGAGCTGCGCCGTCACCATCAACCCGCCGGCGGCGACCATGGTGAACATGGCGTACATGATCCAGAAGACGGGGGTGCGCAGCATCTCCTGCGGGGTGAAGTGGCGGCGCTCGGCTGCGGCGGTCGCGGAGGAGCGGCCGTAGCCCAGCTTCGGCGGGTCGGCCAGGAACCAGGCCAGCACCAGGATCACCAGACCCTGGCCCAGCCCGAAGACCAGGAAGGTCTGCTCGAAGCCCGAGGTCTCGATCATGGTGGCGATCGGCACCACGGTCAGCGCGGAACCGGCGCCGAAACCGGCGGCGGTCAGGCCGGCGGCGAGGCCGCGGCGGTCGGGAAACCACTTCAGGGCGTTGCCGACGCAGGTGCCATAGACGCCGCCGGCGCCGATGCCGCCGATCACCGCGGCGAGATAGAGCAGCGTCAGCGAATCCGCCACCGCATTCAGCGCCCAGGACAGGGCGCACAGCACGCCGCCGACCAGCACGACGATGCGCGGGCCGAATCTGTCGACGAACCACCCCTCCACCGGCACCAGCCAGGTTTCGGTGACGATGAAGATGGTGAAGGCCACCTGGATCGCGGTGCGACCCCAGCCATGCTTGTCGTCGATCGGCTCGACGAACAGGGTCCAGCCATATTGCAGATTGGCGATCATCGACATGCAGACGATGCCGATGGCCAGCTGCATCCAGCGCCCGCCCCAGGGCGCGACCTGAGCGGTGTTGCCGTGCGTCTCACGCACCATGTCCTTCCTCCCCGTTTCCACCCGACAAGTTCTGTTCGGACGTCCGGACCTTTTGCTTTTTCGTGGCTTTGCCGTGCGCTTCTGGTGTCTGGTCCGGAAAAAGGCCATGGGACAGGGCGGTTCAGGACCAACTTGTGGTTGCTGGCATGCCAAATGCCCCATGCCCGCCCTAACGATCATCAGTTTGACGAACAGTGTCAATACAAAGCATTTTCCCGCGAAGCGACGGGCCGAATTTTGTCCAACTGGTTCCGTTGAATTTCCACGGACTGGAAGATTTTGGATCCGGTATACGGCCGAAAGGGGTATGCCCCGTCATGATGTTCGGCCGGGTTTGAGGGAGACGCGCCTATGACCATGCCCGTGCCGCCGCTGCTGGCGATCACCGACCGGCACCTGTCCTCCCTGCCGCTGCCGGAGTTGGCCGAGCGGCTCTTCGCGTCCGGCGTGCGCTGGCTCTCCTTGCGCGACAAGGACCTGGCCGATGCGGACCGTCTGGACCTGGCCCGCGATCTGTTCCAGCGGGCCCGGCCCTGGGGGGCCAGGATCACCCTGCACGGCGACCCGGCGCTGGCAGCGGAAGCGGGGGTGCACGGGGTGCATCTGCCGGCAGGCTCCGACCCGGTGGCGGCGCGTGCCCTGCTGGGTCCGGCGGCCTGGATCGGGCTGTCCGGGCACGACTCGGACGGTGCCGATCTGGTGGAGCGGGTGCGCGGGCAGGTCGACTATCTCACCCTGTCGCCGGTCTTCCCGTCGGCCAGCAAGCCGGGCTATGGGCCGTGCCTGGGCATCTCGGGGTTGCAGCGGTGGGCGGAGCGGGGACTGCCCGTGGTCGCGCTGGGGGGAATCGACGGGGCGCAGGCGGTGGCGGATTGCCTCGCCGCCGGTGCGGCCGGGGTGGCGGTGATGGGGCTGGCGATGCGCGATCCGCGAGCGCTGGGTCCGCTGCTTGCGGCAACGGCGGGCAGAACCGCGCCGTCTCGCCCCGGTTGAAATCAGGTGGACTTCCGCCGCGCCCCTCTGGACATTTCAGCGCCTTGCAAGCATCTGGTATGTAGGATACGAAAAGACCGAAGGACCAGAGCCCGCGCCTGATCAGCCGGAGCCTGACCGGGCGCGCCGCAATAGCCGCCGAGACATAAGGACATCCATTTCATGACCGTTCCCGCTCTCAACGTTCAGCCCCTCGACACCGGAACGACCTTCCGCAGTCAGGTCTATCACGCGCTGAAGCAGGCGATCACGGAGATGGACATCTACGACCACGACCGCGAGATCCGGCTGGACGAACGGCAGCTCAGCGACAAGCTCGGCGTCAGCCGCACTCCGATCCGCGAGGCGCTGACCCTGCTGGAGCAGGAGGGCTTCATCCGCCTGCAGCCGCGCCGCGGCATCTTCGTGGTGCGCAAGACCAAGACCGAGATCATCGAGATGATCCAGGTCTGGGCGGCGCTGGAGAGCATGGCCGCGCGCATGGCCGCCGAACACGCCCCGGCGGCGGAGATCCACAAGCTGTGGGACCTGTTCGGCAGCTTCGAGCAGCGCAGCCCGAAGGACCATGTCAGCGAGTATTCCGACGCCAACATCGCCTTCCACAAGAGCATCATCCAGCTGAGCGGATCGAAGCTGATCCAGGACGTCACCGACAACCTGTTCATCCACATGCGGGCGATCCGCAAGCTGACCATCGGCCAGGAGGACCGGGCCGAGCGCTCGATCCACGACCACCGCGCCATCATCAAGGCCCTGGAGGAGCGCAACGCCGACCTCGCCGAACGGCTGGTGCGCGAGCACACCATGGGTCTGGCCGCGCATGTGCAGAAGCACTGCGATTTTCTGGAATGAGGGTGGTAAGTCCCCGCTGATTACTCCCACACTGCCCCTCCTCCGCTGGGCGGGGGAGGGGCAGTGTGGGGGGCCCGACCGCCGGCGCATTTCATCACGCCGTCACCGCCTCCCTCTGCGCCGCCTCCGCCTTCGGCGCATCCTCCCCGTCGATGGTCACCACGCGCAGGGCGTTGGTCTTGCCCGGCGTGCCGAACGGAACGCCCGCGGTCACCACCAGCGATTGGCCCGGCCGGCCGATCCCGGCATCCGCCGCCGCGGTCAGAGCGCGGCCGACCATCTCCGAGAAATTCGCCACGTCGTCGGTCAGCACCGCATGGACGCCCCAGGCCAGCGACAGCCGACGCGCCGTCTCGCGCTGGGCGCTGAGGCCCAGGATCGGCACGCCGGGCCGCTCGCGCGAGGCGCGCAGCGTGGTCGATCCGGTGGTGGTGTAGGTGACGATGGCGGCGGCGCTGATGGTCTCCGCCACCTGTCGCGCGGCGGCGGTCAGCGCGTCCGGGGCCGTCGCCTCCGGGCTCGGGTGGTCGGCGTCCATGATGCGGCGGTAGAGCGGGTCGCCCTCCACCCGGCGGACGATGCGCTCCATCATCGCCACCGCCTCCACCGGATAGCGGCCGGACGCCGATTCAGCGGACAGCATCACCGCATCCGCCCCGTCATAGACGGCATTGGCGACGTCCGACGCCTCGGCGCGGGTCGGGGTCGGTTCCGACACCATGGATTCCAGCATCTGGGTGGCGACGATCACCGGCTTGCCCATGGCGCGGCTGAGGCGGATCATCTGCTTCTGCAGGCCCGGCACGTCTTCCGGCGGCAACTCCACGCCCAGGTCCCCGCGCGCCACCATCACCGCGTCGGACAGCTCGATGATGCGGTCCAGCGTGGGCAGGGCCGCCGGCTTCTCGATCTTGGTCATCACATGGGCGCGCCCGCCGATCAGCTCGCGCGCCTCCAGGATGTCCTCCGGCCGCTGGACGAAGCTGAGGCCGATCCAATCCACCCCCAGGTCCAGCCCGAAGGCGAGGTCGCTGCGGTCCTTCTCCGACAGGGCGCTGAGCGCCAGCGCGGCACCCGGCACATTGACGCCCTTGCGGTCGGACAGGGTGCCGCCGGCCACCACCTCCGTCTCGGCGAAGTCGGGGCCGCAGTCCAGGACGCGCAGCCGGATGCGCCCGTCGTTCAGCAGCAGGTCCAACCCCGGCTCCAGGCTGGCGAAAACCTCCGCATGGGGCAGGCACACGCGGCGGCTGTCGCCCGACCGGCGGTCGAGGTCCAGGCGGAAGCGGTCGCCGATGGCGAGATCCACCGGTCCGAAGCCGAAGGTCCCGACCCGCAGCTTCGGCCCCTGGAGGTCGAGCAGTACGCCGATCGGCCGGCCCAGCCGCTCCTCGGCGGCGCGGATGCGGGCATAGCGCTCCGCATGTTCGGCCTGCGTGCCATGGCTGGCGTTCAGGCGGAAGACGTTGACGCCGGCCTGGGCCAAGGCGGTGATCTGGCTTTCCGACGAGCTGGCGGGACCCAGCGTCGCAACGATCTTGGTGCTGCGGTGAAACGGCATGACGACAGCCTTCCTCCGCCCGGCCCTCGACGCGGAGGGGCGGGACTGGCGAATGATGGTGCGCTGAATGGCGATGATGGCGGGATGCTGGAAGGGATAGGCCGGACGGTCAAACGCCGCCCGCCCTGTATTCCGCATCGTGAGAGTGGTTCCTCCCGCCGTGCATGGACAGTCGAAGGGATGGTCGGCGACACTGGGGCATGTCCGAACCCGCCCCCGAAGCCCCTGTTCCGCCCCATCCCGCCGCCACCCTGATCCTGCTGCGCGACGGGCCGGACGGCCTGGAACTGCTGGCGATGGAACGGCATGCCGGCCTGCGCTTCGCCCCCGGCGCCACGGTGTTTCCCGGCGGCCGACTGGAGGCGGCGGACCATGATCCATCCTGGCGTGACCATTGGCGGCGAACCCACCGGCCGGGTGCCGCATCGCCCGCCGATCTGGCCCACCGCGTCGCCGCCTTGCGGGAATGCGTGGAGGAATGCGGGGTTCTGCTGTCCCGCGATCCGCTGGGTGACCCGCTGGGTGACCCGCTGGGCGACCGGCTGGAAGCAGCGGCCCTTGCGGGCTTGCGCGCGGCGATGTCGGCAGGGGAGGGATTCGGGCCGGCGCTGGCGCGGGCGGGGCTGGTCCCGGCGCTGGAGCGCATGGCGCCGCTGGCGCGCTGGGTAACGCCCGAGGGTCTGCCGCGCCGTTTCGACACGCTGTTCTTTCTGGCTCCGGCGCCATCGGGACAGGAGCCGCTTTGCGACGGCGGCGAGGCGGTCGGCGCGCTGTGGGCCACCCCGCGCCGTCTGCTGGAGGAGGAGAAGGCCGGGCGTCGGCGGCTGGTTTTTGCCACGCGGATGACCCTGCTGCGGCTGGCGGGCTGTGCCGACATGGCGTCGGCGATGGCTTGTGCGAAGGACGGGGTGCTGGCTGGCGAGGCGTTGCCACCGCCGATCCTGCCACGGCTGGTTGAGACGGCGGCTGGGCCGGTCTGGCGGATTCCCGCGGCATGCGGCTTTTTGCCACTGGAGACATTGGCCGAACATGTTAGGCTCGGGTAAGAATAGGCAAGCCTAGGCGGGTTTCCGCGATGTGAAAATTGCGCGATGGTCCTGTTGTGCGATGCGAAGCGCGCAACGAAGCTCTCTTCCGACGCCCTGCCGTCCAGCAACGGCAGCAGGGGGCGTCCGGGCGGAAGCGGGGAGGATCGCGGAATGGATATCGGGTTCATCGGGGATGGGGAGGTGGCCGATGCGATCATGGACAGGCTGCGGGAGGTGGGGCACCGGCTCCATCACCATTCCCACATTCATGGCCGCGGGTCGCTCCGTGCCCTCGCCGAACGCTGCGATGTCGTCATGATGCTGCTGCCAGATGCCCGTGCCGAGGAAAGGGTGCTGTTCGCCCAAGACGGGCTTGCCGCGGCCCTTCCGGGCGGCGGGCTGCTGATCGACCTGTCCTCCCTGCCGCCGGATTCGGCTGCGGCCAACGCCGCCCGCATCGCGGACTTGGGCGGGCAACTGGTCGATGCACCGGTCAGCGGTGGAGTCGGAGGGTACAGAATCGATATTGGCGGCAGCGATGCAGCCTGCGCGTGGGCGGAATCGCTGCTGCGGGTGTTTACCTCCACAGTCGAGCGGGCCGGTGGTCCGGGGACTGGGCAGCGGGCTCGTCTGGCGCGGAGCGCGGACCGGCGGACCGCAGGCTGGACCGGCGACGACCCGGATGGGCTGCACCGGCTGCTGCGCCTGATGGCCTTCGACGAGGCCAATTGTGCGTTGAGCGCAGGATAAACACAGCCATGATGTCCGATATCATTTCTACCCGCCCTCGCACCCCGGCCATCGGCGTGTCGCACTGCGCAATCCCGCCGGAAGTGATCGTCCCTTTCGGTCCCGGCCTCTCCCGGACGGCCGAGCTGGATCGCTTGGGCAATAAGGGGGCACGGCTGGTGGAGATGGCCGGGCTCGGCATTCCGGTGCCGCCGGGCTTCGTCATCGCGGCGGAGACCGGGCAGGGGCTGAACGCCGGGGAGCCCCTGCCGGCCAGCCTGTGCGCGAGCATCGACGAGGCGATCGTGTCGCTGCAGGACCGGGCGGGCGGGCGCTTCGGCGATGCCGGCCGGCCGCTTTTGCTGTCGGTCCGCTCGGGCGCGGCGGTGTCGATGCCCGGCATGATGGACAGCATCCTGAATCTTGGGCTCAACGACCGGACGGTGGCGGGGCTGACGGCGGCATCGGGGGATGCGCGCTTCGCCCACGACTGCTATCGGCGGCTGGTCCAGTCCTTCGGCTGCGTCGTCATGGGCGTGCCCGGCCATCGTTTCGAGGACCTGCTGGAGGAGCACAAGGAGGAGCGGGGGCTTCAGCGCGACGGCGACCTGACGGCGGATGACTGGCAGAGCCTGCTGCCCCGCTTCCTGCAGCTGGTGGAGACGCGCTGCGGCCGTCCTTTCCCGCAGGATCCGGCGGAACAGCTGCGGATGGCCGTGGCGGCGGTTTTCCGATCCTGGATGAATCCGCGGGCCGTCGCCTTCCGCGCCCTGCATGACATCCCGGAGGATATGGGCACGGCGGTGACGGTGCAGGCGATGGTGTTCGGCAACCGCGGGCAGGACTCCGGCACCGGCGTGCTGTTCACCCGCGATCCCTCCACCGGCGCCCCAGGCCTGTGCGGCGAGTTCCTGGCCAATGCGCAGGGAGAGGACGTGGTGTCCGGCACCCGCGATCCCGATCCGCTCAGCGCTGCCCAACCGCAACCGGACCGGTCGATGGAGCGCCGGCAGCCCGCGGTCTTCGCCGAGCTGTGCGCGGTGGCGGAGCGGCTGGAGCGCGCCTTCGGCGACATGCAGGACATCGAATTCACGGTCGAATCCGGACGCCTGTTCATCCTGCAGTCCCGCAGCGGCAAGCGTTCGTCGGAGGCCGCCGTGCGCATCGCCGTCGACATGGCGGAGGAGGGGATCATCAGCCGGAACGAGGCGGTGCGCCGCGTCGATCCCCAGGCGCTGGACGAGCTGCTGCGTCCCACCCTGGCGCCCGAGGCGCTGGCCGGCGCGCTCGCCATGGGACTGCCGGCCTCGCCCGGTGCGGTGACCGGCAGTGCCGCTTTCACCACGGAGGATGCCATCCGCCTGGCCCGTGGCGGCGCACCGGTGGTGCTGTGCCGGCCGGAAACCTCGCCGGAGGATATCCACGGCATGCAGGCCGCCGCCGGTGTCGTCACCGCTCGAGGCGGATTCACCAGCCACGCCGCCACCGTTGCCCGCGGTATGGGCCGCCCTTGCGTCTGCGGGGCCCGCTCCCTGCGGATCGATGTCGAGGCGGGGGTGATGCAGGTGGGCGAGGTGACCGTCCGCACCGGCGACCTGCTGACCATCGACGGCAGCAACGGGGCGGTGGTGCTGGGAACGGCCCCCATGCAGCGGCCGGAACCGGACGGGGCCGTCGCGCGCCTGCTGGAGTGGTCGCGGGACTGTGGGGTGGCGCTGGCGGCGGATTGAAAGACTCCGCCGCCGATCTCGCGACGCTGCGGTTTTCTACGCCCGCATCAACGCCGTCAGATGCGCCGCACACCCCTCCGCCAGACCCGTCGCGTCATAGCCGCCTTCCAGCGCCGACACGACCCGCCCGCCGCAGACCCGGTCGGCGAGATCGACCAGCTTGCGGGTCACCCACTCGAAATCCTCGTCCGTAAGGCCGAGCTGGGCCAGCGGGTCGCGCTTGTGCGCGTCGAAGCCGGCCGAGATCAGCAGCAATTCGGGCTGGAACGCCTCCAGCGCCGGCAGGATCGCGCGCTCCACCGCCTGGCGGAACTCGACGGAACCGCTGTAGGGCTCCAGCGGCAGGTTCAGGATGTTGCCGTCCACCCCGCGCTCCCACGAATTGCCGGTGCCGGGATAGAGCGGCGACTGGTGGGTGGAGGCGAAGAACAGGTCGGGATCGTCGGCGAACATCGCCTGGGTGCCGTTGCCGTGATGGACGTCGAAATC
>JBKHVJ010000306.1:0-17069 GCA_046570145.1 Alphaproteobacteria bacterium
GGCGGCGGACCAGGCTGTCGATGGTGCGGTCGGTCGCGTCCGTCTTCCGCCGGGTCGTCGCCGTCAGAAGATAGTCGCGGTTCATCACCCGGCCGGGGTTGCAGACGAAGGTCGACAGCAGTTCGAACTCCGCCCCCGTCAGCCGCACCGGCTGGCCCCGCGGGTCGGTCAGACGCATGCGGTCCAGCCACAGGGTCCAGCCGGCGAAGCGGCGTTGGCGATCGTCGCGCTGGTCGCCCGGCGCCTTCAGCCGGCGCAGCAGGTTCCGCACCCTGGCCAGGATCTCGCGGGGCTCGAACGGTTTCGCGATGTAGTCGTCGGCCCCCATCTCCAGCCCGATGATGCGGTCCAGCTTCTCCGCCCGGCTGCTGACCAGGATGATGCCGATCTCCGACGTCGCGCGAAGCTCGCGGGTCAGGGTCAGCCCGTCCTGGCGCGGCAGCCGGATGTCGAGCAGCACGACATCCACCGCGCTGGTCGCCAGCAGGTCCTTCAGCTCTTCCGCACTTCGGGCCAGCAGGACGTCGAAGCCCTCATCCGTGAGGTAGGACTTCAGCGTCTCGCGCGTCACCGCATCGTCGTCGGTGATGGCAATGGTCGCCGGCATGGCCCTCTCGTCCGCCTTTTCCTCGCCCCACCTTGCCGGTGGGTCCGCCTCAATGTTCGCCTCAATGTTCCAGGATCTGGCCCAGGAACTGGCGGGTGCGCTCGCTTTTCGGGTTCTCGAAGAATTCGGCCGGCGACCCGCTCTCGATGATCGAGCCCTCGGCCATGAAGACAATAGAGTCCGCGACCTGCCGGGCGAAGCCCATTTCGTGGGTGACGCAGACCATGGTCATGCCCTCGCCCGCCAGTTCGGTCATGACGTCGAGCACCTCCTTGACCATCTCGGGGTCCAAGGCCGAGGTCGGCTCGTCGAACAGCATGATCTCCGGCCGCATGCAGAGCGCGCGGGCGATGGCGACGCGCTGCTGCTGGCCGCCGGACAGCTGCCCGGGGAACTTGTGCGCCTGATCGGGGATGCGCACCCGCTTCAGGTACATCATGGCGATTTCCTCGATCTCGGACTTCGCCATGCCGCGGACCCAGATGGGGGCCAGCGTCAGGTTCTGCAGCACGGTCAGGTGCGGGAACAGGTTGAAGTTCTGGAACACCATGCCGACCTTGCGGCGGATCTTCTCCACCGCCTTGACGTCGTCGGTCAGCTCGATGCCGTCGACGACGATATGGCCGGTCTGGTGCGCCTCGAGCCGGTTGATGCAGCGGATCATCGTCGACTTGCCCGAGCCCGACGGGCCGCAGACGACGACCTTCTCGCCCTTGCCGATCGACAGGGTGACGTCGCGGAGCGCGTGGTAGCTGTTGTACCACTTGCCGACCTTGCGGAGTTCGATGATGGCGTTCTCGGTCATTGCTCGGTCTCCAGAGCCGGTCAGCGGCTGGTGTAACGGTTGGCCAGACGCTCCAGCCACTGGCTGTAGCGCGACATGCTGAAGCAGAAGATCCAGAACATCAGTCCGGCGAAGACATAGACCTCGGCGAAATAGGGGCGCCATTCGGGGTCGGTCGTCGCGACTGTGGCGGCGGTCAGCAGGTCGTACAGGCCGACGATGGTGACCAGCGAGGTGTCCTTGAAGCAGCTGATGAACTGGTTGACGATGGGCGGGATGACGATGCGCAGGGCCTGCGGCAGGACGATCAGCATCGTCTTCTGCCAGTAGGAGAGGCCCAGCGCGTCGGCCGCCTCGTACTGGCCCCTGGGGATCGCCTGCAGGCCGCCGCGCACCGCCTCGGCGAGATAGGCGGCGGTGAACAGGGTCATGCCGGCCAGCGCGCGCAGCAGCTTGTCCACCGTGACGCCTTCCGGCAGGAACAGCGGGAACATCACCGAGGCCATGAACAGCACGCTGACCAGCGGCACGCCGCGCATCAGCTCGATGAAGCCGACGCAGAAGGTGCGGATCGCCGGCAGCGAGGACTGGCGGCCCAGCGCCAGCAGGATCGACAGCGGGAAGGCCAGCGCGATGGAGAAGACCGACAGCATCAGCGTGATCGGCAGGCCGCCCCAGCGGTCGTTCGGCACATAGCTGAGACCGGCGACGCCGCCCCACATCAGCACGCCCATGCCGACCAGCGTCATCGCCCAGGCGACGGCCAGCCAGGGCCGCCAGAAGGCGCGCACGCCGCTGGCGCCCAGCATCGCCACGAACAGGGCGCAGGCCAGGAAGGGGCGCCACTGCTCGTCATAGGGATAGGTGCCGAAGAAGATCAGCCGGTGCTTGACCGCGATCACCGACCAGCAGGCGCCGGCCGCCTCGCGGCAGGCCTCCGAGCTGGTGCCGGACCAGCTGGCGTTCAGCACAAGCCAGTTCGCCATCGGCGGAACCACCAGCCACATCAGACCGAGGCAGGCGAGGGTCAGGACCGTGTTCAGCGGCGTGTTGAACAGATTGTCCTTGGCCCAGCCGAAGGGCTTCAGTGCCGTCATGCCGTTCGCCTGCGGCGGGGTGGAGGCCTGGCTCGGCTCCTCCTCGTAGGAGGCGGCCCAGCGGGCGGGGGCGACGGGACCGGTGGGGATGACGGCCCGGTCGGCCGGGGAGTTCGTGCTCATCGGGTCCCTCATCGCGTCACCAGGGCCACGCGGCGGTTGTACCAGTTCATGAAGGCGGAGATGCTGAGGCTGATGATGAGGTAGACGAGCATCATCATCGCCACCGCCTCCACCACCTGCCCGGTCTGGTTGGCCGAGGTGTTGGAAACGCTGACCAGATCCGGATAGCCGATGGCGACGGCCAGCGAGCTGTTCTTGGTCAGGTTCAGGAATTGGCTGGTCAGCGGCGGCACGATGACGCGCAGCGCCTGCGGCAGAATGATCAGGCGCAGGATCTTGCCCGGCGACAGGCCCAGCGCCAGCCCGGCCTCGGTCTGGCCGTGCGGCACGGCGAGGATGCCGGAGCGCACGATCTCGGCGATGAAGCCTGCGGTGTAGACCGAAAGGCCGATCAGCAGCGCAGTGAATTCCGGGGTGACCGACCCGCCGCCCTCGAAGTTGAAGCCGGCCAGGATCGGCACGTCGAATGCCAGCGGCGCACCGGTTGCGACGAACGCCGCGACCGGCGGCAGCAGCACCGCGGCGATGGCGGCCGGCAGGGTGGGGAAGGGTTTGCCGGTCGTCTCGCGGTGGCGGCGGCCGTGGCGGACGATGGCGACGGCGGCGGCGATGCCGGCCAGCAGCGCCAGCAGGACCCAGCCATGGCCGGCATGCTCCGCCAGAACCGGGAACTTCATGCCGCGGTTGCTGAGGAAGATGCCCGGCAGGATCTCCAGCGCGTCGCGCGGGCTGGGGAGCCGGTTCATGATGGTGTACCAGACCACCAGCTGCAGCAGCAGCGGCACGTTGCGGACCGTCTCGACATACAGGGTGGCGAAGCGGTTCACCATCCAGTTGGAGGAGAGCCGCGCGATGCCGATCAGCACGCCCAGCACGGTCGCCAGCACGACGCCGGTGGCCGACACCGACAGCGTGTTCAGCAGGCCGACGACCAGCGCCATCAGATAGGTGTCGGAGGCCGAATAGGACAGCAGGCTCTCGCCGATCTCGAAGCCGGCCTCGCGCTGCAGGAAGCCGAGTCCGGTGGCGACGCCGCGGGTGGCGAGGTTGGTCAGCGTGTTGGAAACGAGATACCAGGCGACGGCGAGGGTGCAGGCCAGGAACAGCGCCTGATACAGCCACCCCCGCACGCGCGCGGAGTTCAGCGCCTGAACCGGGTTTGTCATGGTGTTGCTCCGTGCGGGGGGAGTGAAGACGGGCGGACACTTGCCTCCACCCCTCCCCCACCCCGCTTCGCAGGGGAGGGGCGGGGTGGGGGCAATGCGCGGCCTTACTTCATCGGCGGGGCGTACATCAGACCGCCTTCGGTGTAGAGGGCGTTCTGGCCGCGCGGCATCTTCAGCTTGGAGCCGGCGCCGACGTTGCGCTCATAGCTCTGGGCGTAGTTGCCGACCTGCTTGACGATGTTGAAGGCCCAGTTCTCCTCGACGCCCAGCGCCTTGCCGTTGCCGGCGGTCACGCCCAGCAGGCGCTTCACGTCGGGATCGGGAGAGGTCATGGCGGCGTCGACGGTCTCCGACGTGATGCCCTTCTCCTCGGCCTGGACCATGGCGTAGAAGGCCCAGGTGACCAGATTCATCCATTCCTCGTCGCCCTGGCGGACGGCCGGGGACAGCGGCTCCTTGGAGATCAGCTCGGGCAGGATGACGTAGTCGTTGGGGTTCTGCACCTCGGCGGCGCGGATGGCGGCCAGCTGCGAGGCGTCGGAGGTCAGGGCGTCGCAGCGGCCGGCGAAGAACGCCTTGTTCAGCTCCTCGTTCTTCTCGATGACGACCGGCTTGAAGGTCATCTTGTTGGCGCGGAAATAATCCGACACGTTCTGTTCGGTCGTGGTGCCGGGCAGCACGCAGACGGTGGCGCCGTTCAGCTGCTTGGCGCTCTTCAGCCCCAGCTTGGCCGACACCATGAAGCCCTGGCCGTCATAGTAGTTGGTCGGCGTGAAGTTCAGGCCGTTGGCGGTGTCGCGGGTCAGGGTGCGGGTGGTGTTGCGGGCGAGGATGTCGATCTCGCCGGACTGCAGGGCCGGCAGGCGCTGCTGCGCCGACAGCGGGGTGTACTTCACCTTTTCGGCATCGCCGAACATGGCGGCGGCGACGGCGCGGCACATGTCGACGTCCAGGCCCGTCCACTTGCCCTTGTCGTCCGGCGACGAGAAGCCGTAGAGGCCCAGATTGACGCCGCACTGGACGTAGCCCTTCTGCTTCACGCCGTCGAAGGTGGCGCCGGCCTGGGCGGTGCCGGACAGGGCGAGAGCGGAGACGGACAGGGTGGCCGCGACGGCGAGCGCGCCCAGATGGGACTTCATGGCACGGGTCTTCACGGGGCGTGGCTCCTTCAGCCTTGTTCATTCGAGGGGCGCCGGGGCTGGGCATGGTCCCCGGCCGCCGCGCAAGGACGACAATCGCTCAGTGGATTGAACAAAGTGCCCCGCGGACTTGAACGGGTGTGGCGGAGATGTGAACAGCTTTGGACGGATCCCCTCTCCCGCGGCGAAGCCGGCGGGCGGGTCTCGCCCGATACTGGTCACGGGGCTGGGCCGAGAATTTCCGTGCGTCATCGGCAGACTGACCCTACAAGCGCCAGCTGCCGGTGATATGCTGGCACTGGGATTGCGGGAACGGGATGTCGATGGGGGCGGTTCGGACGGTCTGGCAGCGAGTGGCGCGCTTTTCGCTGCTGCGGCGCGGTCCCGCCCTGCGCTATGGCGCGGGGCTGCTGACCTTTGCCATCGCCCTGCTGCTGCGCTGGGGCGTCGACGGCATCCTTCCGTCCGGCTTCCCCTATCTCACCTTCTTTCCCGCGGTGATCCTGACCACCTTCGTCGGCGGGCTGGGGCCGGGGGTGGCGACGGCGGTGCTCTCCGGGCTGGCCGCCTGGTACTTCTTCATTCCGCCTTACGACACCTTCACGCTGAATGCCTCCAGCGGGTTGGCGCTGGCCTTCTATGCGGTGATCGTCACGGTGGACATCGCGCTGATCCACGGCATGCAGGTGACGCTGGCGCGCCTGAACGAGGAGCGCGGCCGCACCGCCTCGCTGCTGGAGGCGCAGACCACCATGTTCCACGAGCTTCAGCACCGGGTCGCCAACAACATGCAGTTCGTCTCCTCGCTCCTCGACCTGCAGAGGCGGTCGGTCGCCCGGTCGCCGGAAGGGGCGATGGCGGCATTGGAGGAGGCGGGGCGGCGGCTGGACACCATGGCGCGGGTGCACCGTCGCCTGCACGATCCCCGGTCGGGCGACGATTTCGGCCGCCACATCGAAGGGCTGTGCCAGGATATGCTGGAGGCGGCCGGCAAACCCGACGTCATCTGCCGCGTCACGGTCGGAGCGGCGCCGCAGTCGCCCGAACGGCTGCTAGCCCTGGCCCTGCTGATCGTGGAGGCCTTGACCAACGCCCTGAAGCACGCCTTCGCCGGCCGCGAGGGCGGGATCGTCTCCATCGAACTGCATGCCGTGCCGGATCATCCCGGCCATCTGCACCTGCGGGTGACCGACGACGGCGTCGGCCTGCCGGAGGGGATCGACGTCCTGCGCCTGCCGAGTCTGGGCTGGAAGATCATCCAGAGCCTGGCCGCCCAGCTGTCCGGCCAGCTGAGCTATGGCGACGCCGACGGCGCCGGTACGAGGATCGACCTGCGCTTTCCCGCCTGAGCCCCGGCGGGGAGCCCGCGCGCAAGGACACGGGCATGCCACGGCTTTTCCATCGCCAAGACCCGAACTATCTGTGATCCTGCCGGTTGCAGCGGGGACCGGTCGGCGACAGGGGGAGGGAAGCTTATGGCGACGCTGAAGGAATTCGAGGACGCGCTGAAGGCGGCGGGCAACACGGCGGCGCTGGAGATCCTGGAATCCCTGAGGGCGCGCGACCGCAGCCAGCGCTCCATCCGCCCGGCCCGGCGCCTGACCGGACGCAAGATGACGCCGGAACTCGCCGCCGAGATCCTGCAACTGCACGAAACCACGAACATGACCCAGCAGGAGATCGCCTTTCAGCTGGGCGTCAACCAGGGCCGCGTGAACGAGGTCATCAAGCGCCGCAAATGGCTGACCGACGATCCCGAGGCGCCGGAAATCCAGGCGCGCGACAAGGGCAAGCAGCGCGCCAAGGAAGGCGTCGGCGTCGAGCCGCGCCGGCCGCCGCGGAAGAAGAAGGCTGCGCAGCCGGAGGCGGAGGCCGTGCCCGAAATTGCGCCGGAAGTGGCGCCGGTCGCCGCACCGCCTGTGGAACCGGAACCGGTGGTGGAGGCGGCGCCGGAGAGTGCGGCCGCGCCGGAGCCTGAGCCCGCTCCGCCGCAGGAGGCGCCGGAACCGGCCGCCGACCTGCCGATTCCGGTGGCCGCACCCGAATTGCCGGTGGAGCAGCCCGCCAAGGCCGAGGACAAGCCGAAACGGAAGTCCGGCCCGCGCAAACAGGGCAAGGCCGCCGAGGCGCCGGCGCAGCTGCTGTTCAAGGATCTGCTGTAGGAATCCCGCATGGCGGATGGAAGTCCTTCTCCCCTTGCGGGAAAAGGACTTCCCCACTGCGCCGAGCCATGCCCGCCGCTCATCTCGCATCTGCGAAATTGACGGCCTGCGGCGGATTGCCTCAGCATGGCTGGGGCAAATATCCTGACCTTGTCCCGGTCGTTTTCCATCCCCTGACCGCCGGGTTCCGAAATTCCTTCATCGAGCGGCGACAGCGGAGAAACGACCATGGCTTCTGCCGGCCATCACGGCGACATGCGTGCTGAGGCACAGCTGGCCTCGGCCCATCCCGGGCTGGTGCTTCTGGCGCTCGCCATGGGCGGTTTCGCCATCGGAACGACCGAGTTCGCGACGATGAGCCTGCTGCCCTATTTCGCCCGGGGCCTCGGCATCGACGAGCCCACCGCCGGGCACGTCATCAGCGCCTATGCGCTGGGCGTGGTGGTGGGCGCGCCGGTGATCGCGGTGCTGGCGGCGCGGCTGTCGCGGCGGACGCTGCTGATCGGGCTGATGGCGGTCTTCGCCGCCGCCAATGTGGCCAGCGCCTTTTCGCCCTCCTATGGCTGGATGCTGGTCTTCCGTTTCATGAGCGGCCTGCCGCATGGCGCCTATTTCGGCGTGGCCGCCCTGGTCGCGGCGTCGCTGGTGCCGCCGCAGCGCCGGGCGCAGGCGGTGGCGCGGACCATGCTGGGGCTGACGGTGGCGACCATCGTCGGCGTGCCGATGGCGAACTGGATCGGGCAGGCGATGGGCTGGCGCTGGGGCTTCGGCCTCGTCGGGCTGCTGGCCCTGCTGACGGTGCTTCTGGTCTGGATCTTTGCCCCCAACGACCGCCCGCACCCGAATGCCAGCCCGCTGCGCGAACTGGGCGCGCTGAAGCGGCGGCAGGTCTGGCTGACTCTGGGCATCGGCGCCATCGGCTTCGGCGGCATGTTCGCCGTCTACACCTATGTCGCCTCGACCCTGATGGAGGTGACCCAGGTCTCGCCGTCGGCGGTGCCCGTGGTGCTGGCGGTGTTCGGCACCGGCATGACCGTCGGCACGCTGGTCAGCGCCTGGGCCGCCGACCGCGCCCTGATGCCGACCGTCGCCTTCCTCCTGCTGTGGAGCGCCGGCTCGCTGGCGCTCTATCCGTTCGCCGCCGGCAATGTCTGGCTGGTGTCTGTCGTCATCTTCATGATCGGCTGCGGCGGCGGGCTCGGCACCCCGCTGCAGGCCCGGCTGATGGATGTGGCGGAGGACGCGCAGACGCTGGCCGCGGCGCTGAACCACAGCGCCTTCAACGCCGCCAACGCGCTCGGCCCCTGGCTGGGCGGCATGGCGATCGCCGCCGGCTGGGGCTGGACCTCCACCGGCTGGGTCGGTTCGGCGCTGGCGCTGGGCGGCCTGGCCGTGTGGGCGGTGGCGATGCTGGACGACCGCGCCACCAGCCGTGCCAGCCGTGCCGCCGACGCCCGGCTGGCCGAGGCCTGCGCGGGCGACTGATCCCCGGATGTCCCGACCTTAGCGCACCGATACGTCCCAGGCGATCCGCGCCGGATGTTCGCCGAGGTCGAGGGAGCCGATGACGATCTCCCCACGGCCGGACAGCGCCACCACGTCGCCCAGCTTCAGCAGGCGCTGCTCGCCGTTCTGGCGCACCAGGCGGGTGCCGTTGCGGCTGAGATCCTCCAGCGTGAAGGCGCCGTCGCGCAGCCGCACCACCGCGTGGCGGCGCGAGGCGGAGGCGTGGTCCAGCACGATGCCGCATTCGGCGGCGCGGCCGATCACCACATCGCCGCCGGCCTCGGGGAGCACGACCGTCCGGCCCTGGAAGCTCAGCGTCAGGCGGGGGGCCGCCGGGGCCTGCATGTCGACCGTCATCACCTCCGCCACCGGAGGCGCGATGCGCATCCCCGCCAGGACGCCGCTGCCGGTCACCGACATCCTCTGGTCGTCGGGGATGGCGGCGATCTTGGCGATCAGCCCGTCGGCCAGGGACCGCGGGATGCCGGCGGCCCGCAGGCGGCGACCCAGCCCCTCGCGCACCTCCTGGAGGGAGGCGCCGGGCGCGGCAAGCTCTGCGGCCGATTTCACCCGGTTGAACTCGTCGGCGACACGCTGGATGACGGTGCTGATCTTGCGGTGGCCATAGGCGCTGGTGCCGAGGTCCAGCAGATAGCCCAGCCGGCCGGCCGCCGTGCCGAAGCGCCCGGCCAGCCGCGTCATCGTCTCTTCGAAGGGCAGGTCGCTGCCGCCGGCCGCCCACACCGTCTTGCCGCGGCGGGTCAGCGATTCCGCCATGGCCGGACCGCCCATGAAGCCGTCGAAGGCGATCATCCCGTCGACGATGGCGCCGAAGGCGCGGGCGTCGCTGGCCGCTCCGGTGCGGGTCAGCGGCGTCAGACCGTCCAGCCCGCCGCGGATGCGGTTGAGCAGCGCCTCCCGCGTCCGGGGAAAGCCGGCACCCGTCGCGTCCGACCCCAGCACATCCGACAGCGCCAGCAGCGGTTCGGTGTGGGGCAGGCGGTCGTCCAGGTCGCCGCGCAGGGTCGCCAGCAGCGCCAGGATGGCGGATGCGAGGTCGGGGGCGTAGCCGATCAGCGCACGGATCGGCTCCCGCCCGTCGACGATCTCCGCCGCGAATTCGTCCACCAGCCGGGTGTTTTCGCCATCGCCCTCCCGGTGCAGGCGCAGAACCGCGGCCAGCTTGGCCCCCCATTCGCGGTGCGGTTCCAGCAGCGTGCCGAAGGCGTGGGTGACGATGCGGTCGCGCTCCTCCACCGGGCGGTCGACGGCGGCCAGCAGCAGCCCGGATATGCCGCCGCGCATCAGCGCCTGATCGAAGGGCGCCAGCGTGCCGGACGCCTGGGCGAGTTCCTTCAGCCCGGTGAACAGGCGGATGATCTGGTCGTAACGCTCATGCGGCTTCAGCCCCAGCATCGGCGCCTGGATGGCGGCGAGCCTGCTGACCGCCGGGTTGAACAGCAGCGCCTCCCGCTCGAAGTAGCGCAATGGATAGTAGCGGTGAAGCTGCTCCGACGGAATGACGCCCTGGTCGTCCCAATAGCCGCGCAGCAGCCGCAGCAGGGTCATCCGGCTGTCGAAGGAGAAGACCTGCAGCACGCTCGTGCAGAGGCTGGCCTCCTCGATCGGGGAGATGGTGGTCAGCTTGGTGCCGCCGGAGGAGGATTTCTGGAAGATCGTCTCTTCCCGGCCGGTGCCGGTGACCTTCACCACCCGCACCACCGGGAACTTGGCAAGGCGCAGCAGGAAGTTGGCACGCTCCGTCGCCGACTTCTCGTCATCGAAGACGCCGTCGATGTTGGGTTTGCCAGCCTGTTCGACCACCACCTCGAAGCGCGCCTCGCGCCGCTTGGACATCGCCATACCGTTCCCCTTCGGCCTGCCCCTGTCGGACTGCTGCCCGGCTACGTCCCTGTTCGCGATTTCCAGCGATTTTTCCCCAAAATACTTTATTAAAGCTGCCATCAGAAGCGGAAAGACCCGACCCGTGACCGTCCTTCCCGATTTGAGGCGCCGCCTGCCCGCGATGCCGCTGGGCCGCCGTCCATTCCTCGGCCTGCTCGGTTTCCTCGCTCTGCCCGTAGTGGCGCGGTCTTCATATTCCGCAACCGGAAATTTTGAAGGGGAGGGGCCCGAAGGCACCGCGGTCGGCTATATCCTGTTCGATCCCGACAGCGGCCGGGCGGTGGAGGCTCGCGCGGCCGACACCCCCTTCATCCCGGCATCGGTGGCGAAACTGCCGACCGCCGCGGCGGCATTGGCCCTGTTGGGACCGGACCACCGATTCGCCACCCGGCTGTTGGGCGCCGCCGGTTCCGGCGGGCTGTCCGCCGACGGGGTGCTGCGCGGCGACCTGATCCTTCAGGGCGGCGGCGACCCGGCCCTGGCGACGGAGGGGCTGCTGCAGCTGCTCGATCAGGCGCGTGCCGCCGGACTTCGCCGGGTGGAGGGGCGCTTCCTCTACGACGCCACGCTGCTGCCGGAACTGGCGGAGATCGACTCCGGCCAGCCCTGGGCCGCTCCCTACAACACGGGCGCCGGGGCGCTGTCGCTGAACTACAACCGCGCCCTGCTGAACTGGGGGCGCGGCGGCCGGGGCGGGCCGGAGGCGCTGACCGTCGCCGATGCCGGACGGCTGCCGCTGGACAGCGTCACCGTCCTGCCGATGGCGGCGGGCGGCCGCTTTCCGCTGCTGCCGGACGGTGCAGACCGCTGGCGCATGACAGCGCCGGCAGCGGGCGACGCCGGGGCGGTCTGGGTGCCGGTGGCCCGGCCGGGGCTGGCCGCCGCCACGCTGTTCCGCAGGCTGGCCGCCGAGGCCGGCATCGCCCTGCCGCCGCCCCTGCCGGGACGGGCGCCGGCAGGGGCGGTGCCGATCGCGACCCTGGACAGCCTGCCGCTGGCGGAGCTGGTCCGGGGGCTTCTGCGCCATTCCAACAACCTGTCGGCCGAGGTGATCGGGCTGGCCGCCGCGCGCCGGTTGGATCCGGCCGTCGCGACGCTCGGGCGTTCCGCGGCGCTGCTGCAGGGCCTGCTGGCGCGGCAACCGCTGGACGGGGCCGGCTGGAACGGGTTGCGGCTGGCCAACCATTCGGGGCTGGGCACCGGGTCGCGCGCCACGCCGCGGCAGATGGCGGCGCTGCTGCGGGCCGGCGGGCCGGCGCTGTGGGACCTGCTGCCGGGGGAGGAGGACGGCAAGGCTCTGCCGCCCGGGGTCCGGGCCAAGTCCGGGACCCTGGCCTATGTCAAGGGCTTGGCCGGGCTGCTGACGGCGACCAGCGGCCGGCGGCTGGGCTTCGTCCTGTTCATCGCCGATGCCGCGCGCCGGGCGGCGATGGACGCCGCGCTGGACCGCCGGGTGACAGCCATCCCGTCCGACGCGCGCGTCTGGGCGGCGGACGCCCGCGCATTGCAGGGCGGCGTGCTGGAGCGGTGGTTTTTCACCTATTGACCGACATAGGTCATAGAAAGGAATATGAAATACACGATAAAATGCGTTTCAAAATCGAATGATTGCGACCTGGAATGATCGCTGCCAGGATTGATTGAGGGTCGTAACGCTCCATATCCGTCCGCATTCAGCACCGAGAGCCCCACGCCCGATGATGACAGACAGTCCCCGCACCTCCACTGCGCGCAGCGCATTGCGCCGCAGGCTGGAACGGCAGGACGTCGCCGCCAACCGCTACCATGACCGGCGGCTGGGGGCGGAGGTCGTCAACATCGTCGTCGGCGGCTGTGTCGTCACCGACGACCCGAACGTCGTCATCACCACCACGCTGGGCTCCTGCGTCGCCGCCTGCCTGTACGATCCGGTGGCGGAGATCGGCGGCATGAACCATTTCCTGCTGCCCGACGCAGGGACGGACGCGCTGTCGCTGTCGTCCCGCTACGGCGCCACGGCGATGGAGCATCTGATCAACCGGCTGCTGGCCGTCACCGGCCGGCGCGACCGGCTGCGCGCCAAGCTGTTCGGCGGCGCCAACGTGAATCTGACCACGCTGCGCACCGCCAACATCGGCCAGCGCAACGTCGAATTCGTGATGGAGTATCTGGCGACGGAAGGCATTCCCACCGTCAGCTGGGATGTCGGCGGCGCCAGTCCGCGCGCGGTCCGTTTCTTTCCCACCAGCGGGCGCAGCCAGCGCCGGCTGATCGGCGACGAGACGCTGCACGACATCGCCCGCAACGAGTCCTCCTACATGGAACATCTGGGCCGGACGCGGATCGAAGGCGACGTCGAGCTGTTCTGATAAGCTCGACCGGCGGCGGCCTCCTTCACAGGCGCGCCGCCGATATTTGCCGTCCCTCCGCGGAGCCCTTCATGGCCGAGACGCTGTTCCGGATCGCCACCTTCAACCTGGAAAATCTGGACGACGATGCCGACGTGCCGCCCTTCGAGGCGCGGATCGCCACCCTGCGCCCGCAGCTGGAGCGGCTGGAGGCCGACATCCTGTGCCTGCAGGAGGTCGATGCCCAGCACCCGGTGAAAAGCGAACCGCGGACCTTGCGTGCGCTCGCCCGCCTGCTGGAGGGCACGCGCTATGCCGATTATCACGTCACCGCGGGCGACGCCCCGTCGCCGGCCGATCGCCACAACCCGGTGATCGTCAGCCGCTGGCCGATCAGGGCGGCGCGGCTGCTGCGCCACCATCTGGTGCCGCCGGCCCGCGTGCGCCTCGCCACCGCCGACCCGGCGCCGGACACGGAGACCGAGGTCGGCTGGGACCGGCCGGTGCTGCATGCCGAGGTGGATTTGCCGGACGGCCGCATCCTGCATGTCTTCGACCTGCACCTGCGTGCGCCCATCGCCGCCCCGGTGCCGGGGCAGAAGGCCGACGCACAGACCTGGAAGACGGCGTCCGGTTGGGCGGAGGGCTTCTATCTCGCCTCGATCAAGCGGACGGGGCAGGCGCTGGAGACGCGCATGGCGGTCGACCGGCTGTTCGACGCCGATCCCGACGCGCTGATCGTGGTGGCCGGCGACTGCAACGCCGAGCTGGAGCAGACCGCCGTCCGCATCATCCGCGCGTCCCCCGACTTCACCGGCAACCCGGAGCTGGCGAACCGCGTGCTGGAGCCGCTGGAGCAGGCGATCCCCGACGAGCGGCGCTACACCGTCCTGCATGCCGGCACGCCGGTGCTGCTGGACCATCTGATGACCTCGCCGCGGCTGACCGGACGGCTGCGGGAGGTCGCCATCCACAACGAGGATCTGACCGACGAGGTCGATCACGCCGACGAGCCCTCGCCCGTCAGCTACCATGCGCCCGTGGTGGCGAGTTTCGCGTTGTAGGGCTGGATTTGCCGGGGCAACTGGTGGAAAACAGCGTCTTCACGATTTTTGCGGCGCTCCGGCCCGGTTGAAAGGGCGAGTGCCATTTGAGGAGACAGCATGTTCACTGCCGCCAGCTTCCGCGTCGGCGACCGCGTGACGATCCGCAGCGGCCAGTCCATTCCGCAATCCACTGCGACCGTGGAGCGCTACACCGACGGAGGGCGCTGCATGGTGCTGTCCGACGGCAGCGAATGGCGCGCCGACGGGCGCCGCCAGTGGGGCTTCCGCGGCAGCTACTACAAGGGTCCGGTGGTGGAGCCGTTCGAGCCGGGCGACGAAGACTTCATCGCCCGCCGCCGCGCCATCGGCGCGCTGCGCAAGTTCGGGGATGGGCTGACGATGGAGTCGCCGCTGAGCACCGAGGCGCTGCAGCGGATTCTGGAGGCGGTGGATAAGGAGAAGGCGGCGGTGAAGAAGGGGTAATTGCCCTCTCTCCCCCGCTTTCGCACAAACTTCGTTTGTGCTGACACGACAGGCGGACCTGCGGTCCGCCGATAGCGGGGAGAGGGAGGGGACCCGCCGCGAAGCGGTGGGGAGGGTGAGGGGGCCGGCGCGCAGTAGCGCGCCGCCAAGAGGCATACTGCCCCTTGGCAATCCCCTGGCACAGGCTGGCGCCTGTGCTGCCCCCTCACCCTGACCCTCTCCCCGGCGGGGGAGAGGGGAGTTTCCTCACTCCGCCGCGACGGTCTCCCGCACGGCTTCCTCGGCCGGGACGGTGCGGATCAGGTGGTCGAAGGCGGCGAGCGCGGCCTTGGCGCCTTCGCCCATGGCGATGACGATCTGCTTGAACGGCACCGTCGTCGCGTCGCCGGCGGCGAACACGCCGGGCAGCGAGGTCTGGCCGCGGTTGTCCACTTCGATCTCGCCGCGCGGGGTCAGGGCCAGCGTGCCCTTCAGCCATTCGGTGTTGGGCACCAGGCCGATCTGCACGAAGATGCCTTCCAGTTCCACCCGCTTCAGCTCACCGCTGTTGCGGTCCTTGTAGGACAGGCCGACGACCCTGCTGCCGTCGCCATGCACCTCGGTGGTCTGGGCCGACAGGAGAACGGTGACGTTGGGCAGGCTGTGCAGCTTGCGCTGCAGGACCGCGTCGGCGCGCAGCTGGCTGTCGAACTCGATCAGCGTGACGTGCGAGACAATGCCGGCGAGGTCGATGGCCGCCTCGACGCCGGAATTGCCGCCGCCGATCACCGCCACGCGCTTGCCCTTGAACAGCGGACCGTCGCAGTGCGGGCAGTAGGCGACACCCTTGTTGCGGTATTCCGCCTCGCCCGGGACATTCATCGAGCGCCAGCGGGCGCCGGTCGACAGCACCACCGTACGCGACTTCAGCGAGGCGCCGCTGGCCAGCTTCACCTCGATCAGCCCGCCTTCCTGCGCGGCCGGCACCAGGGCGGTGGCGGTCTGCAGGTTCATCACGTCGACCTCATAGTCCTTGACGTGCTGCTCCAGCGCCGCGGCCAGCTTCGGCCCCTCGGTGTGGGAGACGGAGATGAAGTTCTCGATCGCCATGGTGTCGAGCACCTGACCGCCGAACCGCTCGGCCGCCACGCCGGTGCGGATGCCCTTGCGGGCGGCATAGATGGCGGCCGCGGCGCCGGCGGGGCCGCCGCCGATCACCAGCACCTCGAACGGGGCCTTGGCCTTGATCTTCTCGGCGGCGCGGGCGATGGCGCCGGTGTCGAGCTTGGCGACGATCTGCGCCACGTCCATCCGGCCCTGGGCGAAGGGCTCGCCGTTCAGGAAGACGGTGGGGACGGCCATCACCTGCCGTTGCTCGACCTCCTGCTGGAACAGCGCGCCGTCGATGGCGACATGCTTGATCCGCGGGTTCAGCGCGCTCATCAGGTTCAGGGCCTGGACCACGTCCGGGCAGTTCTGGCAGGACAGCGAGAAATAGGTCTCGAAGCGGAAATCGCCGTCGAGGGTGCGGATCTGCTCCAGCAGCTCCTCGGACTCCTTCGACGGGTGGCCGCCGACCTGCAGCAGGGCCAGGACCAGCGAGTTGAACTCGTGCCCCATCGGCAGGCCGGCGAAGGTGACGCCGATGTCGCTGCCGTCGCGGTTGATCGCGAAGGAGGGGCGTCGGGCGTCGGCGCCGTTGCGGTCCAGCGTGATCCTGTCGGACAGCGACGCGATGTCCTCCAGCAGGCCCAGCATCTCCTGCGACTTCGCCCCGCCGTCCAGCGACGCGACCAGCGTGATCGGATGGGTGATGCGCTCCAGGTAAGCCTTCAACTGCGTCTTCAGATTGGCGTCCAGCATGGCTCTCTTTCCCAACGTCTCGTGTCCGGGGCGGATCGCCTGCGCTTACGGTGGCGGCGGTCCGGGCGGAGAATAAGGTGGCCCGAATCGGCGGATCGAGTCGGGTGGGCGGTATCGGGGCCGGGCGGTATCGGTTCCGGCGAGTGGTCCGGCTTTGAAACAGTGAAGAGTTCGAAACGTCATCGTCCTCCCCGCGCAGGCGGGGATCCAGACTTTGAAAGGACTGCGACAAAAAGCGCGTCTGGGTGCCCGCCTTCGCGGGGATGGGGAAACCGATGACGTGACCTGTCACGGGGGGCTTCGAAACCGGCCCGTGGAAACCGCCCTTGCCGGCCGTTCCGGTCTGCAAGGGTACTGCAATCAACACCCGCCGCCGGGCGGGGGTGGGGGCCGGCCGGAACCGGCCCCCGATCCGAGAGTTCCCTTGCGGGGAAACCTTAGATCTTGCCGACGAGGTCGAGCGACGGGGCGAGGGTCTTCTCGCCTTCCTGCCACTTGGCCGGGCAGACCTCGCCCGGGTGGGCGGCGACGTACTGCACGGCCTTGATCTTGCGCAGCAGCTCCTTGGCGTCGCGGCCGACGCCGCCGGCGGTGATCTCGACGATCTGGATCTTGCCGTCCGGGTCGACGACGAAGGTGCCGCGGTCGGCCAGGCCGACTTCCTCGATCAGGACCTCGAAGTTGCGGCTGATGGCCAGCGTCGGGTCACCGATCATGGTGTAGCCGATCTTGCCGATGGCCGGCGAGGTGTCGTGCCAGGCCTTGTGGCAGAAGTGGGTGTCGGTCGAGACGCTGAAGATCTCGACGCCCAGCTTCTGGAATTCGGCGTAGTTGTCGGCCAGGTCTTCCAGCTCCGTCGGGCAGACGAAGGTGAAGTCGGCC
>JBKHVJ010000307.1:0-3055 GCA_046570145.1 Alphaproteobacteria bacterium
CCCTGCTGCGCACGGTGGACAAGCAGAAGCTGGGCACCGCGCTGAAGGGTGCGTCGGAAACGCTGAAGGACCTGTTCTTCTCCAACATGTCCGAGCGCGCCGCCAAGATCCTGCGCGAGGACATGGCCGCCATGGGTCCGGTCCGCGTCCGCGACGTGGACGAGGCGCAGATGTACATGGTCCAGCTGGCGAAGGACCTCGCCGCCCGCGGCGAGCTGGTCATCTCCGAAGGCGGCGGCGAGAACGAGCTGATCTACTGACCGGCGATCCGGCCATAGGGGTGCCGCATGGGTGAGACGGCGGGCAAGGCGGCGGACGAAAAGCAGGACTGGGTGGCGGTCCGCCGCGATGCGGAGACCGGTATCGAGACCATCCGCGCCCATTTCCGCGGCCATGCCTATGACCTGCACGATCATGACGAACTGCTGGTCGGCGTCACCGAACAGGGCGTGCAGGCCTTCCGCTGCCGGCGGCGGCTGCACACCAGCACGCCCGGCCGCGTCATCCTGATCGAACCCGGCGAGGCCCATGACGGCCACAGCCCGGAAGAGGACGGCTTCACCTACGCCATGCTCTACCTGCCGGTGCCGCTGCTGACCGCGCGCACCGACGCCTTGAACGGCTTGATGCCGCGCGCCGCCGGCTCTTTGGGCTTCCGCGACACGCTGACCGACGATCCCGGACTTGCCGCGACGATCCTGTCCGCCTTCCTGGCCCTTCACCGCGGGGAGGGGCGGCTTGCCCGCGACCTGTCGGTGGACCGTCTGGCGGCGAGGCTGGCCGGCCATCTCGCCCTGCCGCCGGACCGCCGGTCCCTCCTGCGCCCCGACCGCGCCGCCGCCCTGGCACGCGACCTGCTGCACGCCCGGATGGCCGAGGATGTCGGGCTGGACGATCTGTCGGCCGCGGCCGGCGTCGACCGCTTCCGCTTGAACCGCGCCTTCCGCACCGCCTTCGGCCTGTCGCCGCATGCCTATCTGGTCCGGCTGCGCCTGCGCGCCGCCCGGCGCCGGCTGGCGGAAGGCGAGGCGCCGGCCCTGGTCGCGGTGGAGGTAGGGTTCGCCGACCAGAGCCATTTGGGCCGTTGGTTCCGCCGCGCCTACAGCATGACGCCTGCCGCCTACCGCAATTTGTGCACGAACGTTCCAGACTGAGACGCGATCATCCGGCATCTGGATGGGCGAAGGAGATTACCGCCATGCCAGACAGTTCGATGTCCGACAGCCTGATGTCCGAAACCGCTTCCGCTGACGCACCCGTCCGCTTCGACACCAAGGTCGCGCTGGTCATCCGCGCCGATTTGGCCGTGTGGCAGAAGCTGAACGTCGCCGCCTTCCTGGCCACCGGCATCGCCGCCGCGGCCCCCGAAGCGCTGGGCGAGCCCTATGTCGACGGTGCCGGCCGTCCCCATGGCCGCATGCTCGGCCAGCCGATCATGATCTTCGCCGCCGAGGGCGACCAGTTGCGGGCCGTCCGCGACAATGCCTTGGAACGGGGGCTGACACTGGTGCCCTATGTCGCCGCGATGTTCGCAACGGGGCACGACGCCGCCAACCGCGCCGCTTTCCGGGCCGAAGACCCGGCCGCCCCCGATCTGGTCGGGCTGGCCCTGCGCGGACCCAAGAAGGCGGTGGACAAGACGGTGAAAGGGCTCGTCCTGCACGGATAGGGAGTGACGGCCGCTTAAGCGCTCACAGTTCCTGCGGCAGGGTGATCGTCACCGTCGTGCCGGCCCCGGGCATGCTGTCGAAAGCGATCCGGCCGCCGAGCGGACCTGTCACCGTGTTGAAGACCACCGCCAGCCCCAGCCCCTTGTGGCCGCGGCCACGGGCGGTGGTGAAGAAGGGGTCGGTCAGGATCGGCAGATGCTCCGCCGGGATGCCGGCGCCGCGGTCGCGGACGATCAGGTTCCAGGCCGTGACCGCATCCAGCGTCGCCGGCTCCACCGCCACCTCGACGGCGCCGGCACCGCCGCCATAGCCGTGGGCGGCGGCGTTGGCGAACAGATGATGCAGCACCCGTTCCAGAGGCTGGGTGCAGCCGATCCAGGGGCAGGGAGCACCCGGCATCACCCGCAGGTCCAGTTGCAGATCCGGATGCTGGACGGCGAACAGCGCCGCGATGTCGGCCGCCGTCTGGCGCAGGTCCAGGGCCTCCAGCGGTTCGGCGTTCTGGCAGGCGGCAATGGCGGAAAACGCCTCCACCAGCTCCACCGCGCGCGAGAGATTGGCATCGAGCAGGGCGGCCGGCTCCCGCAACTCCTCGGTCGCGAGCGGACCATTGCCGGGGCGGGCGAGTTCCTGCAGGTGACTGGCGGCGGTGACGCAGACGCCGAGCGGCGTGTTCAGCTCATGCGCCAGCCCGGTCACAGCCTGGGTGATGGCACGCTGGCGCGCCAAGGCCGATTCGGCGATGCGGGTGCGGCGTTCCAGATCCTCGCGCACCACCCGTTCCGACACCTCGCGGATCATGCGGCTGAGTTCGCGCAGCAGCTTCGCCAGCAGATCGGGCGAGGGGGAGATCAGCGCCAGGAACAGGTCGCGCTCCAACTCGAACACCGTCACCGGCGTGGCGGCGATCACCGAGGCGGAGCGGGCGCCGCCGTCGATCAGCGCCATCTCGCCGAAACAGTCGCCGGCGCGGCGGAATCCGACCTCCACCTGACCGCCGAACTGGTCGTTGCGCACCACCCGCACCGTGCCGTCCAGCAACACGTAGAGCGAGCTGGCGCCGTCGCCCTCGCGCATCAGCACCGAGCCGGCCGGGGCATCGAACACCCGCCCGCGCGAGGCTACGGCCGCGCGCTCCTCCGGCGAGAAGGCCTCGAACAGGACGATGCCGTCGAGGATCCCGCCGGGCGTGGTGGTGCCGGTGGCTGCGCTGGTCATGGCTGACGGATGCTCCGAAAGGGCTAATCCCGGCAGCATAAACCAAGCGGCCGGGGCATGACGACACGTTAACCGATGCGTTCGCGAATCGGAAACTTGCTTTCGCGCAACAGGCGGTCCAGCAGACCGCGCGACCCGGCCTCGCACAGGTCCAGCACCTCTTCGAA
>JBKHVJ010000308.1:0-4201 GCA_046570145.1 Alphaproteobacteria bacterium
CGCTGGGCCGCAACGACGGGGCGCTCGCGGTCGCCGGCTTCGTGCTGCTGGTGGCGACCGCCTGGGGCATGACGAAGATCTTCAGCGGGCGCGGCGCCATGCTGCAGGTCGGTGCGCTGATGGCGACCATGATGGCCTGCAACGTCTTCATGCTGATCATCCCCAACCAGCGCAAGACCGTGGCCGCCATGCTGCGTGGCGAGACGCCGGATCCGTCGCTGGGCAAGCAGGCCAAGCAGCGGTCTCTGCACAACAACTATCTGACGCTGCCGGTCGTCTTCCTGATGCTGTCCAACCATTATCCGCTGGTCAGCTCCACCCGTTACAACTGGGTGATGGTGGCGCTGGTGCTGGTGGTCGGCACGGCGATCCGCCATTTCTTCAACAGCCGCCATGCCGGCAAGCCGACGCCCTGGTGGACCTGGGGCGTTGCCGCCGCGGGCATGCTGGCCTGCGTCTGGCTCAGCACCATGGGGCCTGCCGGCGGCGACACGGCCGCGGCCGCGCCGGTGAAGGTCGGCTATGCCCAGGTCGAGGAGATCGTCGCCACCCGCTGCAGCATGTGCCACGCCGCCCAGCCGGTGTGGGAGGGCATCGCCACCCCGCCGCGCGGCGTGGTGCTGGAGGGAGACGGCATCCGCCGCCATGCCGAGCAGATCCGCCTGCAGGCCGGCTTCAGCAGCGCCATGCCACCCGCCAACATCACCGGAATCACGCCCCAGGAACGCTCGGTGTTGGCGGCATGGTCCGGGGACATTAAGTAACCCTCCCTCACGGCTTTCCCCCTTTGCATTCGTAGCGAACCGGAACCCCATGCCCGACCAGTCCATCGTCTCCCCTATTTCCGCCGCCATCCGCGGACGCCTGCTCAGCTTTCACCGCGCCCCGGCCGGGCCGGGCGATCTCGACGCCGTGCGCTATCACGAGGACGGGCTGCTTCTGGTCGGGGCCGACGGGCGGATTCTGGAGGTCGGGGACTGGGCCGATCTGCGCGGCCGGGTGCCGGAAGGGGTGAGGATCGACGATTACAGCGGCAAGCTGGTGCTGCCGGGCTTCATCGACACCCACATCCATTTCCCGCAGACCCAGGTCATCGCCTCCTATGGCGCGCAATTGCTCGACTGGCTGGAGAAATACACCTTCATCGAGGAGCAGCGGTTCGCCGATCCGGCCCATGCCGCCGCCAATGCCGCCTTCTTCATGGACGAGCTTCTGCGCAACGGCACGACCACGGCGGTGGTCTACGGCTCGGTCCATCCGCAGTCGGTCGACGCCCTCTTCGCGGAGGCCGAGGCCCGCGGCGCCGGGCTGATCGCCGGCAAGGTGATGATGGACCGCCATGCGCCCGCCGCCCTGACCGACACGGCCGAGAGCAGCTACCGCGACGGCAAGGACCTGATCGGCCGCTGGCACGGGAAGGGGCGGCAACGCTATGCCGTCACCCCGCGCTTCGCCATCACCTCGACCGAGGCGCAACTGGAGGCGGCGGGCGCGCTGCTGCGCGAGCATCCCGGCGTCCACATGCAGACCCACCTGTCGGAGAACACCGACGAGATCGCCGAGGTGCGCCGCCTGTTCCCCGGCGCCCGTGACTACACCGACGTCTACGACCGCTTCGGGCTGCTCGGTCCGACCTCGCTGTTCGGCCACTGCATCCATCTGTCGGAAGCGGAGATGAGCCGGCTGTCGGAAAGCGGCTCGGTCGCCGTCTTCTGCCCGACCAGCAACCTGTTCATCGGCAGCGGCCTGTTCGACCTCGACGCCTTGTCGAAGCCTCAGCGCCCGGTTCGCACCGCCGTCGCCACCGATGTCGGCGGCGGCACCAGCTATTCGATGCTGCGCACGGCGGCGGAAGCCTACAAGGTGCTGCAACTGCGGCGCCGGAACCTGCCGGCGCTGTCGGCCCTGCACTGGATGACCCGCGGCAACGCCGAAGCTCTGGGCATGGCCGACGAGATCGGCAGCCTGGAGCCCGGACGCTGGGCCGACCTCGTCGTTCTCGACCCTGCCGCCACGCCGGCTATGCGACATCGCATGAAGTCGGTCGACGGCGATCTGGAGGAGGAGCTGTTCATCCAGGTGACGCTGGGCGACGACCGCTCGGTGGCCGCCACCTACCTGCGCGGCCGCAATTCGCACCTGCGGCAATCGGGTGCTTGACCGAAGCCCCTAGTCCCTGTAGGACTTCGGCCGTCATTGGGGAGTAGCCACCCGCCGGCATTCGGACCGGGCGGGGTTCGCGTCAACAGACTTGGATGGTTCCGGCCTCCGGCCGTTACCGCCATGGCGCGCACGGCGGCCAGCGGGCCGACCCGGCGAGACCAGTGGATCGGGCATCTCCGCGGCCAGCCGGAGTCCGTCCGATTCCACTGCGTTCGCCTGGCCCGGGAATAGCCATGATCGCCACGTCCCTCGTGCTCGCCTTCAGCCTGTCAATGGATTCCTTCGCCGCCGCACTCGGCCGCGGCGCCTGTTCGCGCCGGGCCGGTCTGCCCGAGGCGGTGCGCGTGGGTGCGGCCTTCGGCGTCTGCCAATTCACGATGCCGCTGGTCGGCTGGGGCGTCGGCATCGCCTTCGCCAGCCTCGTTGAGTCGGTCGATCACTGGATCGCTTTCGGCCTGCTGCTGGCTGTCGGCGGCGCGATGCTGCGCAATGCCATCATGGACGGCGAGGACGAGGCCGAGGAGGATTGCGGTCCCGTGCGCAGCGGGCGCGCCGAATGGCTGGCCCTGCTGACCACCGCCGTCGCCACCAGCATCGACGCCGCCGCCGTGGGCGCGGGTCTGGCGCTGGTCGATGTGGACATGGTGACGACATCGGCGCTGATCGGCGCCGTGACCTTCGCGGTGGCCTTCGGCGGCGTGCTGATCGGCCGCGCGGCCGGCAAGCATCTGGGACGCTGGGCGGAGATGGCCGGCGGCGTGGTGTTGATCGGGCTGGGGGCGAAGATTCTGCTGGAGCACACGATGGGGTGAGGGGAGTCGGCGCCTTGCTGCGTTAGACCCCCACCTTAATCCTCCCCCGCTCTCAGCGGACCTACGGTCCGCCTACCGCGTCAGCACAAAGCGTAGCTTTGTGCGAGAGCTGGGCGGGGGAGGTTAGGTAGGAGCATTCGAAGCCGACGCCTCTCCATTGCCCCCACTCACCCCGCCAGCGTCATTCCCATTTCCCAGAAATCCGCCTCCAGCCGGCAGGCCTGCCGGAAGACCGTGGCCAAGCGGGGGAAGCGCGCTTCCGTCATCCCGTCGGCTGCCAGCCTGTCCAGATTTTCCCGTGCCGCCTGCGCCACCTCCTGATAGGCCTCGCCGGCATACTCGGCGATCCAGGCGCGGTAGGGATTGCCGTCGCCCAGCGCGCCGGGCAGGGCGGCCAGCCGCCGGCCGATCTCCGCATAGCCGATGACGCAGGGGCTGAGCGCCACATGCAGGTCCAGCAGGTCGCCGCGCAGCCCGGTTTCCAGCACATAGCGGGTGTAGGCCATCGTCGCCTTGGCCTCCGCCGCCTGTTCCAGCTCGGCCGCCGACAGGCCCCAGCCGGCGCACAGGCCGACATGCAGGTCCATCTCCACATCCAGGATCGCCTTCAGCCCGCCCAGCGACGCCCGCATCTCGCGCAGGTCGCGGCCCTTGTAGATGGCGAGCGCATAGGCGCGGGCGAAATGGATCAGGAACAGGTAATCCTGCACCAGATAATGCCGGAAGCACGCCTGCGGCAGCGTCCCGTCGCCCATCCCGCGCACGAAGGCGTGGTCGACATAGGCCGACCAGTCCGGCCGGGACACGGCGACGAGCCGGTCGAACAGGTCGGGGCGGGCAGTAGGCGCGGTCATGGCGGCGGTCTCCGGTGTCGCTGACGGTTTCGGGCGCCCACTTTACCGATCATTCGCCGGTTTGCAGCAACGCTCCGCGCACGCGCGCCTGACGGAAGGCGTACAGGAACACCGCCACGCCCGCCGCCATGTAGAGCGCGTTCAGCCCGACCGCCCAGGCCAGATGGTCCCAGCGCAGCACGCCCTCGAACACCAGCGCCCGCATGCCCTCGAACACATGGGCCGACGGCAAGGCGAGCGCCACAGGCTGCAGCCAGGCCGGAAGGACCGAGATCGGGTAATAGACGGCGCTGACCGGGGCCAGCATGAAGACGACGATCCAGGCCAGTCCCTCCGCCCCCATGCCGTAGCGCAGGATCAGCGCCACGATCA
>JBKHVJ010000309.1:0-28393 GCA_046570145.1 Alphaproteobacteria bacterium
TGGTGGTGAAGAAGGGATCGAAAATCCGCGCCAGGATGTCGGTGGAAATGCCGCTGCCGGTGTCGCAGACGCTGACCGCGAGCACGCCGTCCACCACCCGGCTTGCCACGAGAAGCTCGCGCTGTCCGCCATCGCCGGCCATCGAATCCAGCGCGTCGGTGACGAGGTTCAACACCACCTGCTGCAGCTGGGTGCGGTCGCCCCGCACCTGGACGCCACCGCTGCGGAGATCGGCGGTCAGGCGGACGCCGCGCTTGCCGATCTCGTCGGCGGTCAGGGTCAGCACCTCCTCCACCAGGGGATCGACGGACAGCGGCTCCAGCACCAGGGGGGCCTGCTTCGCGAGCGACCGCAGCGCGCGCAGGATATCGGCGACGCGCAGGCCTGCGGTGCGGATGTCTTCCAGGTTGGACAGGGCCTCCGCCACGTCGGGTGTGGGGGCCTTCAGCCAGCGCAGGCTCGCCCCGGCGCTGGCGACGATGCCGGCGAGCGGCTGGCTGATCTCGTGGGTGATGGAGGCCGCCAGCTCCCCCATGACCGTCAGGTGGCTTGCCCGCGCCAGATCGGCGCGCGCGACGCGAAGGGCCGCCTCCATTTCCTGGCGGCGGCGGTTCTCCAGCATCAGGTCGGTATAGAGCCGGGTCGCTTCGAGCGCGTTGGCCGCCTGCGGAGCCAGCACCTCCAGCATCGCCGCCTTGCGCGGGGTGAAGACATTCAGCGCAAGGTCGTTTTCCAGGTAAAGGACGCCGACCAGCCGGCCCTGCTTGATCAGGGGTTGGCAGAGGAAGGAACTCGCCTTTCCGCCGGCCGTCGCCGCATCGCCGGAGGAGAGCGTCCGCCGGGTGCGCAGCACGGCGGCCGGCACCTGTTCCACCGCCGGGACGTCGTCGGTCAGCCGGACCACGATGTCGCTGTCGACCAGTGTCGCGGTCGCCTCCACCCGCGGCTCGTCCCCGCGCATCAGCAGCAGGACGCCGCGCCGGGCGCCGGCATGGACGATCATGGCGACCATCAGCCGCTCGACCAGCCGGTCCAGCAGGATCTCCTCCGACAGGGCATGGGCCGTCTTCAGCACCAGCTCCATGTCCGGATCCTCGATGCCATGCCGTGCGTCGGCGGGTCCATCGGCGGCCAGGAAGGGGAACTCGGCCTCCAGCCCCTTCACCTTGGCCAGCGCTCCCCAGCGCCGGTAGGCGGCCATGGCCAGCCTCAACTGGTCGCGGGCGGCATAGCCGAGCTGCAGCGACCGGGCATGGCGGCCGGCCAACTCGTGGGCCAGAGCCTGTTCATGGGAAAAGCCGGCCGCTGCGGCGGCTGCCGCGGAGTCGTCATAGAGGCGCATCGCCTCGACGTCGCGGCCGTCCAGCCGTGCCGTTTCCGCATCGACCAGGGCCAGCTTGTTGCGGAAGGTCGGCGGGTTGATGCCGGCCCACAGGGCCAGCCGCCGACGGCAGTGCGCCACTTCGTCCCGTGCCGCTGCCGGATCCGTTCCGGGGTCCTGGGTGTGCAGCACGGCGTTGTAGAAGGTCAGCTCGCCGACCGAGAAATGGTGATGCACCGCCCAAGTCATGCCGAACGCCGGCGTCAGGCTTGCCCGCGCCAGGGCGAAGTCGCGGTGGTACAGGGCAGCCTGTCCGCGCAATTGCCAGGTCCAGAAATACAGCGCCGACATCGGCGTGCGGCCCGGTGCCGTCGCGGGGTCGAGGAAGGCCGCCTCCCAGGCACCCACCGTCTGGCCGGCGTCCTCCTGCAGAGACAGCACGTATTCCCGCTGGGTCGACATCAGATCGACGATGTCGTCGAACCCCGCGTCCCGCGCGATGGCGATCAGCGGCTCGGTCTCCTCCCGCACCGCGGACAGCCGCTCCCCCATCGCCAGCAGGTCGGAGACGATGTGGTTGCAGCTGTAGCAGAGCATGCGCAGTTCGGCGCTCCGGTGCCCGACCCTCTTCGCCTCGCGTACATGGCCAAGGCCGTAGGACAGCGGCTGCGTCCAGGGGCCGACCTGATCCAGCGCCACCAGCACCGGGGTGCGGTAGCGCTCGAAACCGTGGCGGTCCACCATCTCCAGCGCGGCGGAGGCGAAGGCGAACCCCTCCTCATATTTGTCGAAGACGGTCGCGAGGGAGACGCCGAACCAAGCGATCCCCTGGGCCGAGGCGGCGGTCACGCCATGCATCAGCGTCAGCTCCACCATCCTGGCGAAATAAAGGTGCAGCAGGTCCCCGGACTTGTAGAAGAAGGCGGCCTCCAGCGCCGTCAGCAGCGCCATGGCCGCTTCCATCCGCGGATCGTCCATCGCCGGCAGGTCGGCCAGGGCCGAGACCGGCCGGCCGTTCAGCAGGCGCTTGATCTCGTCGTAGGCGGCGGCGACCGCCCCCGGCGGCGGGTCGGTGGGCAGGTCGATCCCCAGCAGCGCCAATCCGTCCAGCGCAACCCGCACCGCACCGCGAAAGTCCGACGCCACGGTCAGCCGCGCCGCCTTCAGCCGGTACGCCTCCGCACCGTCGATGGCGCCGTCCGCATGGCGGAACAGCCCGTCGATGCTGCGATCCGCTCCGGCCGCGTCGCCGCTCGCCAGCTGGCATTCGGCCGTCAGAACCGCCGTCCGCCAAGCCAGCGGGTAGGACCGGGTCCAGCGTTCCTCCCCCAGGATGCGACCGGATCCTGCCAGATAGGTCAGCGCCCGGCCGCGCGCGGCGGCGGCCACCGCCTGACCCGCCGCGTCGATCAGGGTGCCGGCGAAATCGTCGGCCCGCCCGGCGCACAGCGGGGCGCCGAACGACAGCTCGATCTGTGCGGCGATCCTGAACAGTTCCTCCGGACCGCGGTCGGGCCACAGAGCCAGCATGGCCGAAGCGATGGCCGCATGCTGTGCCGGGCGGTCCTCTTTCGGCGTCAGCCCGTAGGCGGCCTCCTGCACGCGGTCATGCACCAGCACCCAGCCGCCGGCGTCCCCGTGCAGCACCAGCCCCGCCGCAGCCGCGGGCGCGAGTGCGGCCTGTACCGCGGCGGGCGGCAGGCCGGCGACCGACGCGAGCAGCCGGTCGTCGGCGCCGTTTCCGATGCAGGCAAGCAGCCGCACCGCGTTCCGGCTGGCGGCCGGCAGACGCCGCAGCCGGACGACCAGCAGGTCGGTGACCGTATCGCCGCCCGGCAGCAGGGCCGCCGTTCCGGCCGTCCATGCCCAGGCCGAGCGGCCGGCGTCGTGGCGCAGCGTCCCGTCATCCGCCAGCGCGCGGAGTAGAGCAGCGCCGGTCCGTCGCGGGTCAGTCGCAAGTCCAGCGGGACCAGCGCCCAATCCTCGTCCAGCAGGGATTTCAGGTTCAGCTCATGGTCCATCTGCCGGCCGGCGGCCTCGTTGGCCCAGCCGGTCCGCGCGGCCAGCCAGCTGACCCCGTCGGCACCGGTCAGCCGCAGCAGGCTGCGGTTCCCGTCGGTGGACAGCAGTTCGGGCCGGGCGTCGTCCAGCCACTCCGCAGCCGGTGCCGCGGGCCGGACGGGAGCAGGCGTTTCCCCGTCCCGAAGTGGATCGATTCCGGACGCCATCGGACCTTGCCGGCTGGGTGATGAGGGGACCCCGACCCGGTGATACATCAGTCATCGGCGACCGCATAACCGCCAAACGGCTTATGGCTTCCTCCGAAAGGGATGGGGGCGGTGCGTCAGGCCTTTCCGGTGTCCTCCAGGATCCGGTGCAGGATGGCGTGGAGGTCGTCGGGATCGACGGGCTTCTCCAGGAACATGCGGGCACCCGACGCCATCGCCCGGTCGCGGATCCGCGTGTTCGGGAACGCCGTCAGCAGAAGGACCGGCATCTCCGGCATCCGGGCATTCACGGCAACCTGCAACTCCAGTCCGCTCATCCCCGGCATGGTGATGTCCGAGATCAGGCAGCCGACGCCGTCGGGCGGGGAGTCCAGGAAGTCTTCGGCACAAGCGAACAGCGAGATGCGATAACCGAAGGAGCGGATCAGGCTGCCCAGGCTGTTGCGGACGATGGCGTCGTCCTCGACGATCGCGATTGTCGCGCTGGCGGGGGCCGGACGCATGGCGGCTAGCGGCCGGCGTCCCCAGCCGGTGAGGCTGCGGCCGGTGCGGAAGGGAGTGGGCGGCCCGATGGGCTCATTGCGGCGGCCTTGCAGACGGAGGGAAATGCTGCCTTCAATATGGGCGAGCTTGCGGGCCGGCAGAACCATACGTCCACGAGGTGGCTGCGAACCTTGGGTGGGGGAACCCCATACCAAAGGTCAGGTGCCGGGGGCGGGGGGGCGGTTCATCATGGGGCTGACTCTTCGCACCCCATCCGGTTCGCCGGTTGCCCGGGCGTCGGAACCCTGCCGTCGCAACAGCGAGTGACCGAAGACCATGCACCCCGCCACGGCCGGCCGGCCGGCCGGCCGAGCAGAGCCCGTCGGACCGCAGGATCGTGCTGATCGTCGACGACGATCCGCTGCTGCGGTCGTCGCTGGACAGCCTGTTCCGGTCGGTCGGGCTGGAAACCCGTCTGTTCGCCTCGGCCCAGGACGTGATGGACGCCCAGTTCTCCGACGCGACCTGCTGCATCGTGATGGACATCCGCATGCCGATCATCTTCATCACTGGCCATGGCGACATCCCGATGTCGGTGAAAGCGATGAAGGCGGGCGCCTTCGATTTCATGACCAAGCCTTTCCGCGACCAGGAAATGCTGGACACGGTGGAGGCGGCGCTGACGCGGGACGGCGAACGGCGCAGCCAGGACCGGGTCCTCGCCGACGGCCGCGCCCGCTACGACAGCCTGACCCCGCGCGAGAAGGAGGTGATGGCGGGGGTGACCCGCGGCCTTCTGAACAAGCAGGTGGCGGCCGAGCTTGGCATCAGCGAGATCACCGTGAAGCTCCACCGCTCCAGCCTCATGAAGAAACTGGGGGTGCGGGCGCTCGCCGACCTCGTGCGACTGGCCGAGGCGCTCGGCATAAACCGCGGCTGAGACGGCTGCCGGCCGGCATGCGTGGGGTCTTGACGATGCTTGCCCGCTCTTTGCTAATTTAGCATCGTGCCGGTGAATGGTTTACACCGACAGGCAACAACCTAAACCAAGGTCTAGGGACGTTCTACCTAAACACTGCCGCGGTTTATCTGTGTCTAGTGGTGTGCGGCATGTGGCCGCGCCTACCCTGTGTGCAGGCAAGTCGGGGCCCAAGCCGGCCGTTCCGACATGGCTCGCCCGCCGGTCTTCCGGATGACGGAAGCGGCAGCCTGCACGCAAGCCCACGGAGACACCCATGGCCACGGCCTTTCAGAGCAATCTCCAACTGCGCTACGTCCCGATGCCGGAAAAGCCCGACGTGCTGGTCCTTCGGTCGCCCCGTGGAACGGTGGGGGTCGCGCGGGTCCGTTGCCAGAGCGGCGGCATCGGCCGCTTCCACAGTCCCGAGCCCGAGGATGCGTTCCTGATCAGCCATCACCTGTCGAACTTCCATTCCGACGTCTGGGTCGACGGCGTGCTGGTGGAAAAGCCCGGCAACATCGCAGGGCTGACGACCATCCACGATTACCGCCGCACCATCGACTGCCACATGCATTCGGCCTTCGACACGCTGACCTTCCATTTTCCCCGCTCGCTGCTGGAAAGCGTCTGTCCGGATGTCCGCGGCAGCCGGCTGGAGGATCTGGCGATCGAGCCCAGCCGCCCGGTGAAGGACCCGACGGTCACGGCGCTGGCATCCGCCATGCTGCCGGCGCTGGCCTTTCCGGAGCGGATCAGTCTGCTGTACCACGATTATCTCTGCTCGGCGCTGGCGACCCATCTGGTCACCGCCTATGGCCGGACCAACGAGGTCAGGAGCGGCGGCACGCTGGCGCCCTGGCAGGAAAAGCGGGTGAAGGAGATGATCGCCGCCAACCTGGGCGGCGAAATCCGGCTGGCCGACCTCGCCGCCGAATGCCGGCTGTCGGTCGGCCATTTCGTCCGTGCCTTCCGGCGCACTGCCAACACCACCCCCTACCAATGGCTGCTGCAGCAGCGGATCGAGCATGCCAAGTCGCTGATGCGCGACGGGTCCCAGACGCTGGCCGACGTGGCGCTGGCCTGTGGCTTCGCCGACCAGAGCCATTTCACCCGCACCTTCAGCCGCATCGTCGGTATCTCCCCCCGCGCCTGGCGGAACCGCAATGCGGCGGCCGGGGCGATGCCGAAGGCTTCGGCACTCTGCCTGATGGTGGCGTCGAACGCCTGAGCCGGAGCCCGGATGGCCTCCTCTCAGGCGGCATGCCGCGACCGGCGGCGGACATTGACGAGGATGTCGGCGCCCAGCGCGACGGTCAGGGCGACCGCGCCGCACAGGAAGACCGCGGCATAGCTTTCCCCGCTATGGGAGAACAGATAGGAATAGCCATAGCCGCCCAGCGCCTGGAACAGGGCGAAGGCGGTGATTGCCCGGCTCCAGGCCGCGCGCTGTTCCATCTGGCTGTGCGGCAGAAGCTCGTGAATGCGGCCCAGCACCAGGGGAACCACACCCGGCGTCAGGGCGCCGACGATCACCGTCGCGATCCCAACCACCAGCGGTTGGCCGCTGGTCGCCAGGGCGGTCACGGCCGCGGCCTGCAGAAGCAGAGCGATGCGGTAGGCTGCGGCATGGCCGATGCGGTCCGCCATCGAACCGGCGGCGACAGGACCGGCCACCGATGCGACGCCGTACAGAACCCAGTAGAGGGCGCCGATCTCGGCGCCATGATGCAGGCCGCGGGCGACATAATCGACCAGCAGCAGCATCACGGGAACCAACCCCAGCGCGTTCAGCGCGTACTCGCCGTAGAGCGTGCGCAGGATGCCGCCTTCATGCCGCGGGGCATGCGCCACCGGCGGCGGTGCGATCCCCTGTGGCGGGGCCGAGGGCGGCCAGCCGAACCAGGACAGGGCGGTCAGCAGCAGCGACAGCCCGCCAAGCCCCAGCCATGTTTCGTGCAGCCCCAGCCGCATCAGCGCCGGAACGGCGGTACCCGAGGCCGCGATCCCCAGCCCGATGCCGAGGAAGATCATGCCGCTGACGAAGCCGCGCCGCGAGGCCGGGATGTGGGGCAGAATGCTGGTCGCGACCAGGACCATGATGGCGCCGCCGGCCAGTCCGGAGACGAAGCGCCATCCGAAGAACCATGCCAGCGACAGCGGATAGGCGCAGGCGACGAAGGCGAGCGAGGCCGCCAGCATCAGCAGGCGCAGCAGGGCGCGGTTCGGCAGCAGCCCGGCCAACGGCCGGCCGAGAAGGGCGCCCGCCAGATAGCCGGCGAAATTCGCCGCTCCCAGCGTCACGGCGTCGGCTGCGGAGAACCAGTGCGCCCCGATCAGCGACGGGACCAGCGGCGTGTAGGCGAAGCGCGCCAGCCCGATGGCGACGAGGCTTCCCGCCATGCCGGCGAGCGTCGCCATCCAGGCGCTGGCATCCAGCCGGTCTTTCGGCCGCTCCTTGCTTGCGGTCGTGGATGTGGTGCTCATGGTCGTGAGTCCCTGTTGACGGCGCCGCTCCTGCGGCCCGCCCGGTTGACTGGAAGGATGCGGAGGGTTGCGGACCGGCCGCGCGGCGGTCAGGAGTCCGGCATCGGCGGCAGGCCCAGGCTTGCCAGGGCGGCGCGCGCCGCCCCTTCCAGCAGGCCGCGCTCGGGACGGATCCGTGCCAGGACGCGGATGCCGAGCAGGCTGGAGAAGAGCAGCCGGGCCGCGTCGTCGGCATCGATCCCGGCGGGTATCTCGCCGCTCTGCCGTCCCCTGACGATGCAGCGGCGGAAGAAATCCTCTATGGTGGTCAGCTCAGCGTTCAGAAAATCGCGCATGTGCGAATTTTCCGGCGTGACTTCCAGCGCGGAATTGACCAGCAGGCAGCCGCGCCGGCACCCGTCGCCGAGCGATCGCTCGATGCTCTCCCGCAGGAAGCCGGCGATGGCTGCGGCTGGCGCCGGTGCCGCCTCGTGCCGGGCGATGCGGGCGCGCAGGGAGCCGTTCAGGTAGTGATCGAGCGCGCGGTGGAACAGCGCCCGCTTGTCGCCGAAGGCATTGTGGATGCTGGCGAGCGTCATCTGCATGCTCTCCGCCAGCTCGCGGGTGGAGGTTCCCTCGTAGCCCTGCGTCCAGAAGCGGTCCACCGCCGCATCGAGAACCGCCGTCTCATCGAATTTCCGCGGCCGTGCCATCGCCTCCGCCTTTCCGATCCATCGTTTTAGATCGTATGATCCAAAACATATACGGCGGGGCCTCGGGGTCAAGAACATCTGTTGCGGTGCAAACGCCGACCTGCCTTGCACCGGCGCACCGGCGTCTGTCCGACCGCGCATGCGAACAGGCGCGTCAGGCGAGCCCGCTCGTCCCGCATGTGGTCGAGGCGGATGGCGCGCAGGATGCGCATGTGGATGCCGCAGCGGCAGAGAGGGATGGACGCGGTATTTCTTGAACGAATCCCGTGCCGGCCTTCGCCGTCAGTCGAGCGGCTTCAGTTCTCCCAGCAGGGTCGGCAGCAGTTCGGCGACGGTGGGGTGGATGTGGACGGCGCGCTGCAGGGTCGGGTAGGGCGCCTTGGCGTACATCATGTCGAGAACTCCGTGGATCGCCTCGTCGCCGCCGGGGCCGAGGATGGCGGCGCCCAGGATCTCCTTGCTGTCGGCATCGACGGTGATCCGCATGAAGCCCTGCGCCTCGCCCTTTTCGACCGCACGCCCGACGCGGGTCATCGGCCGCTGGCCCACCAGCGCGCGCCGGCCGGAGCGGCGGACCGCCTCGTCGGTCATGCCGACGCGGGCGAGTGGCGGATCGGTGTAGAGCGCATAGGCCTGGATACGGTCTTCGACGCTGCGCGGGTCGTCGTCCAGCAGGTTCGCCGCGACGATCTCGAAATCGTTGTAGGCGGTGTGGGTGAAGGCGCCGCGTCCGTTGCAGTCGCCCATCGCCCAGATGCCCGGCACGTTCGTGCGCAGCCTGTCGTCCACTGTGACGTAGCCGCGGGAATCCGTCGCCACGCCGGCGCGGTCGAGCCCCAGATCGTCGGTGTTGGGCTTGCGGCCGACCGCCAGCAGCACATGGCTTCCCACCACCGATGGGCTGCCGGATGAGCAACTCACCCCGACCTCCACGCCGTCGCCATGGGGTGCGAAGCGGATGCAGTCGGCCGACAGGCGGATTTTCACGCCTTCCATCTCCAGCAGGTCCCTGATCGCGTCGGAAACGTCGGGATCCTCGCGCGATATCAACCGCTCCCCCTTCTCCACCACGGTCACCTCGGCGCCGAAGCGGCGATACATCTGCGCGAATTCAAGGCCGATGTAGCTGCCGCCGACCACCACCAGATGCCGCGGCACATGGTCGAGGTCGAGAACCGTGCCGCTGGTCAGGATGTCCACGTCGCGCACGCCCGGCATGTCGGGCACCGCGGCGCGGGCGCCGACATTGAGGAAGATGCGCTCCGCCGTCAGCAGCTCGTCGCCGACGCGCACGCTGTTCGGGGACTCGAAACGGGCATGGCCCTGCAGGACGCGGCAGCCGGGCATGCCGCGCAGCCAGCGCTCGACATTCTGCCGCGACCGGCCCGAGACGGCATCCTTCCGCGCCTTGACCCGGGCCATGTCGATGCGCACCGGGCCGTCCAGCATCACGCCGTATTCGGCGGCGCGCCGGGCCATCTGCGCGACGCGGGCGCTGGCGATCAGCGTTTTGGTCGGGGTGCAGCCGGTGTTGACGCAGGTGCCGCCGAACAGCTTGCGCTCCACCACCGCCACGGTCATGCCGGCGGCGGTGAGGCGCTCGGCGAGCGGCGGTCCGGCCTGGCCGGCTCCGATGATGATGGCGTCGACCATGGCGCGGGCTCCTGCGGCCGGATGTGCACGTGGATGTGCGCAACTGGGGAAATCCTGTGGGGCGGGATGGTAACGCCGATGCCGAATGTCTTCCAAGCAAACCAAGGTATGACTGGCGGCGGCGTGTTCAGATCCGTCAATTTGCCGTCAGATCCTTCAAGAAGCGGGCGCCGCCCGTATTTAGGCTGCCGGAAACGGAACGGCACAGCGCGGAGGCTGGAGGCGGACGTATGGGAGCGAGCGGAGGGGCAGTGCCGGGCGGTTCACCTATGGCCGGGCGGCCGAACGAGCGCCGGCTCGGCATCCTCGCGATCCCGCTGGCGCTTGCGGTGTTCGTCATCGACACCTTCACCGACATCGAGAGCGCCATAGCCGTCCTTTATGTCCTGGTGCTCCTCCTGGCGGCGACCACGCTGTCGCGGCGGGGGATCCTGCGGGTGGCGGCCGGCTGTGGGCTGCTGGCGGTGTTGTCCTTCCTGCTGTCCCACTGGCAAGACATGGACCTGTCGGCGGTGCTGCGCTGCGGAGTGTCGCTGTCGGCCATCCTGATCACCGGCGCGCTGCTGGTGAGGGACCATGAGTCCCGGGCGCTGCTGGTGCGCGCCAACGGGGCCCTGGCGCGCAGCGAGAAACGTTACCGCAGCATGTTCGAGCAGGCGCGCGTTTCCCTGTGGGAGCAGGATTTCACCGCCGTGACGGCGGCGCTCGACGCTCTGCGCGCCGAGGGCGTGACGGACCTCGCCGCCCACGCGCAGGCCAATCCCGGCTGGGCGCGGCAGATGGGTGCGATGGTCGTCACCACCACCGTCAACGACGCCACCCTCGAACTGCTGGGAGCGACCGACCGGACGGAGGTGTTGGGGCCGCTCGAACGTTTTCTCCCCGCCGACGATCCGGCGATGCCGCAGGTGCTTATGGCGCTTTGGGAAGGGCGCGACCGGTTCGAGGGGCGGGCGCAGATGATCGCCGCCGATGGGAGCGTCCTGACGGTGCTGCTCGGCATCAGCTTCCCGGACGACGGCGTCGGCTTCGATCAGGTCGTGGTCGGCATCGTCGACATCACCCAGCGCGAACGCACGCAGGAGGCGCTGCTGGCTGCCCAGGCAGAACTCGCCCGCGCCGCGCGCGCCGCCACGCTGGGCGCCCTTTCCGCCTCCATCGCCCACGAGCTGAACCAGCCGCTGGGCGCCATCGTGCTGAACGCTCAGGCCTGCCTGCGCTGGCTGCGCCGCGATCCGCCCGACATCGACACCGCCGCCAAGGCGGTGGACCGTATGATCCGCGACGGCAAGCGGGCCGCCGAGATCGTACAGCGGACCCGCGGCATGCTGGTGAAGGACGCCCGCTGCGACGAGACCATCGACCTGCGCGAACTGGTGGAGGAGGTGGCGCTGCTGCTGGAGCGCGAACTGGCGGCGGCCGCCGCCGTCCTGTCCACCGACTTCGCCGCAGACGTCCCGCCGGTGCGGGGAAGCCGGGTCGGCCTGCAGCAGGTGCTGATCAATCTCGTCACCAACGGCCTGCACGCCATGGCGGAAGCCGGCAGCCCCCGGCGCGACCTGACCGTGACGGTCGACAGCCCCGAGGAAATCCAGGGCATGGCGCAGGTGCGGGTCTCCGTGCGCGACCGCGGCCGGGGCATCGACGAGGCCAGCCGCGCCCGCCTGTTCGATCCCTTCTTCACCACCCGTCCGGACGGGATGGGCATGGGGTTGTCAATCTGCCGCTCCACGGTCGAGTCCTGTGGCGGCACGCTGAGCGTGCACAATCATCCGGAGGGCGGCGCGGTGTTCGAATTCACCATTCCCGCGGCCTCGCCCCCGCCATCCACCCCATCGCCGGCCGCCTCTTCGCCAGTCGCGCCGCTGGCTCCGGTACGAGAGGATTGACCGCCATGCCGCCGACCTCCACCGGGCAACAGGCTCCTGCATCGGCCAAGGACGATCCGCTGGTTCTCGTCGTGGACGACGACGGCGGCATGCGGGAGGCGGTGGCCGACCTTCTGCGGTCCGTCGGCATCGAAAGCCGCGCCTTTGGCAGCACCGCAGAACTGCTGGCGGCCGCGGTTCCCGACCGGCCCGGCTGCCTGATCCTCGACGTGCGGCTTCCCGGCCTTGGCGGGCTGGAGTTCCAGACGAGGCTGGAAAGCCTGGGCATCGCGCTGCCCATCGTCTTCATGACCGGCTTCGCCGACGTGCCGATGTCGGTGCGGGCGATGAAGGCCGGGGCGATGGATTTCCTGATCAAGCCCTTCCGCGACCAGGACATGCTCGACGCGGTCGAGGCCGCCATCGCCCGCGACCGCGCCCGGCGGCGCGAGCGGACCGCCGCCATGACGGTCGAGGCGCAGGCCGCGACCCTGACCCCCCGGGAGCGCGAGGTGATGGCCGCGGTGGTCAAGGGCCGGCTGAACAAGCAGATCGCCGGCGATCTCGGCATCAGCGAGGTGACGGTGAAGCTCCACCGCGGCAAGGTGATGCGGAAGATGCAGGTCCGCTCGGTCGCCGACCTCGTCCGCAAGGCGGAAATGCTGACCCCGGAGGAGTGACGGCCGGCGCCCGAGGTCAGAAGGTCATCGAGAAGGCCAGCTCTGCCGAGCGCGGGCGGCCGAGCACCCAGCTGTTCGCGCTGCCGGCCACCGCATAGACCTCGTCGAACAGGTTGAAGGCGCGCAGGCTCAGCTTGGTGTTGCCGGTCGGCCGGAAGTCCAGCCCGGCATTGACCACGGGGTATGCGGGCCGGACGCTGGTGTTGGCGGCGTCGGCGTAGGTCCTGCCGACATATTGCAGGCCGGCCCGCACCTCCCAATCCGGCAGGAAGGCCCAGTTGGCCCAGACATTGGCGGTGCGCTCCGGCACGCCGGTCGGCACATTGCCGGCATAGGATACCACGCGGCCCGAGACGGACTGGGTGAAATCGTCATACTTGGCCCGCAGCAGCGCGCCGTTGAGGTCCACCCGCACCCCCTCCCACAGACCGAGCGACAGGGACGCCTCCAGCCCCCGCGACGATTGCCGGCCGACCTGCATCGTCACGCCGGGGCGGTTGGGATCGGAGGTGAGCAGCTTGTCCTTGACGATGCGGTAGGCGGCCAGCGTCCACTCGCCGCGCCCCTCCAGGAAGGACTGCTTGACGCCGATCTCCACCTGCCGGCCGGTGGACAGGTCGAAGTCCTTCTGCGTCGGCGACAGCGAGATCAGGTTCCCGACCGGGTCCACCGCGGTGGCGTATTGGCCGTAGAGTGCGAGACCGGGCATCGCCTCGTACACGGCGCCGGTCCGCCAGCTGGTGGCGCGGAAGTCCTTGGTGTAGCTCGTTCCCGTCACCAGATCCCAGCGCTCCACCGTCGGGGCGTCATGGCGGATGCCGCCGACCAGCGACAGCTGCGGCGTCAGCGACAGCCGGTCCTCGGCGAACAGGGAATATTGGCGGGTGCGCGACCGGCTGCGCGGGGTGGTGCCGGCGCTGTTGAGGAACAGGCCGGGCGCCGGGTCGAACGGATCGACAATGCTGGAACCGCCATAGGGCGAGTTGTTGGCGTGCTTGAACTCGATCCGGTTCAGGTCGAAGCCGCCGACCAGCTCGTTCTTCATGCCGAAGAGGCTGCTGCGCCACGTCGCGTCGAAGCGGTCGCCCACCTGCCGCTGGTCGTGGTAGATCTCGATGTAGCTGTCGCGTACCACCCGCCGGCTGGCGGCGTTCCAGGCGTAGCTTTCCACATCCTTCCAATGGCGGTGGCTGGTCAGGTGATAGGCGGTGTTGCGCAGGGTCAGCGCGTCGGACACCGCCCATTCGGCCTTCAGCTGGGTCCAGTTGTCGCGATAGCGGATCTCGCTGTCGGCCACGTTGAAGTTGCGGTGCCTCAGCGCGCGGTCGAGACTGCCGGCGATCAGCGGGGTTCCGAAATACTCCTGCGGCTGCTGGTCGCCGTAATCGTTGGACAGGGTGACGGCGAGATCCGGCGTCGCCTGCAGCTTCACCGCGCCGGAGACCGCGAGATTCTTGGTGTCGCCACGGTCGACCCAGCCGTCGGACCGGTTGCCGCTGACATCCAGCCGGTAGGACAGCGTTTCGCCGACCGGACCGCCGCTGCCGGCGGCGGCGCGCCGGGTGCCGTCGGTGCCGATGGCGACCATCGCCTCGCTGCGGAGATCCGTCGTCGGCCGCTTGGGCACCACATTGACCACGCCGCCGATGGCGCCCTCGCCATAGAGGACGGAGGCGGGGCCGCGCAGCACCTCGATCCGCTCCGTCGACCATGTGTCGAACGGGAAGGTCACGGTTCCCGACCCGACATAGAGCCGCGTGCCGTCATGCAGCTGCATCACCGAGCCATGTCCGGCGAAGCCGCGCGTCGCCAGCGAGGAACCTCCATTGCCGGGTGCCGCCAGCGTGGTGAAGCCGGTGGCGTTCTGGGTGACGGCCTCGGTCACACTGGTCTGGCCGCGGTCGCGGATGGCCCGGCCGGAGATCACCTCGATGCTGGCCGGAGTTTCCAAGGGAGTGAGATCGAGCCGGCTGCCGCCGCTGTTAGGCCGGTCGAGCGCCAGACCCGCGGGGGCAGTGCCAGTGGAGCGGCCGGTCACCGTGACAGGGGAGAGCGTGAACGGCGCGTCGCCCTCCTCGGCACTTGCGGCCGTGGGCGTGACGGTGGCCGCGACCAGGAACATCGCCGCCAGGGGAGCGGGGCGGCGGCGGGAACGGGCAGGCGGCATCGATGGTCCTCCAGTTTGACGTGGAAAAGTGCATGGCAAGGCGATCCGCGAAGGCGGTCCTTCGAGGTCGGTTCGGGTTTTCCCAAGAGGGTGCTCCGGACTTTACGGGGCCGGGCGGCGGCGCATCAGCCAAACGAAGAAGGCGCCGCCGACCAGGGCCGTGGCCACGCCGACGGGGATCTCGCGCGGGGCGAACAGCGTCCGTGCGGCGACATCGACCCAGAGCAGGAGCAAGGCCCCGCCGAGGGCAGCCACCGGCAGCAGCGTCCGCAGATGCCCGCCCACCAGCAGGCGCGCGATGTGGGGCAGCACCAGCCCGACGAAGCCGATGCCGCCGCAGGCCGACACCAGCGCGCCGGTCATCAGCGCGGTGACGACGAACAGCTCCAGCCGCAGCCTCTGCGGATCGGTGCCGAGCGAGCGGGCCGCATCGTCGCCGAGCGCCAGCGTGTTGACCGTCTCGGCCCGCAGCCACAGCCAGCCGAGCCCGCACAGCGTCAGCAGCGCCGGTGCCGGCAGGACGCTCCAGCGCGCGGTGCCGAAGCCGCCCATCATCCAGAACAGCGCCGCGTCGGCGCTGCGGTCCGCCGTCGCGACGATCAGGGCGTTGGTGACGGCGTGCAGGATGAAGGCGACCGCGACGCCGGTCAGAACCAGCCGCTCGCTGGTGATGCTGCCGTCGCGTCCGCGCGCGGCGGCGAAGACGGCCAGCATGGCGGCGAGCGCGCCGAGAAAGGCGGCGGCGGGCAGGCTCAACGTCCCGGCCATCACGCCGGCGAACAGGATGACGCTCACCGCCCCGACCGACGCGCCGGCCGACACGCCGAACAGGTAGGGGTCGGCCAGCGGGTTGCGCGTCACCACCTGCAGCACCGCCCCCACCGCGGCCAGCCCGGCGCCGGCCAGCGCGCCCAGAAGAACGCGGGGCAGCCGCAATTCCCAGACGATGTTGCGCTCCGCCCGGCCGAAGCCCTGCGCCGGAAAGGCCGCCGGCCAAAGCTCGTGCGTGACGACCGACCAGACGGTGGCCGTGGGGATGCGGGCGGCGCCGAAACCGACCGCGGCGACCAGGGACAGGATCAGGGCGGCGGCCAGTATCAGGCACAGACGCAGCGCGCTGGGGCGGTTCATGGCTGGAACAGCTCCGGGTGCAGCGTCCGGGCCATCCGCTCCAGCGCATCGGCATTGCGCGTCGAGGGGGTCTGCTCGGCATAGGTCAGGACGATGAACTGCCGCTTGCGCACCGCCTCGACGTCGGCCAGCTGCGGGGCCGACAGCAGGTGGCGGATGGCGGATTCGGCCGGGATGCGGTGGTCGCTGACGATGATCCATTGCGGGTCGCGCCGCGCCATCTCCTCCCAGCTGACCCGGACATAGCTGTTGGCGATGTCGTCGAAGATGTTGCGGCCGCCGGCCAGTTCCATCAGCAGGCTGGTCATGCCCTCGCGCCCCACCGACAGTGGGGCGGCGTCGGTGTGGCAATCGTCGCAATACATGACGCGCGGCCGCTGGGCGGCGGTGGCGGTCAGCCGGGTCACGGCGGAGACACGGCGGCGGAAGTCGGCGACCATCGCTTCCGTCCGGTCGGCGATGCCGAAGATCCGGCCCAGCGCCAGCAGGTCGGCGTAGAGCGTCTCCATGCCGATCGGCTCGCGCGGGCCGATGCGGATGCAGCTTTCCCGCAGCGTGTAGGTGGTGACGCCCATCTCGGCGAGGCGGGCCGGGGTGAGGCCGCGCGCCTCGTTGAAGCCATAGCTCCAGCCGGCGAACAGGAAATCCGGGTCGGCGGCCAGCACCGCCTCCAGCGTCGGGGCGCGGTCGGGCAGTTGGGGCAGGGCGGCGACCGCACCGGGCGGTGCGATCAGGTGGCGCTCGGCCCCGGCGATGCCGGAAACCGCGACCAGCCGGTCGGCCAGCCCGAGATCCAGCATGGTCTGTGCCATGTTGACGTCATGGACCATCGGCCGCTTGGGAGGGGCGGTGAAGCGGGCGGTCTCGAAGCAGTTCGCCACCTCCACCGGATAGCTCTGCGCAGAGGCGGGAGCGGTGGGCAATGCAAGCCCGGCGGCGAGCAGGGCGCTGCGGACGATGGGTCGGAACAGGGCCGGGCTCATGCGAGATCCATCCGGCGAGGCGGCAGCGGCGACAGGTCGATGCGCAGCCGGCCGTCGCACGGGCGGCGGTCCACGGCGGCGGCGACCCGGTAGACGGAGGTGAGCCGTTCCGCCGTCAGCGCCTCTTCCGGCACGGCGTGGGCCTGCAGGCGGCCGTCCTTCAGCAGCAGCAGGCGGTCGCACCAGCGCGCCGCCAGTTCGATGTCGTGCAGCGTCATCACCACGGTGATGCCCAGCGAGCGCACCAGATCGAGGACGGCGAAGCGGTGCTGGATGTCCAGATGGTTTGTCGGCTCGTCCAGCAGCAGGATGCGCGGGCGCTGCGCCAGGGCGCGGGCGATCATCACCCGCTGCCGCTCGCCGCCCGACAGCTGTTCGACCGGCCGCTCGGCCAGCGCCTCCAGCTCCAGCCGGGCCAGCGCATCCTCGACGATGGCGCGATCCTCCGCCCCGCTTCCCGAGAAGACTGAACGGCGGTGGACCAGCCGCCCCATGCCGACCACGTCGCGCACGGTGAAACCGAGTGCGGCGGCGGAGTCCTGCGCCTGGAGCGCAAGGCGGCGGGCAAGCTCGGCCGGGCGCAGGGCGCGCGGATCGGCGCCGTCGATGCGTATCTGTCCGGCAGAGGGCGCCTGCAGGCCGGCAAGGCAGCGCAGCAGCGTGGTCTTGCCCGAGCCGTTCGGCCCGAGAATGCCGAGGACCGCCCCGTGCGGAACGGAAAAGCCGATGTCCGACAGGACCTTGCGGCCGGCCAGCTCGCAGTTCAGCCCCTCCGCCACGACGGCGGAGGTCTGGCGGGGGTGGAGTTGCCTTGTGGGGAAAGGCGCTGGCGTCATCCGTGCATCCTGCCGTTGCGGGCGGGAGGGTGGAGGCGGACGCATTGCGGAACACGCGGCCAATCCGGCGCGGAATCCGGACGTGCGGTGGCAAGCGTTCCACCGGGACACCCCGCCCGAGGACGTTTCGTTTTGGCGCTGGCAGGTCTCCTGGCTTGCGGGTCATCACCGGTCCGTCCGGCCTTCCCAGCGCCGACAGGCGCCAGTGGCAGGAAATGACGGAACGGCTCACCGCTCACAGTTGCGGGGACAGCTCCGGTCTCGCCGCGCGGCGCGGCTCACCGGATTCCCTCTTAGCTTCCGGCGGCGGCCGCCGGAAGAACCAGTACCAGGGCCATTCATGAGCGACCCGGCCGCAGAGGTCAAGGTTCGAAACGGAATGGCCGCGGGAAATTTCTTTGCGGCCTAACCCTGACTTGGGCGCCGATGTCGGCCCTGCTTATGTCGGGCCGGTCATGGGGCGTCGCCTCGCGCGTCGGAAGCGGTGTGAGGCCGGGGAGGGCGTCCGCAAATCGATCCGCAAATGGGTCATCGTCATACCGGTCCGGTCGTTGCTCGATCGCGTTACATGTCAGAACGTAACGTTATAACATTACATATCGGCTCGGCACGCATCCCGCAAGGAGAAGATCGGCATGGACGGGGCTTTGCCGTGGTGGGCAAAAATGTCGTTTGCCGTGGCCGTCACGCCAGCTTGACGAGCAGGGCCTCCAGCATGCGGTCGCAGGCGCCCAGCTGTTCCTCGGTGATGAACTCGTCGGGCTTGTGGGCTTCGCCGATGCTGCCGGGGCCGCACACCACGGTGGGCATGGACAGCCGGCGCTGGAACAATCCGCCTTCCGTCCCGAAGGAGATCTTGCCGGTGCTGTTGCCGCCGGTCAGCGCCTTGACGAACGCCACCACCTCCGCGTTGCCGTCGGTGTCGAGCGCCGGATAGCTGGACAACTCGCCGATCGACAGTCCGGCGGTGGGGAAGTCGGACCGCAGGCGCCGGACGATGCCGTCGGCCTCCTCCCGGATGGCGTCCAGAAGCGGCTCCACCGGATCCTGCGGCAGATGGCGGATTTCGAAGTCGAGACGGCAGCGGTTCGGCACGATGTTCAGTGCTTCGCCGCCCTGGATGACGCCGGCATGGATCGTGGTCCAGGGCACGTCGTAGGCGGCGTCATGTGCGCCTTCGTCGCGCAGCCGGTCCTGGATGCGGCGCAATCCCGTCAGCAGGTCGCAGGCCATGTGGATCGCGTTCAAACCCTGCGGCGCCAGGCTAGAATGGCATTCGACGCCGTGACAGTCGGCGCTGAGAGCCGTCTTGCCCTTGTGGGCGGTGACCACCTGCATGCCGGTCGGTTCGCCGACGATGCAGAAGCGCGGACGGACGGGCAGGGCCGCCATCATCTCGATCAGGCGCCGGACGCCGAGACAGCCGACCTCCTCGTCGTATGACAGGGCCAGATGCAGGGGCTGGGACAGGGTCCGTCCGGCGGCGCAGTCGAACAGGGCGAGGCTTGCGGCGATGAAACCCTTCATGTCGGCGGTGCCCCGGCCGAACAGCTTGCCGTCCCGGCGGATCAGCCGGAAGGGATCGCCGGTCCAGGCCTGCCCTTCGACGGGCACCACGTCGCTGTGCCCCGACAGCATGACGCCGGGGCGATCCGCAGGGCCCAGCGTCGCGAACAGGTTGGCCTTGCGGCCATCCTCGCTCGGCACCAGCCATGTGGTTGCCCCGGCGGCCTCCAGCCGCTCCTGCACCCAGCGGATCAGCTCCAGGTTGCTGTCGCGGCTGACGGTGCGGAAGGCAACCAGCCGTTCCAGAATGTCGATGGTCGCCGTCATGGGATTTCCCCTCGCTTCTTCGATGAGCCTGTCAGGCGGCGTTCAAGCGGTCGACGGCACGGCGCCAGCCCTTGGCGATGGCGTCGGCATCGACATGCCGGCCGTCCCGCACCACCAGCCGGCCCCCCGCCACCACGTCGCGCATCGCGCTGCGGGCGCCGGCGAAGACGTAGGAGTCCAGCAGAATGTCGTCGGTCCGGCCGTACAGCCGCGGATCGTCGGGGTTCAGCACGACGAGATCGGCGCGCTGGCCCGTGGCGAGACCGCCCGCCGGCTCCGGCAGGCCGAGCGCCTGCGCGCCTCCGGCCACCGCCGCCCGGTAGAGCGCCGCCCCGGTCGAGGCGCCGGCTTCCGGGGCCAGAAGGTTGCGCCGCCGCGCGGCCAGCCGTTGCCCGAACTCCAGCAGCCGCAATTCCTCCGCTGCGTCGATGATGACCTGACTGTCGGACCCGACGCCAAACCGTCCACCTCGGGTCAGGAAATCGCGGGCCGGAAACAGCCCGTCGCCCAGATCCGCCTCAGTCGTCGGGCAGAGTCCCGCGATGGCCCCTGACGCCGCGATCCCCGCGACCTCGTCCGGCGTGACGTGGGTCGCATGGACGAGGCACCAGGAGGGCCCCGGCCAGCCGCGGTCGAGCAGCCATTGCACCGGCCGCCGGCCCGACCAGGCGAGGCAGGCATCCACCTCCGCCGTCTGCTCGGCGACATGGATGTGGACCGGCGCCGCCGGGTCGAGCGCCGACAAGCCACTCAGCGCCGCCGCCATGGCGTCGGGCGACACCGCGCGCAGGGAATGGAGGGCGAGGCCGGTGCGGTGGCCGCCGGGCGCGGCGCGGCAGGCCTCGACGATGGCCAGCAGCCTGTCGGAATCGTTCAGGAAGCGGCGCTGCCCCTCGCCCGCCGGCTGTCCGCCGAAGCCGCCCTGGGCGTAGAGCACCGGCAGGTGGGTCAGACCAATCCCGGTGGCGTCCGCCGCGGCGAGGATGCGTTTCGAGGTCTCGGCCAAATCGGCATAGGGCCGGCCATCGGCATCGTGGTGGAGGTAATGGAACTCCGCCACCGAGGTATAGCCCCGCTCCAGCATCTCCGCATAGGCCATCGCCGCCACCGCCTGGAGGCTGTCGGGATCGATGCGGCCGACGAAGCCGTACATCACCTCCCGCCAGGTCCAGAAGCTGTCCTCCGCCGGCCCGGCCCGCTCGGTCAGACCGGCCATCGCCCGCTGGAAGGCGTGGCTGTGCAGGTTGGGCATGCCGGGGATGAGGGGGCCGGCGGCCCGCTCGACCCCGACCGGCGGGGCGTCGAGCCCCGCCTCCAGCCCTGTGATCAGCCCCTGGGCGTCGAAACCCAGCAGCACCCCCGATGCCCAGCCGTCGGCCAGCAGCGCCCGGTCGCAGAACAGCCGGTCGAGCCGGCGCGCGGCAGTCATCGCCTTGCACTCCCCCTCATCGTCACTTGTTCATCGTCACTTGGCGTCGAAATAGCCGGCCTGGATGGTCTTGCCGATCAGGTTGCAGATGATGCGCCCTGCGGTGATGGCGGTGATGCCGTTGAGATCCTTCTTGGGCGTGATCTCCACGATGTCCATGCCGACGACGCGGCCCTTGGCCACCAGCCCGTGGATCAGCGTGCGGATCTGCGGATAGGTGACGCCACCGGGGGCGGGGCCGTTGACCGCCGGCATGATGGTCGGGTCCATGCCGTCCGCGTCGATGGTCAGGTAATAGCGGCCGCCGTCGGGGATGCGGTCCAGAACGGCCTTCATCCCGACGTCCTGCAATTCCACGTCGGGGACCAGCACCGCGCCATAGGACAGCGCGGCCTCGACCTCTTCCGGCCGGGCGCTGCCGGCCGAACGCAGGCCGATCTGGAAGATCTGGCCGATGTGGTCCATTTCCGCGGCGCGGCGGATCGGGCTGGAATAACCGTTGCGGGCGCCGTTCACGTCGTCGCGCCAGTCCAGATGGGCGTCGATGTGGACCAGCGTGATCGGCCCCTGGTCGTCATAGGCGCGTAGGACCGGGATCGGGATGCCGTGGTCGCCGCCGATGACGATGGGCAGCATGCCCTTGGCCAGCATCCGGCGCACCACCGCCTCGGCGTTGCGGTAATGCTGGTCGAGATCGCGCGGATCGGCTTTCACGTCGCCGCAATCCACCACCTTGATGTCCTTGCCGCCCAGCAGCGGACCGCCGATGTCGAAATCCCAGCGCTCCAGCTTGCGCAACGCGCGCTCGGTGTAGCGGCGCACCCAGGTCGGGGCGTTGGTCTGGTCGTTGGTCACCTCGTCGATCGAATAGGGATCGCCGTAGGGAATGCCGAGGATGCCGATATGGCCGTCGAGTTGGTCGATGTCGGTGCAGATCGGGAAATCGAGAAAGCTCTGCAGCTCGCGGCGCGGCGGGTTGGTCAGGTTGGTGCTCATGGTGGCCGGTTCTTCTTGTCGGTTCATGATGGATGGGCGAAGGGCGCGCCGCGCCTCAGGCGTCGGGGATCACGGCGGTCGCGTCGACCTCCACCACCCATTCCGGGCGGGCGAGCGCGCTGACCACGATGCCGGTCGACACCGGATAGACCCCCTTCAGCCATTTGCCGATGGTGCGGTAGACCGGCTCGCGATAGCGCGGATCGGTGATGTAGACGGTGATCTTGCAGATGTGCTCCAGCTGCGAGCCGGCCTCTTCCAGCAGCATCTTGATGTTGGCCATCGCCTGCTCGGTCTGGCCGGCGGCGTCGCCCACCGCGACGCTTTCGCTGGTGTCGAGGTTCTGGCCGATCTGGCCGCGGACGAAGACCATGGTGCCGCGCGCGACGACGGTCTGGCACAGGTCGTTGTCCAGCGCCTGTTCGGGATAGGTCTTCTTGGTGTTGAACTGACGGATGCGGGTGTGGACGGTCATGGCGGGTTCCCTGGTTCCGGTATGCGGGATCGGTTCTAAAGGGCAAGAAGAAGGCGTCCGCCGCCCCCCGCGGGAGCGTCGCTGACGGATATGGCTGGGCGGCAGGGCGTCAGGTCAGTGCCGGGCGTCGCCCCCGATGAGTTCCGGAAAGACCGACGCGCGTTCGGCCAGCGTCGCCAGCGGGATGTGGCAGGCGATGCGGTGGCCGTCGGCCGTCTCATGGACCGGCGGGGCCTGTTCGTCGCAGACAGCCCCCAGTTTGCGCGGACAGCGGGCGGCGAAGGCGCAGCCCCGGCCGCCGGGTGCGGCGGCGGCATCCTCCAGAAGGATCCGCGGCGTCTCCTGCCCGTCCTCCGCCAGCCGCGGCACGGCGGACAGCAGCGCCTCGGTATAGGGATGGTAGGGCGGGCGGAGCACGCTGGCGATCGGGCCTTCCTCGCAGATGGTGCCGCCATAGACGACCAGCACGCGGTCGGCGATGTGCGACACCACCGCGATGTCATGGGTGATGAAGAGATAGGACAGCCCCATCTCGTCGCGCAGTTCGGCCAGCAGGTTCAGGATGTTTGCCTGCACCGACACGTCGAGCGCCGACACCGCCTCGTCGCAGACGACGAAGTCCGGATTGGTGGCGAGAGCGCGGGCGATGTTGACGCGCTGGCGCTCGCCGCCGCTCAGTTCATGCGGGTAGCGGTCGGCATAGGCGGCCGGCAGCCCGACGCGGGTCAGCAGGCCGGCGACGGTCTTGCGCCGTTCCTCCGCATCCGCCCTGCCGGCCAGCACCAGCGGCCGGTCCATCGCCGCCCCCACGGTCTTGCGCGGGTTCAGAGAGGCTGCGGAGTTCTGGAAGACCAGCTGGGCGCGGCGGCGCAAATCCTGGTCGCCGCGCTTCACCTGCCGCGTCAGGTCGGCGCCGTCGAACAGCACCGTGCCGGCGCTGGGTTCGGTCAGCGCCAGCAGGGCGCGGCCGATGGTGCTCTTGCCGCTGCCGCTTTCACCGACCACCCCGACCACCTCGCCGCGGCCGACGGTGAAGGACACATCGTCCACCGCCACGGTGCCGGCGCGGCGCAACCAGGGCAGGATGGACCGGTTCGCGCCGTAGATCTTGCGCAGATGCTCCACCTCCACCAGCGGAGCCGCCCGTTCCGGCAGCGCCCTGGGTGGACGGGCGGCGCCGGCATCCTCGTCCGGCCATGGCGTGCCGGCCAAGGCGTCGGCCTTCCAGCAGCGCACGCCCTCCCCGGCCTCGTCCATCCGCATCGATTGGGGCAGGCTGCGGCAGGTCTCCTCGGCGAAGGGGCAGCGGGGGGCGAAGACGCAGGCGGTGACCGCGCCGCTCAGCTTGGCGACCGTTCCGGGGATGGAGGGCAGGCGGTGGCGACGTTCGGCGGTGATGCGCGGCAGGGCCGCGACCAGCCCCTTGGCATAGGGGTGGGCCGGGTGGGACAGCACGCGGCCGGTCCGCCCCGTCTCCACCACCACCCCGCCATACAGCACGGTGACGGTTTCGCAGATCCGGTTGACGATGCCCAGATTATGGGAAACGAACAGCGCGCTCAGCCGGTGGCTGTCGCACAGCTTCGCCAGCAGGTCGATGATGCGGGCCTCCACCGTCACGTCCAGCGCGGTGGTCGGCTCGTCGAGGATCAGCAGCTTCGGTTCGCAGCCGAGCGCGGTGGCGATCAGCGCCCGCTGCTGCATGCCGCCCGACAACTCGTGCGGATAGGAGGCGGCGACCCGGCGGGGGTCGCGGATGCCGACCTCGGCCAGCAGTTCCTCCACCCGGACCGCGGCCTGCCGGGCGGAGAGACCCTTGTGGCGGATCAGCGGTTCGGCGATCTGGCGGCCGACGGTCAGCGCCGGGTTCAGGGAGGTGAAGGGATCCTGGAAGACGGCGGCGATCTTGTCCCCGCGCAGCGCCCGGCGCTCGGCAGCCGGCAGCCGGCGGAGATCGACGCCGTCGAACAGGATCTCTCCCGACTCCACCCGTCCCCCGCCGCCCAGCAGATCGAGGATCGCCATGGCGATGGTGCTCTTGCCCGATCCGGATTCGCCGACCAGCCCCATCACCTCGCCGGGGCGGATGGCGAAGCTGACGTCGCTGGCGGCGCGCAGCGTGCCGCGGGCATTGCCGTAGCTGATGGTCAGGCCGCGGATGTCCAGCAGAGGCGCCGGCTCGGGCGTCGTCGCCGGAGCGATCACCGGCGGTACGGCCGGACGCGCTTGCGGAGCGGTCATCATCTCAGTGCGCTCCCATGTTGCGGGGGTCGAGCAGGGCACGTAGCCCGTCGCCCAGCAGGTTGATGCCGATCACCGCGATGGCCAGGGCGAAACCGGGGCACAGCGCGATCCACGGCGCCTGTTCCACGAAGGGCCGCGCCTCGCTGATCATCAGGCCCCAATCGGAGGAGGGCGGCTGCGCCCCCATGCCGATGAAGCTGAGCGAGGCGCCGAGCAGGATGGCGAAGACCACGCGCAGGCTGGCCTCCACCGCCAGCGGCGGCCAGATGTTCGGCAGGATTTCCTGGAACAGGATGTAGGTCGCGCTCTCTCCGCGCAGCCGGGCGGCGGTGATGAACTCCTCCTGCATCAGTTCCAGCGTGATGGCGCGGGTCAGCCGCACCACCTGCGGCACATAGACGATGCCGATGGCGGCGATGGCCTTCCACTGCGCCGGCGGGGTGACGGCCAGCACCAGGATGCCCAGCAGGATCGGCGGGAAGGACATCAGCACGTCCATGGCGCGCATGATCGCCTCGCCGACGCGACCGCCCTTGTAGCCGGCGACCAGCCCCAGCGGCACGCCGGCAAGCAGGCTCAGCGCCGTGGCGGCGACGCCCATCACCAGCGAGCTGCCGGTGCCGACCAGGGTGCGGCTGAACACGTCGCGGCCGAACTCGTCGGTGCCGAACCAGAAATCGGGCCCCGGCGGATGCAGCCGGCTCAGGATGTTCATCTCGTCGTAAGGGTAGGGTGCGAGCCACGAGCCGGCGACGGCCGCCACCACCAGCGGGGCCAGCAGGACGATGCCGACGATCAGCGAGGCGGGCAGGCCCGACAGGTGCGCCGGCAGGCGCCGCCGCGGGGCGGATCGGATGGAAGGCGCTTCGGTCATGTCAGGAGGCCCTCATGCCGTGGCGGATCTTCGGGTTCACGAAGGCGTAGAGCAGGTCGGCGGTCAGGTTGGCGAGACAGTAGGCGGCGGACACGATCAGGATGGTCGCCTGGATCAGCGGCAGGTCGTGGCGCTGGATGGCGAACAGCAGCAGCCGTCCCATGCCGGGATAGGAGAAGATCGTCTCGATCACCACCACACCGCCTAGGATCAGGCCGAAATCGATGGCCAGCACCGTGATCGTCGGCAAAAGCGCGTTCTTCAGCGCATGGCGCAGGATCACCACCGACTCCGGCATGCCCTTGGCGCGGGCGAATTTCACGTAGTTGGTCTGGAGCACGTCGATCATGCTGGAGCGGGTCAGCCGGGCGATGCGCGCCAGCAGCATCAGCACCAGCGTGACGACCGGCAGCACCAGATGGGCGGCCCAGGGCAGGAAACCCTCGGCGATCGGGGTATAGCCGCCGGTGGGCAGCAGCTTCAGGTAGCTGCCGAAGATCAGGACCAGCACGATGGCCCAGAAGAAGTCGGGAACCGCGATGCCGAGATAGGAGATTCCGGAGACCATCTGGTCGGTCAGTTTGCCGCGCCGCACCGCCGCCAGCACGCCGAGCGCGATGCCGACCACCGCCACCACCGCCAGCGCCACGACGGCCAGCACCAGCGACCGCGCCAGCGCCTCCATCAGGATGGGGCCGATGGGCTGTTCCAGCACCAGCGAGCGGCCGAGGTCGCCCTGCAGGATGCCGGCGGCCCAGCGTCCGTACTGGACGATCAGCGGCTGGTCGAGGCCCAGCTTGACCGCGATGGCGTCCACGACCTCCTTGGAAGCGAACTGGCCGGCGATCATCGAGGCGACGTCGCCCGGCATCGCCTGGGTCACCAGGAAGATCAGGACCGACATGACGACCAGGATCAGCGCCAGGGAGGCGAGCCGGGTCAGGATGTAGGCGAACATGGCGGCATCCCCGTCGGAAAGAGGGGGGACCGGCGGCGGCGGGCGCGGCCGGTCCCCGGTTCGGCCTCAATCGACCGACACGTTGCGCAGGTCGAGGAACATCATCGGGTGCGACTGGAACCCCTTGACCTTGGCGTTCAACCCGTTGATGTGGTTGATGACGTAGGGGATGACGCCCGGCGAATCCTCCACCGCCAGCGCCTGGACCTGGGTGTAGAGCGACTTCGCCTCATCGTCGCTCTTGGCTTGGCGGGCGCCGTCCAGCAGCGTGTCCATCTTCGGGTTGGAATAGCTCCACAGCGCGGTGTTCCACGACCCGCGCGAATGGTACCAGGGGTAGACGGACGTATCGATGGTCGGGCGGCTGAAGAAGCCGTCGATGTAGAAGCCGGCCTTGCCCTCGATGTCCTTCAGGAAGACGTCGAACGGCACGCGCTGCACGTTGACGGTGATGCCGGCCGGCTTCAGCAGTTCACGGACGGCAAGGCCGAGCCGTTCGCGGGTGGCCCGGCCGGCGGGCGTGTGCAGCGTGACCTCGAACCCGTTGGGATATCCAGCTTCGGCCAGCAGCTTCTTCGCACCCGCCGGATCGCCCTTGGCGATCTTCAGGTCCTTGTTGAAGAAGGGATGGCTGGGCGGGATCGGCGAATGGGTCGGCGTGCCGTTGCCGAACAGCGCGATCTGGGTGATGGCCTGCTTGTCCAGCGCCATCGCCACCGCCTTGCGGACGCGCGGATCGTCGAAGGGCTTCACCGTGTTGTTCATGATGACACCGTCCCAGGTGGATGTCGGGACGGAATCGATCTTCAGCTTCGTGTCGGCCTTGACCTTCTCGATGGCCTCCAGCGGCAGGTTCCACACCAGATCCAGCTCGCCGGTGGTCAGCGCCGCCACCTGGGCCGCCGATTCCGGCAGGATGCGCAACACGACCTCATCCAGCTTCGGCAGCCCCGGTTCGAAATAGTTCGCGTTGCGCTTCAGGACGACGCGGTCGCCGGGGGCGAAGGACACGAACTCGAACGGGCCGGTGCCGACCGGCTTGGTGGCCAGCGTGTCGAAGGCATCGCGCGGAACGATGCGCGCCTGCCGTTCGCCGAAAAGTTCGGCGAAGCCGGCGTAGGGGCTCTTCAACTGGAACTGGACGGTCGCCGGGTCCAGCGCCTTCATCGACTCCACGATCTCGAAATTGACGCGGGCGGTGGAGCCGGTCGCCTTGTCCTGGATGCGGGCGATGGTGGCGACGACATCCTCGGCTTCAAGGTCGCGGCCGTTGTGGAACTTCACGCCCTTGCGGAGATGGAAGGTCCAGGTCTTCAGGTCGTCGCTGTGTTCCCAGCGCTCGGCCAGATCGGGTTTCACCGTCATGTCATGGCCGATGACGGTCAGGCCGTTGAAGATCAGGTAGGCGGCGACATACTCCTGCCCGCCCTTCATCTTGGCGGGATCGAGCGTGTTCAGGTTGGAGTCCACCGAGACCTTGAGCGTGCCTGCGGCCTGGACCGACATCGCCGTTCCGGACAGGAGGATCGCCGAGAGCACGGCTCGTGCCACCAAACGTCGCATCATCATGAAAGCCCCTCTGTTTTCCGGTCCTTGCGGTGGACCTTGGATTCCGCTCGAACCAAACGGTGTCACATGGCCGCGGCAGGAGGAAAGGGCAGCGGGAGGACGGCAGATCGGGCAAAGCTCTGCCCAAATATTGCGCACATGAACGGCGCGAATAGTTTTTGTGCAGCGCACACGCCGAAAAGCCGCTGGAAATCCTGTATCTTTCCGCGATTGTTTGGCATTGCAGCTTGATCGGAAAACAGGCCGTCACCGATGTGCCTGCGGCGGATCATGATCGTTTTTCATCGGGATCATGAATCGTTGGCATGGTGCAGAGCTGAAGCAGGCCCGAGAGGTCCGCCGCCAACTCGATGCTCTGCAATTTCAAATGGAGGTGTTCCGCCTCCGCCACCGCTAACAGGACGCGGAAAAAGGGCTGTGCATGGCCGGTCGGTCGTGATTCTCTCGGGTCGAGGAGAATGCGGCCGGCGAGGGGGCGATGCGCGGATCGGACGAACGCAGCGAGGGTCTGTTCAGCTACGTGAGCTG
>JBKHVJ010000310.1:0-28873 GCA_046570145.1 Alphaproteobacteria bacterium
GCGCTGGCCTGGCGCCTGATCGACCGTGGCCCGTGGAAGGGCATCATCGCGATCACGCGCGGCGGCATGGTTCCTGCGGCGATTATCGCGCGCGAGCTGGAGATCCGCATGATCGACACCGTCTGCGTCTCCAGCTACGATCACCAGCAGCAGCGCAATGCGACGGTGCTGAAGGGTGTCGAGGGCGCCAATGCCGGCGACGGCGAAGGCTGGCTGATCATCGACGACCTGGTGGACACCGGCAAGACGGCGGAAGTCGTGCGCAAGATGCTGCCGAAGGCGCATTTCGCCACCGTCTACGCCAAGCCGGCCGGCCGGCCGCTGGTCGACACCTTCATCACCGAAGTCAGCCAGGACACCTGGATCCACTTCCCCTGGGACATCGAGCTGCAGTTCTCGCAGCCGATCGCCAAGCTGCGGCAGGGCTGACGGCGAACCGCCGGCGCGTCTTCCCGCCGCATGCGGCGGACGCGCCGGCGCGTCGGTGCGCGTGTTCCGGCTCATTACATAAAAATTTACCGTTTGCGTCCTAAATGGCGCGCGGCGGAGCGTCTGCGCCCGCTAGCGTCCTCCAACATCGCGTGGCGGCCCGCGCATGACCGATGACATGACAGGCGATTCCCGCCCGGATGAGCAGCATCAGGAAGAGCTGCGGCAGAAGATCGACGCGCTGGTGGCGCGGCTGCCGGCAAGCCTCGTCTACAGCCTGCTGAGCGAGATCGAGGGCATGGACAGCGAGCCGACCGACCGGGTCCAGCTCGTCCGCCAATATGTCATCGAGTATCTGAACCGTCAGCGCACCAACCGCGCCCGGCGCCTGTTCACCAACCTGTTCGAAGCCTTCCTGATCGACGACGACGTGCTGTACCACGCCGGCCTGTCCATCCCCGGCATGCTGCAGCGGGTCGATGTCGGCGCCCTGTGGGAGGCGCTGGCCCGCGACGCCTTCCCGCTGCTGGCGGTGGAGGCGCAGGAAACGCTGGACGAGATGGCCCGCGGCGACGTGATCGACCGTGTTCTGCGCTCTCCCGTCGCCACGGCGATGAAGGAGCGGATGCGCGTCGCCGCGGTGAAGCATCTGGACGCTGTGCTGGCGAACAAGAAATCGGTGGACGAGCTGCTGGCCGGCCTGTCGCGCAACCGGCCGCGCCGCACCCGCCTGATGTCGGGATTCCTGGAAAAGACGCCTTTCATCGACATCAACACGCTGCGGCTGATGCATCTTGTGCTGGCCAATGCCGAAGGGGCGGTGAAGCCGGTCGCCGACCGGCTGGAGGACTTCCCGGCCTCCTGCAACGGCGAGGCCGAGGCGAACGGGCTGGCCGACACCCTGCTGGACGCGACGGACCAGCTGCGCGACCGCTGCGGCGACGATCTGGCGAACCTGTTGCCGCTGTCGGTTCTGACGGTGAAGCGCAATTATCCGGTCGCCGCACTCTATGTCCGGCAGAGCGGCGTCGATCCCGGCCGCGGCGACGCCATGACCGCGGCGCTGACCGGCCATTTCGTCGGCGTCACCCGCGCGCTGACCGCGGCGCTGACCGTCATCCTCAAGCTGAACGACCGGGTTCCCGGCTCCGCCATCCGGCCCAGCGCCAAGGAAAAGGCAAGGCTGGAGGCGCTGGTGCAGCGGCTCGACCAGCTGGTCCACGCCGCGACTTCGGCTGGGCTGATGGAGGACCGGCGCAGCGAGCCGGCTTTCCGCAACGCCTGGACCCAGGCGGCCAAGATCATCGGCGCGCGGGTTGCCACGGTGGCGATGGAACGCTCCGCCCAGGCCGCCGCCGCCCGGCGTCAGCCGGTGATCGACCATGCCGACATCGTCTGGCTCGACCGGCTGCTGTGGCGCTGGCAGGCGATGTCGCGCGACTTCGGGTTCGAGACCTACGATCTGGTGAAGTGGCGCGAAAACCTGCTGGAGGAGTTGCGCGCCAATGTCGAGAAGGCGATGAAGTTCGAGGATGCCGACCCGCTCGACGAACGGATGGACCATCTTCTGCGCATCAACGCCATCGCCGGCGTGTTCGGCCAGCGCGTCAGCGCCTGGATCCCGACCTTCAGCCACAACATGACCCGCCTGCTGTCGCACCGGCTGGAGCGTGGCGGCGTGCTCGGCGCCGAGGAGCAGGCGATCATCGACGACCTCGTCGCGACAGCGCGCACCGAAGTCGGCAAGTCGCGCTATTGGAAAAGCAACGAGCTGATGGACCTGATCGAACTGTCGGAGCGGACGCGGCCGGTGGGGTGAGATGTCGCCGCGGGTCCCCCCTCACATCACGCCCGACGACCGGTGCCGCGGGTCGAGCCAGTCGCGCAGGCCGTCGCCCAGCATCGTCAGCCCCATCACGCAGAGCGCGATGGCGACGCCGGGAAACACCGCCTGCAGGGGCGCCGTGAACAGATAGGTCTGGGCGTCGCCCAGCATCTTGCCCCAGCTGGGGCTGGGCGGCTGGATGCCCAGGCCGAGATAGCTCAACGCCGCCTCGTTGACGATGGCGACGGCGAACAGGACGGTGGCCTGGACCACGATAATGCCGGCGATGTTGGGCAGCACATGAACCAGCGTCACCGACAGCGGCCCCCGCCCCAGCGCCAGCGCCGCCCCGACGAAGGGCCGCCGCCACGCCGCCAGCGCCGCGCCGCGGGTGACGCGGGCCAGCACCGCGGCGTTGAACAGGGCGAGAGCCACGACGACGTTGATCGCTCCCGCCCCCAGCGCCGCGGTCAGCAGGATCGCCGTCAGCACGGCGGGAAAGGCGAAGACCAGATCGCCCAGCCGCGCCACCACCTCGTCCCCCCAGCGGCCCAGCGCGGCGGCCAGCAGCCCGAGCGGCACCCCGCCCAGCAGCCCGAGCCCGACCGCCGCCGCCCCCACCGCCAGCGAGTTGCGGGCGCCGACCATGATCATCGACAGCACGTCGCGCCCGAAATGGTCGGTGCCGAGCCAATGGACGGCATTGGGCGGCTTCAGCCGGGCGACCACGCGCACCTGCTCCGCCGGGTAGGGCGTCCACAACAGAGACAGCAGCGCCATGGCGACCAGCAGCAGGGTCAGGACGGCGCCGAGATGGAGGGAGGGGGGAAGCTGCCGCCTCACGACGACACCGCTTTCGGCCGCGGGTCGGCCAGCGCGCAGGCGATGTCCACCAGGGCGCTCACCACCACCACGAACAGCGCCAGCAGCACGACCACGCCCTGCACGACGATCAGGTCGCGCTGGCCGATGGCCTGATAGAGCAGCCGGCCGAGTCCCGGCAGGGTGAAGACATTCTCCACCACCACCGCACCCGCCACGAGGAAGGAGATCTGCAGCCCCAGCACCGTCGCCACCGGGATCAGCGCGTTCGGCAGGGCATGGCGCAGCAGGACGGCGGTGCGGCCCACCCCCTTGGCGCGGGCGGTGCGGATATGGTCCTCGCCCAGCGTGTCGAGCACGGCGGTGCGGGTGACGCGGGCGAGGATGGCGGCTTCCGGCACCGCCAGCGCCAAGGCGGGCAGCACCAGCGCATGCAGGGCCGGGCCGATGCCGACGCCCCACCCCGGAAAACCGCCGGCCGGAAACCAGTGCAGGGTCAGCGAGAACAGCAGGATCAGCAGGATGGCGATCCAGAAGCTGGGCATCGACACGCCCAGCTGCGAGAAGCCCAGCACCGCCCAGTCGCCGCCCCTGCCCCGCCGCGCCGCGGCATAGAGGCCGAGCGGCAGGGCCAGCACCGTGCTGATGGCCAGCGACAGCAGGGCCAGCGGCAGGGTCACCATCAACCGTTCCGCCACCAGCTCCGCCACCGGGCGGGCGTAGGTCAGGCTGATGCCGAGGTCGCCGCGCGCCAACCCGCCGGCCCAGTCGAGATAGCGGGTAAGGATCGGCTGGTCGAGACCCATCTGGCTGCGCAGCGCGGCCAGCGTGTCCGGCTGGGCATTGACGCCCAGCATCAGCAGCGCCGGGTCGCCGGGAACCAGCTGCAGAACGGTGAAGACCACGATTGTGGCCAGCCAGACGGTGACGATCAGGCTGACCAGCCGTCGCAGCAGGAAAGCGAGCACGAGGGGGGCTATCCTTACTTGCTCGACATCATTTCCAGGCGGCGTTGGTGACGTCGTTGGCCTGGACCGGGCGGTTGACCCACATCCCGGTCAGGCCGGCCTTCTGCACCGTCACCGACGGCAGCATGAAGAGGAAGCCGTTGACCGCATCCTCCGCCAGGATCTTCTGCTGTTCGCCGTAGAGCGCGTTGCGCTTGGCCGGATCCTGGCTGCGGTTCAGCTCCTCGTTCAGGGCGTTGAAGCGCTCGCTCTTATAGTTGAAGTAGTAGTCGGACCGGGCATAGATGTCGATGTCCAGCGGCTCGGTGTGGGCGATCATGGTCAGGTCGTAATCCTTGCCCTTGAACGTCTTTTCCAGCCAAGCCGCCCATTCCACCGGCTCGATCTTCACGCGGATGCCGGCCTCGGCCAGCATGGCGGCGACCAGTTCGCCACCGCGGCGCGCATAGGGTGGTGGCGGCAGGCGCAGCGTGGTGTCGAAGCCGTTGGGATAGCCTGCCTCGGCCAGCAGGGCCTTCGCCTTCGCCGGGTCGTGGGGGTACATCCCGGTCAGGTCGGCATAGCCCTCGCGGTGCGGCGGGAAATGGCTGCCGATGGCGGCGCCGTTGCCGTACAGCACGCCCTCGATCAGCGTCTTGCGGTCGATGGCGTGGGCCATGGCGCGGCGGACGCGGACGTCATCGAAAGGCTTGCGGGCGTTGTTGGTGGACAGGACGGTCTCACCCTCCGTCGAGCCGACCGTCACGGTGAATTTCGGATCGCTGCGGAACTCCGGCAGCGCCTCGTAGGTGCTGAACAGGGTGAAGGCGTCGATATCGCCGGCCTTCAGCGCCGCCACCTGGGCGGCGGGGTCGCTGATGAAGCGGAAGGTCACGCGGTCGAGCTTGGGCTTTGCCCCGTCATAGTCGGGGTTGCGGACCAGCAAGACGCGGTCGCCGGCGACCCAGCGGTCGAACTTGAAGGGACCGGTGCCGACGGGCTTCTGCTTGTTGGTCGGCGCCGATTCCGGAGCGACGATGGCGGCGTCGCCGCTGGCCATATGGAACAGGAACAGGCCGTCGGGACGCGACAGGATGACGACGACCGTCTGCGGGTCCGGCGTCTCCACCTGGGCGATCGGGGCGAAATAGGCCTTCTGCGCGTTCACCGAGTCCGCGGCGCGGGCGCGGTCCAGGGTGAACTTCACGTCGGCGGAATCGGCGGCGGTGCCGTCATGGAACTTGGCGTTCGCGCGCAGGGTGAAGCGGTAGGTCAACCCGTCTTCCGAGACCGTCCAGCGCTCCGCCAGACCGGGGACCAGCTTGCCGTCGCCGTCGACGCGCAGCAGCGGTTCGAACAGGTTGGCGTAGGTGACTTCCTTGATGGCGCCGGCCGCCCCGGCGGTGGGATCGAGATGCGGCGGCTCCAGCGCCATGCCGACGACGAGGTCGGTGCGCGGTTGGGCCAGAGCCGTTTGTGATGCGGCGGCCAGCGCCAATCCGGCGATGGCGGCCAGGGTGACGCACTGCTTGGCGGTCGACATGATGGCAAACTCCCCCGTCTCGTCGTTGGCGACGTTTTCGTTGCCGCGATGATGCGGTGCGGCGCGGGAGAGCGCAAGCGGAGGCCCACCCGCTTTCCGTTGGGCCCGCGGGTGGGGCGCCCAAGGATCAGGCCGCGCCGGGCACGCCCTTGGACGTGGAATATTCGAAATGCAGGGCCTCGCCCGGATAGACCAGCGGGCGGATGGAGTGGGCGGCCTGGGCCGCTTCGGCGAAGCCGCAGAGGATCAGCTTCAGCTTGCCCGGATAAGTGGCGATGTCGCCGATGGCGAAGACGCCCGGGACGTTGGTGGCGCAGCCGGGCTGAGCCACCGAAATGTGGCTGCGCTCCAGATCCAGGCCCCAGTCGGCGATGGGGCCGAGATTCATCGACAGGCCGAAGAAGGCGAGCAGGGCATCGGCCGGCAGCGCCTTTTCCTCACCGTCCAGCGTGGCGACGCGCACGGCGGTCAGCTGGCCGTTCTCGCCGTCCAGGCCGGAGAGCTGGTAGGGCACCACCATCTCGATCCGCCCCTCGCGCACCAGCGCGTCCATGCGGGCGACGCTTTCCGGCGCGGCACGGAACTTCGGACGGCGGTGGACGACATAGACGCGGTCGGCGACATCGGCCAGCGACAGCGCCCAGTCGACCGCGCTGTCGCCGCCGCCGGCGATCACCACCTTCTTGCCTGCGAAGTCCTGGCGACGGCGCACCATGTAGAAGACCGACTTGCCCTCATAGGCTTCCAGCCCGTCGAGCGGCGGGCGGTTGGGGCCGAAGGCGCCGCTGCCGGCGGCGATGATGACCGCCTGGGCGTCGATCTTCGTGCCGATGCTGGTCTCCACCAGCCAGCGGCCGCTGTCCTGGCGGGTCAGCTTCTCCACCTGCTGGCCCAGGTGATAGGTGGGCGCGAAGGGGGCTGCCTGTTCCGCCAGCCGGTCGATCAGGTCGGCCGCCTCGATCGAGGGATGGGCCGGGATGTCGTAGATCGGCTTTTCCGGATAGAGCGCGGTGCATTGGCCGCCAACCATGTCCAGCGCATCCACCACATGGCAACGCATCTTCAGCATGCCGCATTCGAACACGGCGAACAGGCCGACGGGGCCGGCGCCGACGATGACGACATCGGTGGTGAGGACGTCGTGGCTGGATGCGGTCTGCGACATGAAAGCCAATTCCTTGAGACGGGGCGCCGGGTGGAGGATGCCGGGTGAAGGATGAAGGTGGGCGAACGGTCCTTCCATTGTCCGCATTTCCCGGCCGGGTCAACCCCCAGTAAGGGAAAAGCGGTGCTGTGTCGCGCTTGGGGCCGGGGATGGGCCCGGGATGGCGGCACCGTTTTTACAATTTCGCATAAATTCGCTTAAATTTGTCGATTGCGCGCCGCGGATGCAGGGCGGACAGTAGGGAGGTGCGGCGGATGGCCGGGCTGGACAGCCCGGAGGCCGGTCTGGACGCCAGTCGGGTGGAGGCCCGGAATGAAGGAACTTCGCTGTCTGGTCTTCACCGAGCAGGAGGTTGTGCGGGCCGTGCTCGACCGACGGCGCCGGGTGAAGGACCAGTTGCCGATCGGCACCGTGTCCAAGCTCGTCTACCACCGCAACGAGGGACCGGAGCAGGAGGGCATCGAAACCCGCCTGTCCATCACCGACGACAATGGCGCGGTGACCGAACTGGTTCTGGCCGATACCGAGGTTACGGCGGCGCTGGTCGGCTATTGCATGGGCCGGCGCATCCCCCTGCCGGTGGCGTCGGACAAGATGCTGCATCTGATCAACGGTGCGCTGACCCTGATGATCACCATGAACTTCAACAAGGCCCCGAGGCTGGTGGTGACCACCGGTGCCGCCGAGGGCGGCGGCGTGAGCGACCGGCTGTCGCCGAAGCGACGAATCGGCCGCTGACCCATCCTTCTTTCCGGCCCCTTCTTTCCGGCTTGCGGGCGGGCGGCGGCTTCGCACAGTATCCGCGGCATGTCGGACACTCCCCACCATACCGCCCCTGATACGGTGATCCTCCCGCTGCCGGACGAAGCCGCCACCGCGGCGCTGGGCCGCCGGCTGGGCGCGATCCTGCGGCCGGGCGACCTCGTGGCGCTGCGCGGCGATCTGGGCGCCGGCAAATCGGCGCTGGCGCGCGCCCTGATCCGCAGCGTCACCCATGAGGACGCCGAGGTGCCGTCCCCCACCTTCACGCTGGTGCAGACCTACGACACCGCAATCGGCCCGGTCTGGCATTTCGACCTCTACCGCCTGTCGGGGCCGGACGAGGTGTTTGAGTTGGGCTGGGACGACGCGCGGGCCGAGGCCGTGGCGCTGGTGGAATGGCCTGACCGGCTTGGTCCGCTTCTGCCGCCAGACCGGGTGGAGGTGGCGATGGCGCATGACGGGCCGGACGCCCGCCGCGCCACGCTGACCGGCCATGGTGCGCTGGCGGCGCGGGTCGCCTCCGCCGACTGGACGCTGTGATGGCTGCTGTCTCTTCCGCGCGGGAAGCGGAAATCGCCGCCTTCCTGGCCGCCAACGGACTGGCCGATGCGGTGCGGGAACCGCTGGCCGGCGATGCCTCCGCCCGCCGCTACGAGCGCCTGCGCAAGCCAGATGGCGGCACGCTGATCCTGGTGGACACGCCTGCCCCTGCCGACGACCTCGTCCCCTTCATCGCCATCGGCGCCGAACTGGCGGCCATCGGGCTGTCTGTTCCCACCGTAATCGCATCGGATACGGAACGTGGTTTGGCAATTCAGGACGATTTCGGAAGCGATACATTCTCTCGCCTGCTGGCTGACGGTGCCGATCCGCAGCATCTCTACGAGATGGCGACGGACGCGCTGATCACCATCCACCGTGGTTGGCCCGAGGACGCGGTGCGGCGCCTCGCCCTGCCCGTCTACGATCCGGACCTGTTCATCGCGCAGACCCGGCTGTTCATCGACGCCTACATGCCGGTGGTGACGGGGAAGCCTTTGAGCGATGATGATCGTTCTGAATTCGAAACAGCTTGGCGCGCGGTGCTGGAGCCGGTCTGCGCCGGCGCGCCGTCGCTTCTGCTGCGCGACTATCATGTCGATAACCTGATGCGGCTGGATCGACCGGGGGTGAAGGCCGCCGGGCTGATCGACTTCCAGAGCGCCGGCTGGGGGCCGCGGGCCTACGATCTGGTGTCGCTGCTGGAGGATGCGCGACGCGACGTGGCGCCCGATCTGGCCAAGGCGATGGTCGCCCGCTATCTCGCAGCCTTCCCCGATGCCGATGCCGCCGCCTTCCGCCGCACCATGGCGGTATTGGGGGCGGCGCGTCACACGCGGATCGTCGCCATCTTCGTCCGTCTGGCGCTGAACCAGGGGCGACGGTCCTACCTTGTCCATCTGCCGCGGGTCTGGCGCCTGCTAGAGGCCCAGTTGGCGAAGCCGGAGCTTAAGCCGGTCGCCGACTGGTTCCACCGCCATCTGCCGCCAAACGCCCGTGCTGCTTTCGTCGTTCCGGAGACGATCTGAGATGACCGCGCCGATTCCCGATACTGCGATGGTGTTGGCCGCCGGCCAGGGCCTGCGCATGCGACCGCTGACCAACCACATGCCGAAGCCGCTGATCCCGGTGCTGGGCAAGCCGATGCTGGACCATGCGCTGGACCGGCTGGCCGAGGCCGGAGTCGGCCGGGCGGTGGTCAACAGCCACTATCTGGGCGCGATGATCGGCGATCACCTGAAGGACCGGACGACGCCGGCCATCACCCTGTCGCCGGAGGACACGCTGCTGGAGACCGGCGGCGGGGTGAAGAAAGCCCTGCCCCATCTGGGCGCGGCGCCGGTCTATACGGTCAATGCCGACATTTTCTGGCTGGATGGGCCGGTGCCGGCGTTGCGCCGCCTCGCCGCCCACTGGAACCCGGCGGAGATGGATGCGCTGCTCCTGCTGATGGCGACGACCAAGTCGGTCGGCTATGACGGGCTCGGCGACTATCACATGGATCCACTCGGCCGCCTGACCCGCCGGGCCGAGCGCGAACTGGCGCCCTTCGTCTATGCCGGGGTGCAGATCGTCAAGCCGGAGCTGTTCGCGGCCGACACGCCGGACGGCGCCTTTTCCACCAACCTGATCTGGGACCGCGTGCAGGCGGCGGGCCGGCTGTTCGGCCTTGCCCATGACGGGCTTTGGTTCCACATCGGCACGCCGGCCGGACTTCGGGAAGCGGAGGATCTGCTGGCCATCGGCGGCGTGCGGGCAGTGGCGCATTGAGGGCTGGGCTGAGCTATACTCAACGGGAAGTAGCCGGCCCTTGGAAATGATCGCATGTCCATGACCCACCCCAAAGTCTACAGCATCCCCGCGGGAGCGCCCTTCGTCGACATGTTGGCGGCGGGGATCATGGAGCGGGTGGGCGGCGACCCGATGGCCTTGGCCGGGGTCACCGTGCTGCTGCCGACGCGGCGCGCCTGCCGGGCGCTGCAGGCGGCCTTCCTGCGGCGCTCCGGCGGACAGCCGACGCTGCTGCCACGGATGGCGCCGCTGGGCGAACTGGATGCCGGCGATCTCAGCCTGACCGAGGAGGAACTGCCCGACGTCCCGCTCGACCTGCCGGAAGCGATCTCGCCGCTCAATCGGCAGATGACGCTGGCGCGGCTGATCCTGGGGGCCGAGGGGCTGTCGGCGACCACGGCGCAGGCGGTGCGGCTGGGCGCCGACCTGGGCCGGCTGATCGATGCGGTGTGGACCGAACGTGCCGGCTTCGAGAAGCTCGAGTCGCTGGTGCCGGCGGACTATGCCGAGCACTGGCAGGTCACGCTGAAATTCCTGCGCATCATCACCGAGGTGTGGCCCGCCATCCTCGAGTCGGGCGGCCAGACCGACCCGGCCAAGCGCCGCAATCTGGCGCTGGAGACGCAGGCGGCACTCTGGCAGGCGGCCCCGCCGCCGGGGATGGTGATCGCCGCCGGCTCCACCGGCTCCATCGCCGCGACGACCGAACTGCTGGCGGTCATCGCCCGGCTGCCGCAGGGGGCGGTGGTGCTGCCCGGCCTCGACACCGGGGCCGACGACACGATCTGGGACGCCATTGCCGGCGACGAGTCCCACCCGCAGCATGGCTTGTCGCAGTTGATCCGCCTGTTGGAGGTGGAGCGGCACGAAGTGCAGCCCTGGACCGACGCGCCGGAGCCGCGCGGCGCCCGCGCCCGCCTGATCGCCGAGGCGATGCGCCCGGCGGCGACCACCGAGGGCTGGCGCGAGCTGTCCGGGGTGGATGCCACCGCGCTGGACGGGCTGACCCGCATCGACGCCGCCACCTCGGAGGAGGAGGCGCAGGTCATCGCGCTGCTGATGCGCCATGCGCTGGAAACGCCGACGAAAACGGCGGCGCTGATCACCCCCGACCGCAACCTGGGCCGCCGGGTCGCCATGGCGCTGGCGCGCTGGGGCATCCTGGTCAACGACTCCGGCGGCCAGCCGCTGGCCCACACCGCGGTCGGCACCTATCTGCGGCTGACGGCGGAGCTGGCGGCGAGCCGCGTCCATCCGCTGGCCCTGCTGGCGCTCGCCAAGCACCCGATGGCGGCAGGCGGCCGCGACTCAGGAGATTTCCGCGCCGCCGCCCGCGCGCTGGAGCGCATCGTGCTGCGCGGCCCCCGCCCGGCGGAAGGCTTCGACGGTGTGCTGGCGGCACTGGAGCAGGCCGACCGCTTCGACCATGAGGAGCAGCAGGAGTTCCTGCGCACATGGCTGGTCGACATCGGCCAGCGCGCCGCCCCATTCCTCGAAACGCTCAACAACGAAACTCCGCTGGCCGACCTCGTGCGCGCCCATGTCGCCTTCTGCGAATCGCTGGCCGCCGACGACGCGCTGACCGGGGCGGAGCGGCTGTGGCGCCAGGACGACGGCGAGGAGGCGGCGCGCTTCGTCCACGACCTGCTCGATGCGGCGGACGGCTTCCCGGCGATCCCGGCCAAGGATTACCCGGCGCTGCTCGACGCGCTGATGAGCGCGCGGGCGGTGCGCCCCCGCTATGGCCTGCACCCACGCCTGTTCATCCTGGGTCCGATGGAGGCCCGTCTCCAGCATCTCGACCTGACCATCCTGGGCGGGCTGAACGAGGGGACATGGCCGCCGGCCGCGTCCGCCGATCCCTGGATGTCGCGGCCGATGCGGCGCGATTTCGGCCTGCCCAGTCCGGAACGGCTGGTCGGCATGTCGGCCCACGACTTCGCCCACGCCTGCGGCGCGCCGGAGGTGGTGCTGACCCGTGCGGCGCGGGTGGAAGGCACGCCGACCGTGCCGTCGCGCTGGCTGCTCCGGCTGGAGACCGTGCTGAAGGCGCTGGATCTGGACGGCGCCATCGAGGAGCGCGGAGCCTGCTGGCTCGGCTGGGCGCGCGGGCTGGACGAGCCGGATCGCGTGCAGCCGGTGGCGGCGCCGGAGCCGCGCCCACCGCTGACCGCCCGACCGCGCAAGCTGTCGGTGACCGAGATCGAGACCTGGATGCGCGATCCCTACGCCATCTATGCCCGCCACGCCCTGCGGCTGCGGGCGCTCGACCCCATCGCCGCCGATCCGGGGGCATCGGACCGCGGCCAGATCATCCACGACACGCTGGACGCCTTCGTCCGCGAGTATCCCGGACCGCTGCCCCATGATGCGCTCGACCGGCTGATCGCGCTGGGGCGCGAGCGCTTCGGTCCGCTGCTGCGCAGCCATCCCGACGTCTGGGCCTTCTGGTGGCCGCGTTTCGAACGGGTGGCCGGCTGGTTCGTCGATCTGGAGCGCGAGCGCCGCCCCCGCATCCGTCCGCTGGCGACCGAGGTGCCGGGCCGGTTGGAGCTGTCCGGCCCCGGCGGCCCCTTCGCCCTGACCGCCAAGGCCGACCGCATCGACCGCGGTCCCGACGGGCTGGTGGTGATCGACTACAAGACCGGCACGCCGCCGAGCGCGCGGGAGATCGAGCTGGGCTTTGCCCCGCAGCTGCCGCTGGAGGCCGCCATCGCCGCGGCCGGCGGCTTCAGCGGCATCGACAAGGGCGCGGTGGCCGAGCTGACCTTCTGGCGCCTGTCGGGCGGCGACCCGGCCGGCGAGGAGAAACCGGTGAAGGGCGACCCCGCCCAGCTCGGCGAGGAGGCGCGGGCCGGGCTGGAGGCGCTGATCGCCCAGTTCGACGACCCGGACACCCCCTACCGCTCCCGCCCGCGCCCGGCGATGGCGCCGCGCTACACCGACTACGCCCATCTCGCCCGTGTCCAGGAATGGTCGTCGGGCGGCGGGGAGGGAGAGTGAAGGGGATTTTTCTCAACCGTTTCCTTGTGGAAGAAGAGAATTCACGATACGCTTATATGAAGATGGTCGAAATCCACCGGGGCTCGACGAAATCACTTTCGGAGCGGGCCTAGGGGGATTCTGATCGTCTCGATTCTTTGAATCCCGACGGACATCATGCCCAACGCTCGCAACACCGCGACACACCTTCCGATTCCGCCTGCATCAGCGCTGGATGGCTGGAAGGTGAAGAACAACAGCGCTCCCTTCAGCGAGGAAGCCGCGTTGCGCTATCTGGCACAGAACGAAAGCCAATTTGCCGAGCGTGTCGCAAACATCATCGACAACGCTCTTGGCAACAGCGATTGCGCCAAGAAGCCTTGAGTCCGCTCCGCCCAGAGGCCTGATCCGACGATACCGATGTCCATCGCTGAAGACTCGCGCGAACTACGGCGACGGCGGCTGCTTGTGGAAGTCGGCGAACAGACCGCACGCGTGGTCAGCGACGAGATCAGGCAGCGTCATGGAACAGACGCCCATATTCGTTTCAACGCCCATGCTCTCTGCATTGACAAAATCATTGAACGATATTTTCGACGGGTCGATGCATTCAAAGGCGACAATGATTTCCGCGAAGGCGACCTGATTAACTTCTCAAAGATTGCTGGCCTTTTCACCATCACCATTCTTGAACACAAGAGCGAGCCGCTGTTCTTCTTATCGGAGGCCATAGCCGGCTCGGTTTACGAGCGGATGATGGTTCCGTTGTTCGTCTATCGGCTGATCGGCTCGATCCTGTCGCTCGACCTTACCAGGGTCAGCGGCGAGATCGAGAACGACCTGATGCGCTGCCTTACCCTGCATCCACAGATCAAAGCCGACGCAGACTGGTTGTTCTGGAGCTTCAAGGTCTTGCAGATCGCTTTTGGCGACCCTGCCCTTTCGGCTCCCAACCCCGCCACCTGATCTTTCGCCCTTGCCCTGGCCCCGGCATCTGGACCAGCATCCGGCCCTGCCCCGGCACCGGAAGCATCGCCCATGACCATGACCGATCTACCCACCCGCAGCCTGCCGCTCGATCCCAACGTTGCGCAGCGGCAGGCATCCAATCCGGCGGCGTCGGTGTGGGTGGGGGCGTCGGCAGGGTCGGGGAAGACCAAGGTGCTGACCGACCGGGTGCTGCGGCTGATGCTGTCCGGCACGCCGCCGGCGCGCATCCTGTGCCTGACCTTCACCAAGGCCGCCGCGGCGGAGATGGCGATCCGCATCAACCGGACGCTCGGCCTGTGGGCCACCCTGCCCGACGACGCGCTGGAGGACCGGCTGGCCGACCTCTGCGGCGAGCGGCCGGGCATGGAAGCGCGGCTGAACGCGCGCCGTCTGTTCGCCCAGGTGGTGGACTGCCCCGGCGGCATGAAGATCCAGACCATCCACGCCTTCTGCCAGTCGTTGCTGCGCCGCTTCCCGCTGGAAGCCGAGCTGGCGCCGCATTTCGACGTGATGGACGACCGCACCGCCGACGGGCTGCTGACCGAGGCGCGCGACGCCGTGCTGCATGCCGGGCGAACCGAACCGGACAGCCCGCTCGGCCGCGCCATGGGCCGGCTGACCGGCGAACTGAATGCCGAGGATTTCGCCGAACTGCTGGCGGAGTTGGCCAGCCAGCGCGGACAGGTGGAAAGGCTGCTCAAGGACTTCGGCGGGCTGGAGGGGCTGATCGACGCCATCCACGACACCCTCAAGGTGCCGCCCGGCGTGACCGAGGAGTCGATCCTGACCCACGCCTGCCACGACGACCAGTGCGAGCCGCCGGCCCTGCGCGAGGCCTGCCGGGCGTTGTCGGGCGGCAGCGCCAGCGACCAGGAGCGCGGCATCGCCATCCAGCACTGGCTGGATGCCGCCGACCGCCGCGTGCGCGCGTTCGAGGCGTACAAGCGCCTGTTCCTGACCGCCGAGGGCAGCCCGCGCAAGACGCTGATCACCAAGAAGCCAGCCACAGCCTATCCCCACGCATTGCTGTCCCTGCAAAAGGAGGCGGAGCGGCTGGTGGAGATTTCGGAGCGGGTGAAGGCCGCCGGCGTCGCCGCCTCGACCACCGCGCTGCTGACGCTGGCGCAGGCGATGCTGGACGCCTATCGCGAGCGCAAGGCGGCGCGCGCGCTGCTGGATTACGACGACCTGATCCTGGCGGCCAACCGGCTGCTGAGCGGCGGCGACGGCAAGGCACCGCGGGTGCCGTGGGTGCTGTACAAGCTGGACGGCGGCCTGGACCATATCCTGATCGACGAGGCGCAGGACACCAACCCCGACCAGTGGGCCATCGTCGCCTCGCTGGCCGGCGAATTCTTCGTCGAGCTGGAGGCCGCCGCGCCGGACGGCAAGATCCGCACCGTCTTCGCGGTGGGCGACGAGAAACAGTCGATCTTCAGCTTCCAGCGCGCCGATCCCGCCGAGTTCGCCCGCATGCGCCGCCATTTCCAGGAGAAGGCGGAGTCGGCTGAGCGGCTGTGGGCCGGGGTCGACCTCGATATCTCCTTCCGATCCACCGCTGCGGTGCTGGAGACGGTGGATGCCGTCTTCGCGTTGGACCGCGCCCGTGACGGTGTCGCGTCCGACGCCAGCCCGGTCATCCGCCACCGCGCCTTCCGCCGTGGACAGGCCGGTCTGGTCGAGCTTTGGCCGCCGGTGAAGCCGGCCGAGACGGTCGAGACGCCGGCCTGGGCACCGCCGGTGGCGCGCGAATCCGCCGACTCGCCGTCCGCCCGCCTCGCCTCGGTCATCGCGGCGACGGTGCATCGCTGGATCGACAGCGGCGAGACGCTGGAGGCCAAGGGCCGGCCGGTGCGGCCCGGCGACGTCATGGTGCTGGTCCGCCGCCGCACCGCCTTCGTCACCGAGCTGGTCCGCGCGCTGAAGGACCGCGGCGTGCCGGTGGCCGGCGTCGACCGCATGGTGCAGACCGAACAGCTGGCGGTGATGGATCTTGTGGCGTTGGCCGATTTCCTGCTGCTGCCCGACGACGATTTGACGCTCGCCACCGTGCTGAAAGGGCCGCTGATCGGGCTGACGGAGGAGGAGCTGTTCCGCGTCGCCCATGGCCGGCGCGGCACGCTGTGGCGCTCGCTGGTGGCGCTGGCGGAGACCGAGCCGGAGTTCCGTCCGGCCCGGCGCTATCTGGGCGACCTGCTGGCGCGCACCGACTTCTCCGCCCCCTACGAGCTGTTCGCCGGGCTGCTGAACCGGCCCTGCCCGGCCGACGAGCGGTCGGGACGGCGCGCGATCCTCAAGCGGCTCGGCCCCGATGCCCAGGACCCGCTGGAGGAGTTCCTGGCCGTCTGCCTGGCGTTCGAGAAGACCGAGCCGCCGTCGTTGCAGAATTTCCTCGCCTGGCTGGCGGCCAGCGACGCCGAGATCAAGCGCGAGCTGGAACAGGGCGGCGGCACCGTGCGGATCATGACGGTCCACGGCTCCAAGGGGTTGCAGGCGCCCATCGTCTTCCTGCCCGACACGCTGGGCAGCCCGACCCAGAGCCCGCCGATCCTGTGGCCGGACGAGGACTGCCCGGTTCCGCTCTTCGCCGCCCGGCGCAGCCAGGAGGACGGGCTGTGCGCCCAGGCACGGGCGCGGGCCAACCGGCGGCGCGACCAGGAATACCGCCGGCTGCTGTATGTCGCGCTGACGCGGGCCGAGGACCGGCTCTACATCTGCGGCCACCAGGGCAAGCGCGAGCCGTCCGACGAGTGCTGGTACCGGCTGGTCGAGGAGGCGATGCGCGACAACGGCGTGCAGCACCCCTTCGACTTCACCGGCCTCTGCCCCGACGGCTGGGCGGGCGAGGGCTGGCGGCTGGTCGGCGCCCAGACCGCCGCGGTGCCGCGCCATGTCGAGACGGAGGAGAGCGCTGCCGCCGAGCCGCCGCCGCCCTGGATCGCCGAGCCGCCGCCGGGCGAGCCGGAGCCGTCGCGCCCGCTGACCCCGTCGCGGCCGGACGGCGAGGAGCCGGCGGTGCGCTCGCCTCTGGGCACCGACGATGGCCAGCGCTTCCGCCGCGGCCTGCTGGTCCACCGGCTGTTGCAGACGCTGCCAAACCTGGCCGAGGCGGCGCAGGAGGCCGCCTGCCGCCGCTTCCTCGCCCGCCCGGCGCACAAACTGACGCCGGAGCAGCAGGACGCCATCGCGCGGGAGACGCTGGCGGTGCTGAGCCATGCGGAGTTCGCGCATCTGTTCGGCCCCGGCTCGCGGGCGGAGGTGCCGCTGGTCGGGGTGGTGGCGCTCGGCGACGGCAGCCGGGCGCTGGCCGGCCGCATCGACAGGCTGGCGCTGACCGGGGATACGGTGTGGATCGTCGACTACAAGACCAACCGGCCGCCGCCGCGGGATCTGGAAGACGTACCAATGGTTTACCGGCGCCAGATGGCGGCCTACCGCGAGGCCCTGCGCGCGGTCTATCCGGGGCGCCGGGTGCGTTGCGTGCTGCTTTGGACGGACGGTCCCTACACCATGGAGCTGCCCCCCTCGGTGTTGGACACAGCGGCAGCGGGACTGGCGCCCAGGGTGGGCTGAGGGGCGGCCGGCAGGTCCCCCGAAAGATGGGGTGACTTGACCGGCCGGGCGGCTCCGCCCTACATTTTGCTCAATTCCACTGACGGGGCGATGGCCGCCGGCCTTCCACAACCGGTCCGCGGCGCTTCCGAATCCAGGCTAGAGGTCACATGAGCACCACCATCAAGGTTACCGACGACAGCTTCGAGCAGGACGTCCTGAAGGCCACCGGCCCGGTCCTGGTCGATTTCTGGGCGGAATGGTGCGGCCCCTGCAAGATGATCGCCCCTGCGCTCGACGAGCTGGCCGGCGAGTATGAAGGCAAGGTCACCGTCGCCAAGCTGAACATCGACGAGAACCCGGACACCCCGGGCAAGTACGGTGTGCGCGGCATCCCGACGCTGATGCTGTTCAAGGACGGCAGCGTCGCCGCCACGAAGATCGGCGCTCTGCCCAAGGGTGCGCTGTTCCAGTGGGTCGACTCGGCACTCTGATCGGTCCGACCGGTTCAGGTAAGCAAAAGCCCCGCCCGCGGTTGCCGCGGCGGGGCTTTTTCGTTCGGGCGGTCGGTCAGGTGCGAAGTCAGATCCCCCTCACGGCACCTTCTTCTCCTTCGCCTTATCCTTGCCCGCAGCTCCCGCAAGCTCCGCAGTCCGCGCGAGGTTGTCGGCGGCGGCGCGGCCCCAGTCGCTGTCGGGGGCGACGCGGCGGGCCAGCGCCCAGTCGTCGCGCGCCGCCGGCAGGTTGCCACCCATCGCCTTGACGTTTCCGCGCAGCAGGATCGCCTCCGGATCGCCGGGCTTCAGTTCCAGCGCATGGTCGATGTCGGACAGCGCCTGCCGGTAGTTGGACAGCGCCTTGTGGGCGGTGGCGCGGTAGAGATAGGCGTCGGCCCGCCGCGGGTCGCGCGACAGTGCCGCGTCCAGGTCGGCGATGGCGTCCCAGAAGCGTTCGCCCTCGGCTCGGGCAAAGGCGCGGTCGATCAGCAGGTCGGTGTCGCCCGGCGTCTTGTCCAGCGCTGCGCCATAGAGACGCTCCGCCCGCCCCTGGTCGCCGGCACGCAGCCATGCCCAGCCGGCGCGGCCGAGCAGCGAAGCGGCGGCCTTGGGATCGTCCCTGCCCAGCGTCGGCACCAGCGCCTCCATCTGGGTGCCGGCCGCCTTGAAGTCGCCGGCATGGAAAAGCGCAAGCGCCTGGCAGAGCTTGGCGTAGTCGCCGCCGCCCTGCTCCTGCCAGCGTTTGGCGTCGGCCCTGGCACCGTCGGGGTTCGCCTCCGCCTTGGCGGCACAGGCCTGGAGCTCGCGGTTGCGGTCCAGGGCGGACGGGGAACCGGATGCGGCATGCGCCGCCGGCAGGGCTGCGAACAGCCCAAGGGCCAGCGCGCCGGAAATGTAAGGATTGCGTCGGGTCATGGTGCCTTTACACTCCGCCATCGCCGGGCAGGGCGCAAGCCCGCAAGCCAAGACCATAAACGACACCCCGGCGTTACGCATTCCCCTGCCCCAACCGGAACCGCCCGCGATGACCGATCCCCGCCTGTTCGTCTTCGGCCCCGGCTACAGCGCCCGTGTCTTCGCCGACGCGCTGCGCGCCGACGGATGGCGCGTCGCCGCCACCTGCCGCAGCGAGGAGAAGAAGGCGGAGCTGGAGGCCCGGGGGATCGAAGCCTTCCTGTTCGACCGCGGCCGGCCGCTGGCCGATGCCAAGGCGGCGCTGGCCGGCACCACCCATCTGCTGGTCAGCATCCCGCCGGATGCCAAGGGCGATCCGGTGCTGGACCAGCATGCCCGCGACCTGGCCGACCTGCGCACGCTGGACTGGGCCGGGTATCTGTCCACCACCGGCGTCTATGGCGACACCGGCGGCGAGTGGGTGAGCGAGGCGGCGTGGCTGAAGCCGACCGGCGAGCGCCAGAAGCGCCGGGTGGAGGCGGAACGCGGCTGGCTGAATCTGTATCGCCAGTACGGCGTGCCGATGCACCTGTTCCGGCTGGCCGGCATCTATGGCCCCGGCCGGAGCGCCATCGATTCCGTGCGCGACGGCACCGCCCGGCGGGTCGACAAGCCGGGTCAGGTGTTCTGCCGCATCCATGTCGACGACATCGCCCGGACGCTGCGCGCCTCGATGGCGCGGCCGACGCTGGGCGCCGTCTACAATGTGGCCGACGATCTGCCCAGCCCCTCGCACGAGGTGGTGGAGTATGCCTGCCGCCTGCTGGGAGTGGCGCCACCGCCCCTGATCCCCTTCGATCAGGCGGAGATGTCGCCGATGGCCGCCAGCTTCTACGCCGATTGCCGCCGGGTGAAGAACGACCGCATCAAGCGCCAGCTCGGCGTCACGCTGGCCTATCCCGATTATCGCACCGGTTTGGAAGCGCAGCTGGCCGCCGGGCTGTAACCGCAAAGCCTCGAAAAGGTAAAACTAAGATTACAAAGCAAATGATCGGCATATGCCGGTAATCATAATATTTAGTCAAAGACGCACATGGAAAAGGCAAAACTTATTTAATAATCTCTCGGGATTATAAGCGTCCGGGCGACGACTATCCCGCGAGGTGTTGGGCGCATGAACAGCACGCCGACGGTCACGACCTCCCTCCCCTCCGCCGGTTCCGCGGCGGGCGCGGACGGCATGGACTCCAGCGCCTTCCGCCGCCAGATGGACGAGGTCGTCTCCCGCATCCCGATGCATGCCATCCGCTCCGTGCTCGACGCGGTGGAGGGTGCGGCCAGCCCCCACGGTGAGCGGGCGCGGCATCTGCGCGACGCGCTGGTCGAACATTTCAACCGCCTGCGGCCGATGAAGGCGCGCCGGCTGTTCACCAGCCTGTTCGAACCCTTTCTGGTCGACGATCCCATCCTGTACCGCGCGCCGGAATCGGTGCCGGCGCTGATCCAGCGGGTCGACATGGGCGGCATCTGGGCGGCGCTGGCCCGCTACGCCTTCCCCGGCCTCGCGGCGGAGGTGCAGAGCCGGCTGGACTCCATGGCGCGCGAGGCGATGCTGGATGCCGTGCTGGCCAGCCCCGAAGCGATGGTGATGCGCGAACTGATGCGCAAGGAGGCGCTCGACTTCCTCTACGCCATGGCTGGTGACCGCAAGCTGACCGACCGCTTCCTGGCGATGGCGAACGACGAGGCTCTGCACGACGCTGGGCTCCGCACCCAGTATCTCGGCCGCAAGGCGCCGATCGACAGCGACCTGCTGGGCTTCGTCCGCGCCCTGTTGGAGCACAACGACGTGCTGGTGCCGCTGACCGAGCGGATGCGCCGCGACATCGATGAAATGCGTCTGGGGGACACGGAGGGCGCTTCCGACCCGCGGTCGGCCGAGGTGGATTGCCAGTCGGCGCTGATGGTCGGCTTCGTCCGCCGGGTGCGCGATCTCGGCCTGCCCTTCCGCGACCAGTCGCAGGTGCTGGCCTGGTTCGCCCCGCTCTACGGGCTGAATGTCAAGCGGCGCTACGACGTGTTCCTGCGCCATGTGCGCGAGCATGGCGGCCCGGCGGTGCGCGAGTCGCACCCGCTGCTGCGCGCCCTTCTCTGCCATTTCCACGCCGCCTGCACCACCATCCGCGAGGTGGTGGACGGCATGTTCGGCGACATGGAGATCCAGGATGGCGGCGTGCTGTCGGCCCCTGCCCCGACCCGCGCCCTGCTGGGCGAGGCGGTGGAGCGGTTCGACCGCGCATTGACCGCGCTGTCCGGCACGGGCTTCCTCGCCAGCCGCTCCACCGGTCCGGCGCTGCGGGCGGAGTTGGCGGCGGTCAGCCGCGACCTAACCGGCACGGTGATGCCGGCGCTGGCCGCCCGGCTGCAGGCGGCGATGACCGCCCGCCACGCCCCGGTGCCCGACCATGAGGACATCGTCTGGCTGCTGGAACTGGTGTGGCGCTGGGGCCGCTATCTCGGCAATGCCGGCTATGCCAACCCTGAGCTGAAGTCGCTGCGCCTCTATGCGGTGGAGACCGGACGCCTCGCCTTCCTCCAGGCCATGAAGGCCGAACCGCAGGAGAAGCCGGCCCACCGCATGGCCCACATGCTGCGCATCCGCCGGCTGATGGCGGCGATGGGCGAGACGGTGGACGGCTGGATCAGCCCGGTCAGCCAGGGCCTGCACCGGGTCGTCCACTGCTATCTGGAGGCGGTGGACGAGATCGCCGACGACGAATGGGCGGTGATCGACGCTTTCGTCGGCAGCGTGCGCAGCGAACTGAGCCGGTCGAGGAATTGGCAGAGCGCGGACTTCGTGGACATCCTGCGGCTGCATGAGGGGAGGCGGCGGGGGGAGGCGTAAATCCCCCTCGGCCGAAGGCCTTAACCGCAACAATTTGGTTCGACGCACCCGTCGATGTGGTATGATGCGCGCCCGCTCGGGGCGGGACGGCCGGACAACGGCCCGCAACCCCGGTGGGTCCGCAAAAAGTTCTCCCTCCGGCCGAGACGACGCCAGCATGAACATCACCATCGAACGCGCCGCCCTTCTCCGTTCCCTGGGTCACGTGCAGAGTGTGGTCGAGCGGCGGAACACCATTCCGATCCTCTCCAATGTCCTGCTGCGCGCGGGCGACGGCGAACTGTCGCTGGCCGCCACCGACATGGACCTGGAGATCGTCGAAACCGTCCCGGCGACGGTCGGGCGTCCCGGCGGCACCACGGCGCCGGCCCACACCCTGTTCGACATCGTCCGCAAGCTGCCCGACGGCAGCCAGGTGGAACTGGACATCGGCGGCGACGGCACGATCCTGACGCTGCGTTCCGGCCGGTCGCAGTTCAAGCTGTCCTGCCTGCCGGTGGAGGATTTCCCGCAGCTGTCCAGCGGCGAGCTGAAGCACAATTTCTCCGTCGCCGCCGCCGATCTGCGCGCGCTGATCGACCGCACCCGCTTCGCGATCTCCACCGAGGAGACGCGCTATTACCTGAACGGCATCTACCTGCACGCGGCCAAAAGCAAGATGGGCAGCCTGGAGACCCCGGTGCTGCGCGCCGTCGCCACCGACGGCCACCGGCTGGCACGGGTCGAGATGCCGCTGCCGGACGGGGCGGACGCCATCCCCGGCGTCATCATCCCGCGCAAGACCGTCACCGAAATCCGCAAGCTGGTGGACGAGGCCGCCGACCGCATCGAACTGTCGCTGTCCGACAACAAGATCCGTTTCGGCTTCGACAGCGTCGTCGTCACCTCCAAGCTGATCGACGGCACCTTCCCCGACTATGAGCGGGTGATCCCGGTCGGCAACGACAAGGTGATGGAGGTGGACGCCAAGCTGTTCGCGGCCGCCGTCGACCGCGTCGCCACCATCTCCACCGAGAAGAGCCGGGCGGTGAAGCTGTCGCTGGTCCGTGGCGCTCTGACCCTGTCCGCCACCAGCCCCGAATCCGGCAGCGCCACCGAGGAGCTGGAGGTCAATTACCAGGAGTCTCCCCTGGAAATCGGCTTCAACTCTCGCTATCTGCTGGACATCACGCAGCAGATCGAGGGCGAGGGCGCCCAGTTCACGCTGGCCGACGCCGCGTCGCCGACCATCATCCGCGACGTCGCCGACTCCACCGCGCTCTACGTCCTGATGCCGATGCGCGTTTGATGGGGCAGCGGGGATCCTCCCCGCCCCAGGCGGAACGGACCAGTTGCAGCACACGGCAGTTTCGATGAGCGGCGGCACCCCGGTGTCCGCCGCAACCCAGCCTTTGACCCCGGCCTTGGCCCCGGCTCTGGCGGTGCGGCGGATGACGCTGACGCGCTTCCGCGGCTATGACTCGGCGCGGCTGGAACCCGACCACCGTCCGGTCGCGCTGATCGGCCCGAACGGCGCCGGCAAGACCAACCTGCTGGAAGCCGTCAGCTTCCTCGCCCCCGGCCGCGGCATCCGCGGCGCCCGGCTGGCCGAGGTGGAGCGGCTGGGCTCGCCCCCCGGTTCCGGCTGGGCGGTGGCGGCGACGCTCGACACCCCGATGGGTCCGGTGGAGATCGGCACCGGCCGCGAGCCGCATGACGGCAATCGAACCTCCGACCGCGACCGCCGGCTGGTCCGCATCGACGGCCATCCAGCCAAGGGCCAGACCGCGCTGGCCGACCATGTCGCCATGGTCTGGCTGACCCCGCAGATGGACCGCCTGTTCATCGAAGGGTCGAGCGGACGGCGCCGCTTCCTCGACCGGCTGGTCTTCGGCTTCGACCCCGCCCATGCCGGCCGGCTGTCACGCTACGAACATGCCCTGCGCGAACGCGCCCGGCTGCTGCGCGACGGCCGCTTCGACGAGGGCTGGCTCGGCGCGCTGGAGGACCAGATGGCGACCACCGGCATTGCCGTCGCCGCGGCCCGGCGCGAGGTGGTGCAGCGGCTGCGCGCCGCCTGCGCCCGCTCGGTCGGTCCTTTTCCCGGCGCCGACCTCGCTGTCGCCGGTACGGTCGAACGCTGGCTGGACGAAGGTCCGGCGCTGGCGGCCGAGGACGCGTTGCGCGACAGTCTGCGCACCGGCCGCCGCGCCGATTCTGATGCCGGCGGCGCCACGGTGGGACCGCACAAGAGCGACCTCGCCGTCCGCCATGCGGCCAAGGACATGCCGGCGGCGCTCTGCTCCACCGGCGAGCAGAAGGCCCTGCTGATCGCCATCGTGCTGGCCAATGCCCGGCTGCTGGCGGCCGAACGCGGGGCGGCCCCCATTCTGCTGCTGGACGAGGTCGCTGCCCATCTCGACCCCGACCGGCGCGCCGCGTTGTTCGGCGAAATCCTGGCATTGGGGGCCCAGGCCTGGATGACCGGCACCGACGAGGGGGTTTTCGACCCGCTCGGGGACGACGCCCGCCGCTTCCGCATCGAAGACGCCCACATCCGCCCCGGATAGGGCTGGAAATTCGGGCCGAGACCCAGAAAAAAAGCGTGTTCACGCACGCTAAACCGCCGAATCCGCAACCGAATCTGTTATAGTCGACGCATGGCACAGGAAGCACTGAAGAACGACCTCCCGCAGTCGGAGCCCCAGCAGGCGGACTACGGGGCGGAGTCGATCACCGTTCTGCGCGGGCTCGATGCCGTGCGCAAACGCCCCGGCATGTACATCGGCGACACCGACGACGGGTCCGGCCTGCACCACATGGTGTACGAGGTGGTCGACAACGCCATCGACGAGGCGCTGGCCGGCTATTGCGACAAGGTCGAGGTTCTGCTGAACGCCGACGGATCGGTCACGGTGCGCGACAACGGCCGCGGCATCCCGACCGACATCCATTCGGAGGAAGGCGTCTCGGCTGCCGAGGTCGTGATGACCCAGCTGCACGCCGGCGGCAAGTTCAACCAGAACAGCTACAAGGTGTCCGGCGGCCTGCACGGCGTCGGCGTCTCGGTGGTGAACGCGCTGTCCGAAACGCTGGATCTCCGCATCTGGCGTGCTGGCCGCACCTGGACCATGCGCTTCCGCCACGGCGTCGCCGAGGCTCCGCTGGCCGATGTCGGCGAGGCGCCGATGGTGCCGGAGAAGGGCAAGCAGCTGTCGGGCACCGAAGTCACCTTCATGCCTTCGGCCGAGACCTTCACCAACATCGAGTTCGACTACGCCACGCTGGAACACCGGCTGCGCGAGCTGGCCTTCCTCAACTCCGGCGTCCGTCTGGTTCTGACCGACGCGCGCGGGGTGGAGCCGAAGGTGCAGGACCTGCATTACGAAGGCGGCCTGGAAGCCTTCGTCAACTGGCTCGACCGTTCCAAGACGCCGCTGCACAAGCCGGCGATCACCCTGAAGAACGAGCGCCCGACCGAACATGGCGGCGTGGTGACGGTGGAATGCGCGTTGCAGTGGAACGACAGCTACCACGAGACGACGCTGTGCTTCACCAACAACATCCCGCAGAAGGACGGCGGCACCCATCTCGCCGGCTTCCGCGCGGCGCTGACCCGTGCCATCAACAACTATGCGACCGAGTCCGGCATCGCCAAGAAGGAGAAGGTCAACCTGTCGGGCGACGACGCCCGTGAAGGCCTGACCTGCGTCCTGTCGGTGAAGGTTCCGGATCCGAAATTCTCCAGCCAGACCAAGGACAAGCTGGTCTCGAGCGAGGTTCGTCCCGTCGTCGAGGCGGTGGTGGGCGAGGCGCTGGCCCAGTATTTCGAGGAACATCCGGCCGACGCCCGCCGCGTCGTCCAGAAGGTGGTGGAGGCCACCGCCGCCCGCGAGGCCGCCCGCAAGGCGCGCGAGCTGACCCGCCGCAAGGGCGCGCTCGACATGGCCTCGCTGCCCGGCAAGCTGGCCGACTGCCAGGAACGCGACCCGGCGGCGTCGGAGCTGTTCATCGTCGAGGGCGATTCGGCCGGCGGCTCGGCCAAGCAGGGCCGCTCGCGCCAGTTCCAGGCCATCCTGCCCTTGCGCGGCAAGATCCTGAACGTGGAGCGGGCGCGCTTCGACAAGATGCTCGGGTCTGCGGAAATCGGCACGCTGATCGCGGCGCTCGGCACCGGCATCGGCCGCGACGAGTTCAACGCCGACAAGACGCGCTACCACAAGATCATCATCATGACCGACGCGGACGTGGACGGCAGCCACATCCGCACCCTGCTGCTGACCTTCTTCTTCCGGCAGATGCCAGACCTGATCGAGCGCGGCTATCTCTACATCGCCCAGCCGCCGCTCTACCGCATCAAGCGCGGCAACGCCAAGGAACGGTACCTGAAGGACGACCGGGCGCTGGAAGAGTATCTGGTCGAAGCGGCACTGGGCGACCTGTCGGTCCAGCTGTCCGATGGAACCCTGCTGATCGGGGAGCAGCTGTCCGGTCTGGTCGATCAGGCCCGCACCGCCCGGCCGGCGATCGATACGCTGTCGCGCAAGGTCGGCAACGCCATGGTGGTGGAGCAGGCGGCGGTCTCCGGCACGCTCTCCGCGAATCTTGCCGAGGACAAGGTCGCCGCCGAAGCCGCGGCCAAGGCGGTGGCCGAGCGGATGAATGCGATGGATGCCGATGGCGGCTGGCGCGGCGAGGCTCTGCCCCAGGGTGGCTATGCGGTCATCCGCGCCCGGCGCGGCGTCACCCACCGCCACCTGTTCGACGCCGACCTGCTGAAGAGCGGCGAGGCCCGCCGGCTCGACGGGCTGGCCGCCGACCTGAAGCGGGTGTTCGGCACCGCCGGCAAGGCCTTCGAAAAGCAGAAGGAAACCCGCGCGCTGACCGGCCCGGTCGCCCTGTTCGACACGGTGATGGAGTTGGGCCGCCGCGGCGTTACCATTCAGCGTTACAAGGGCCTGGGCGAGATGAACCCGGACCAGCTGTGGGAAACCACGTTGGATCCGACCAAGCGCTCGCTGCTGCAGGTCCGCGTCAACCACGCCGATCAGGCGGAGGAGGTGTTCTCCACCCTGATGGGCGACATCGTAGAGCCGCGGCGCGAGTTCATCCAGGACAACGCGCTGAAGGTGTCGAACCTGGACGTGTGATCCGGGCGTGGTGGTCAGTTAAGCAAAGAATGAGAAACCGGATCCTAAGTTTGAGAAACTTTTAACCGTCCTATCATCGGAGACGGCGGGATCCATCTCCGGAACCCGAGCGCGAGCAAAGAGGGCGGGGCCATAAGGCTCCGCCCTTTCTGTTTGTGCTGCGGGGTCATCACGACATCCATGCGGATGAGAGCGACTCCGATGTCAGTCCTTGGGTCGCTTGCGCCGCGGCGGCTCTCCGACACCGTCGATGATCAAGTCGGAGAGCATGAGCGAGGGATGCGTTTGAAGTCCGCGCGCCAGATCGACCACCATCGCCAGCGACGGACTGGAACGGCCGCGCTCCAAGTCGCTGAGATAAGGCACGCTCATTCCTGCACGGAACGCGAGTTCCTCCTGAGAGAGGCCCTTTCCCTGGTCTCCCGGAAGTCAGTGGAGCGTGGGAGACATCACCCAAGTCTCGACCACGTCGACGCTCTCCTTGAGCGGGGTGTCGGGATGATGCCAATGGTGGATCACGGCGGCGGCCTCAACGGCGTGGCGATGGGGAACCCCATTCGCCACCAATGCCCGGTAGGCGCGGGTCACGGCGTCACGACACATGGTCTCCTCCGATCCAGGCGAGCGTGTAACCCAGTCCCTGCAGGGCGTGGATGCCGACATAGAGCCCGACCAGGACGATCACTGCGCTCGACAGGTAGGGGGCGCGGCGAGCGAAGCTGCTGAAGGCACTCGACCAGCGGCGTTCGGCATGACGCATGCCCAGTGCGGCAAGTGCTCCGGCGGCCACCAGGGTCAAGGCCAAGCCGATGCTGAAGCACACCACCAGGGCTGTGCCAAGCGTGACCTCCTTGAGTTGGAGACACAGCAGCAGAACGGTGATCGCCGCCGGGCAGGGGATCAGTCCACCGGTCAGGCCGAACAGCACAATCTGTCCGGTCGTGACCCGCCGGCCAGCGAAGCGGCGCTGGATGTCGCGGGCATGGGCCCGCTCATGCGCGTCCTGATAGCCGACCTGTCCGAGGTCCAGCGCGCCGGCCGGTGCGTGGTCATGCCCGCCATGGCCGTGCTGATGGCCGTGCCCATGATGATGGTGGTGACCGTAGCCGTGTGCCGCCTCATGGTGATGGGCGTGCTCAACGAAGCGCACCGGATACTCGTGCACATGACCGACATGGCCGACCCGGACGGTGGCGACGAACTCATGCGGTTCGGGAATCTCTTCGACCGACTGAAGGAAGTCGCCCTCATCGAGGAACGAGAACTGCTGCAGCGTGCCGTCGGGCCGCAGCGTCTCCACCGTGACGGTGGCGGCATCCGGCGCCGCAGCCGGCCGGCCATGCCGCTCGGAGCGGATGCGGAAGCGGGGCGGGACGCCGTCCTCGAAGACCTCCAGCACCAGCACGTCGCCATGGCCGGTGTCGATGCGGTGCGTCTCGTCGTCATGGGAATGGCCGTGCCTGTCCTGCCGCTGCTCCCGCCAGGTCCGCGCCGCCATCCACAGCGCCACCGCGATGATCAGCACCGCCGAGGCGAGCTGAAAATACGGCTCGGTCGTCTCGGCGTTCCAGCCCCGGCCGATCCACATCCCTGCGAGTGCTACGGCCCAGACCACCAGCGTGTGCGACACGGTGGCGGCCAACCCCAGCAGGACCGCCTGGGTGACGGTGCCGCGGATGGCGACGATGAAGGCGGCCATCATCGTCTTGGAATGGCCCGGCTCCAGCCCGTGCAGCGCGCCGAGCAGGATGGCGCTCGGGATGAACAGCCAGGCGTTCGAGGCGCCTTGCTGCAGAAGGGCGGAGAACTCGGGCATGGCAGGTCCCTACAGGTATTTCGTGATCGCCTTGAACTCGGCGACCGATGTCCGCGTCTGCGCGGGGGTGGCATCGATCGCGGCATCGAGGCAATGGTCCAGGTGATCGTGGATCAGCACCTTCTTGGCCTCGCGGACGGCGCTCTCCACCGCATGCAGCTGCTGGGCGATGTCCAGGCACGGCCGCCCGGCTTCGATCATCTCGATGATGCCGCGCAGATGGCCGTCGGCCCGCTTGAGACGCTTGATGATGTCGGGGTGGCTGTGGTGCGTGCTCATGGCTT
>JBKHVJ010000311.1:0-45738 GCA_046570145.1 Alphaproteobacteria bacterium
GCGGCCCTGCTCCACCACCAGGAAGCCGGTCACCAGCGCCGCCGGCTTCAGCCGGGCCAGCCGCCGCCCAATCTCCGCCAGCGGGGTCGCCGCCTCCACAAGCAGCGGATGCGGGTCCATGAGGGCGGACACCTCCACAGTCGAGGCATCCTTTCCCCCGTCCGGCGGAAGCCGGCTGCGCTCCAGCAGGCCGACGACGCAGCCCTCGCCATCGACCACCGGCAGGGCGGGCAAATCCGGCTGGCGGTTGAAACGGGCGGCGGCGGCGGCACACTCCTGTCCGGGTGCCAGCGGCGGCACCGGAACCGCCAGCCCGGCGGCGGTGAAGGCGGGTTCGTCCATATGCGCCTCCGGCGCGGCGGCCGAGGCGGGAAGCGGCGGATCGAATGGCGTCACGGCGTCTCACCCCTCCCCACTCCGGCGCGATCACGCCCGGTCGGCACCGGTCGCGGGATGCGCGGCGCTCCAACGGCAAAACCTAGCAGCGGATTATGAGCAATTGGTTTCCGCTCCGACCATCCAACCCTCCACAGCCCTATACAAAAGTCCTATAACCATGGAAGGAAAGGCTTTTGCACGTTTGGCCGTCCGGCTGTGACCTGGGCATTTGAGAATGGTTCCGAAACACAGTATGATGGTCGGGTATTCGGGGTGCCGCGTTCGGCCGACCGGGCTCGTCCGGCCGGCCGGTCTTCGCTGTCGGTATCCCGGGCATCAGGGAGACCCGGAGGGGCGATCCGCCGCCCGTCACACAGAACAGGATTACAGGGGATGTCCATGCCCTCGCGCCTCGAAGAACTGTGCGTGAAGAAGGGATTGAAGATGACCGACCAGCGCCGCGTGATCTCGCGCGTGCTGTCGGAGGCAACGGACCATCCCGACGTGGAGGAGGTGCATCGCCGCGCATCCGCCATCGACCCGCGCATTTCCATCGCCACCGTCTACCGGACGATGCGGCTGTTCGAGGAGGCGCATGTGATCGACCGCCTCGATTTCGGCGATGGACGCGCGCGCTATGAGGAAGCAAGAACCGATCACCACCATCATCTGATCGATGTCGATTCCGGTGAAGTCATCGAATTCACCAATGATGAAATGGAACGGCTGAAGGAAAGCATTGCCCGCGAACTTGGCTATGACCTGATCGGCCATCGGCTGGAACTGTACGGCGTCCCGCGCAAGCGGCGTGCCGATAAATCTGAGTCTTAACTATATACCAGGCCGCGCGGCGTTGCGCACAAGAGGTGGCGGCTAATTTCGCCCCCATCCGGAATCGCCACACGCGCAACGGGCGGGTCAGCCGGCCATCGCTTGCGGGGTGCATCGGGTGCCGGTCTGGACCTTGCGGGCCGGTGGCCCAAGGTTAGGCGAGGAGCAAACCTCACTGACCGGAACCGGCCGCACCATGGATGACCGCCACGACGACCGCCCCGACACCCGGCACGAAAGCCCGCCAACCACGTCCGGGGCCAAACCGATCGAAGCCCTGGGCTCCGGCCCAAAGCCTGTTGTCCCGGCTCCCGGCGGCCCGGATCCAGTTCTGGAGCGGCTGGACCGCCTGTCGGATCTGCTGCTGCGCCGCATCGACCGGCTGGAGGAGCGGGTCCGCAGCCTTGAGCAGGACAATGGCGAGATCATCAACCTGCTGATCGCCGTCAAGGCCGGTCTGGAGGAGGCCTCCGGCGACCTGATCGCACAGCTTGAAGAGGTTGAGGATGCCGCACAGGGCGATGAGGGAAGCGAAGACGGGGCGGAGGACGGCCCGCTGTTCGAGGCGCCCTGCGGCCCGACGATGCTGCATTGACGGTTCTGCTGCTCGCGGCAGACCGGGAACCGTCTCCAGGGTTGCCGTAAAAGGCCTTGCCCGCCGTACCGCGACGGCCGGATAAACGGCTCATGCAGACCATCCCCCGTCCCGATCCCGCGCCCCTGACCAGCCTCACGCCGTCGGCGCTCGTGCCGACGCAGCATCTCGAATTGCTGGCTTCCGATCAGCCGGCGAACGACCCGCTGGTATGCGGTCCGTCCGGTGTCGCCTTCTTCGACTTCGACGGCACGCTGATCCACGGCGACAGCCTGCCGATGTTCGTCGGCGAGGTGATCGGCCGGCGGCGCTCCGCCCTGGCTCTGGCCGACGCCATCCGCTCGGCGATGCACCGCCATATCCGCGGCCGCGGACCGGGCTGCGATTTTCCCGGATCGGTGAAGGCCATCTATCTGAAGCGGACCCTGCGCGGCCTGCCGGTGGCCGACGCGCTGGCCGCGGCGGAGCGGATGGCCCCTCGCGTCCGCTGGCACCAGCCCATGCTGGAGATGCTGAAGGAGCATCGCCGGCAGGGACGTCGGGTGGTGGTCGCGACCGGCGCGCTCGACCTCTACATGCCGGCCCTGCTGCGTGGGCTGGAGGTGGACGATCTGCTGGCCACGGGGATGGAGGTGGTCGACGGCAAGCTGACCGGCAGCCTCAGCACCGCCAACTGCGTGCGCCTGGACAAGGCGGAGCGGGTGACCGCCTGGATCGCCGGCAACGGCCCGGTCGCCGCCACCTGGGGCTACGGCAACCATCCTAGCGACCTGCCGATGCTTGCCCTGATGCACAAGGGCGAAGTGATCCGCATTCGACGAAGGTCGAACCGCAGGTAGCAGCCGTTTACAACCCGCCTGCCGCCCCGCATACTCCCTGTCGTCCATGACAAAAACATGATGGACGGAGGGGAACCGTGAGCTTCAGCATCGATGCCGACATCCGGATGCCGGGCTATGGCGGGCGCCGGGCCGTGGTGGCCGATGCCGACCGCAACCAGCGCGAGGCGCTGGCTGGCCATCTGTCCGGCCGCGGTTTCCAGGTCTCGCAGACCGACGATGCGCTGGAGGCGCTGACCATCATCGGTGCGGAGGCGCCGGTCGTCGCATTGCTTCCGCTGGAGCATGAAGGCGACGACGGCGACCGTGCGGCGGCGCTGGCGGCGATGCTCTATCCGCAAACGCGCATCCTGATGACCGGCCAGCGTATGCAGAACGCTCCCTTCCCCATCCTGTCCCGCCCGGTCGACCTCACCGCACTCGACCGCTGGCTGGACGAGGCGACGGCATAGCTCCGGCTGCAAGCCATCCCGCATTGCCTTATTGGACGCTGGCGTTCCCGAAACCCGGCACATGCTCCAGCTTTTGCGGGTTGGCGATCTGATAGATCCGCAGAATTCTACCGTCGGCGATGTCGAAGGCCAGCACGCTGCGGAACGCCCCGCCCAGGTCGGCCAGCAGCCCCGGTCCGCCATTCACCCGCACCGGCACGAAGCCGAATTCGACACCCCGCTTGCGCTGGACTCCCAGCAGGAAGCGGGCGATGCGGTCGGCACCGAAGAGCGGGTTGACCGCCGTCCTCACCATTCCGCCGCCGTCACTCAGCCACTGGGCATCGTCCGACAGCAGGGCCACGATGGCGGCATAGTCGCGCCGGACGCTGGCATCGGCGAAGGCGTCCGCCAGACGGCGCCCGGCATCCGGATCGCTTATCGTCGCGGCCGGTTCTGCCAGCCGGGCGCGGGCGCGCCGCATGATCTGGCGGCAGGCCTCCACCGACTTGCCGAGCGTCGCGGCGATTTCCGCGTAATCCAGGTCCATCGCCTCGCGCAGGACGAAGACCGCCCGCTGGTCCGGCGCCAGCCGTTCCAGCAGCAGGAGCATTGCAATCGGCACCGACTCGGCGTCGGCCACCTCGTCCGTCCCATCGGCCCAACCGGAAACCTCCGGTTCCGGCAGCCACAGCCCGTAATAGCGTTCCCGCGCCACCCGGGCGGAGCGCAGCCGGTCGAGCGCCAGCCGGGTCACCAGGGTGGTCAGAAAGGCGGGGGCCGACCCGACGCTGCCGGGGACCACGGCGGCCCAGCGCAGCCAAGCGTCCTGCAGCGTGTCCTCCGCCTCCGCCACCGAGCCGAGCAGCCGGTAGGCCAGGGCGCGCAGCCGCGCCCGCTCGCCTGCGAAGGCGGCAAGCGCGGTCTCCGGGTCGGCCAGCGCCGTCACGCCGCCATCCCGACGGCGGTGCCCTCGATGTGCTGGGCGATGCCGATGCGGTTCCAGGCGTTGATCTGCGCCGCCGTCACCGTCAGTTGGGCAATCTGCTCTGCGCTGAAATGGCTTTGCAGCGCCCGGTACGTTTCGTCGATGCGGTCATGCTGGGTACGGGTCAGAACCTCGGCCCAGGCGAAGGCGGCGCGTTCGTCTGGCAGGAACAGATCCGACCGCTCCCACTCGGCAAGGGCGGCGATGCGCTGTTCCGACTGGCCGTCGTGGCGGGCTTCCTTGCTGTGCATGTCGATGCAATAGGCGCAGCCGTTGATCTGCGATACGCGCAGGTCGATCAGATGGATCAGGCCGGTCGGCAGGCCGCTGCCGCGGATGGTCTTGGCTGTGGCGTACAGCGTGGCGAACAGGGACGGCGCGTCGGTGGCGACGGTGAAGCGGAAAGCCATTGTCTGCATCCTCGTATGGAGTGTCATCGCCCTCCTGACGGTACGACCCACTCCGGCGTGACGCATGGCAGCCCCGCGCCCCGGTCAAGGCTGCTTCCCCGCCCTCCTCAATCCTCCGTCAGCAACTCCACGGCTTCCTGCAGGATGGCGATCTTGGCGGAGAAGCGGCCTTCGGGATCGCTTTCGCCGATCAGCCGGATCATCACGCCCAGGGCGTGGGCGACTTGCGGCGCCAGCCCGGCGTGGGCCCGCACATGACGGGCGAGACCGGCCAGCGCCGTTCGGTAAGGGCGCCCCTCGAATCCATCGGTGGCAATCGACTCGAAACGGTTGGCGAGGTCGAGGATCTCGCGGTTGTCGTTCATGTTCTTTCCGCCAGATCAGATGAACAGGTTCGGAGAATGGTGTCAGATGAACAGCATCGCGCCGCCCTTCGGCGCGTCGTTCAGGAAGGTGACGACGCCGCCGGTGGAGACCGGCACGTCGGCGCGCAGTCGAACGCCCGGCGGCAGGCCGAGGGCACGCAGCCCCATCTCGCAGGCCATCACCGTCACGCCCATGGCGACGCAGGCCTCCAGCAGTTCTTCGAAGGTGGCGAGGCCGTGGGTGGCGAAATAGCGGTCGCGCGCCACCGGCGAGCTGCCGTCGTCGGCCGGATCCAGATCGTGCCAGCCCAGCACCCCCGGCTCGCTCTCATGCACCAGGGCGCGGAGCGCGCGGCCGGTGAAGAACAGCGTGACCTTGCGGTTGGTGGCGGCCGCGGCGCTGGCCATCACCAGCGCGTAATGGACGCGGTCGAAACCGCCGGCGAACAGGACGACCGACAGGGCCGAGGTGCTCTCGGCCGAGGACTGCGACATGGTGGTGGACATGGTGGGCCGCCTCCCGTCTTTCCCGTTGCGCCCGTCAGTGGGCGGAAAGGTCGTGGATGGTCGGATGATCGCCGCAAAGCGCGCAGTCGGGATCCCGCTTGATGGTGATGCGCTGATAGGACGCATAGAGCGTGTCCATCATCAGCAGGCTGCCCGACAGGCTTTCGCCCAGCCCCAGCAGTTCCTTCAGCACCTCCGTCGCCTGCAGCGAGCCGACGAAGCCGGCCAGCGCCCCCAGCACCCCGCCTTCCGAACAGGACGGCACGGTGCCGCGCGGCGGCGGTTCCGGGAACAGGCAGCGATAGCAGGGGTGCGGCGCGCCCAGATGGGCCTTGTAGGTGCTCAGCTGTCCGTCGAAGCGCAGGATCGCCGCCGACACCAGCGTCTTCCCGGCCAGAAAGCAGGCGTCGTTCAGCAGGAAGCGCGTGGCGAAATTGTCCGACCCGTCGGCGACAAGGTCATAGCCGCCGATCAGGTCCATCGCATTGTCGCGGTTCAGCCGCATCCGGTGGGCTTCCACCCGGACATCGGGGTTCAGCGCGTGGATGCGGGCGGCGGCACTCTCCACCTTCGGATGGCCGAGCGTCGACTCGTCGTGGATCACCTGGCGCTGCAGGTTCGACAGGTCGACCGTATCGTCATCGACGATGCCGATGGTGCCGACGCCGGCCGCCGCCAGATAGAGGAGAAGGGGCGCGCCAAGGCCGCCGGCGCCGATGACCAGCACCTTGGATCGCAGAAGCCGCTCCTGCCCGATGCCGCCGACTTCCGGCAGCACGATGTGGCGGGAATAGCGGTGAAGCTGGGTGTCCGTGAAGTCCATGGCGCGCAGCATAGCGTAAGGCCGTATCGTTGCAGCAACATTCGATGCGGCATTTCCCAACCCGCGGACGCAGGACCGCGGATGCGGAAATCGTCAGGCTGTGGTGGAGGTTGTCTTCGCTTCCGACGCCCACTGCCGCAGCCGGGTCTGCCGTTCGCGCAGCGTCTTGGAAATGGCACTTTCCTGGTTCAGGCCCGTTTCGGACAGGTCCGAATTGCGCGGCACCAGGCTCAGCATGAAATCGCTCGGGGACTTCAGGTCGGAAGGCGGGACCACCACCATCGTGTATTGGCCGGGCTCCAGCTTGTAGGTCGGCTTCTGCAGGAAGGTCTGCTGGGAGTCGGGCTTGCCCGAGTCGCTGGCGGCGACGACCTTGCCGTCCTTGTCCATCATCGCCCAGCGCGTGTTGGGCAGCGATATGTTCGCGGTGAAGTTGCCGCCCTGCAGGACGTTGAAGGTGTGTTTCTGCACGCCGGTATCGCCGTTGCCCGGCGGCTGGGCGGTGCCCTTCAGCGTTGCGCCGGCACCGGTCACCAGGACGTTCTGCCGTTCGGTGACGTCCAGCGAATAGTCGCGCACGCCCGCCGCTCGGTTGGCCTGCGAAATGGTCGCCGTGTAAGTTCCCGGTCCCAGCCGCGCGGTGGCGTCCGATGCCGATTCCTTCGACCGGATGGTCGTGACCACCTCGTTCCGGTCGTTGCGGATCTCGACGTTGGTGAAGGTGTCGTTGACCTTGAAATTGAATTCGCCGGCCTTGCTGACCGTGAAGGTCTGGGTATCGGCGTTGGCGCCGTCGGCCCCGACCTTGGTCGTCTTCCCCTTCAGTTGCGAGAAGGCACTGCTCGACAGGTTCGGGACATAGGTGGCGGCGGTCACATCCGACATGGCGGTCACTCCCCGGCGGCGCGGACGGAAAAGGCTCTGCTGTTGCCGGGAAGAGTAGCGCGAACCGCCAATTCCGTCAAATTTCGGGGCGGAATTTCGCGGATAGGATGCGGAGCGGGGGCGGAAAGGCTCCCGCTCCGCAGCGTCGGCGGTTACTCCAACCCTTCGAACAGGGCGGTCGACAGGTAACGCTCGGCGAAGGACGGCAGGATCACGACGATCTGCTTGCCCTGATTCTCCGGACGGGCGCCGACCTCCAGCGCAGCGGCGAGCGCAGCACCCGACGAGATGCCGACCGGAACGCCCTCCAGGCGGGCGACCTTGCGGGCGGTTTCGAAAGCGCGCTGGTTGGAGATGCGCACCACCTCGTCGATCAGCTCCTTCTTCAGGATGTCGGGGACGAAGCCGGCGCCGATGCCCTGGATCTTGTGCGGGCCCGGCATGCCGCCGGACAGGACCGGACTGTCCTCCGGCTCCACCGCCACCGCCTTGAAGGAGGGCTTGCGCGCCTTGAGGACCTCGGCGGTACCGGTCAGGGTGCCGCCGGTGCCGACGCCGGAGATCAGGAAATCGACCTGACCGTCGGTGTCCTTCCAGATCTCCTCCGCCGTGGTGGCGCGGTGGACGGCCGGGTTGGCGGTGTTCTTGAACTGCTGCAGCAGGTAGGCGTTCGGGTCGGCGGCCAGGATCTCCTCCGCCTTGCGGATGGCGCCCTTCATGCCTTCCGACGCCGGGGTCAGCACCAGCTCGGCACCCAGCAGCTTCAGCATCTTGCGCCGCTCGACCGACATGCTTTCCGGCATGGTCAGGATCAGCTTGTAGCCCTTGGCGGCGGCGACGAAGGCCAGCGCGATGCCCGTATTGCCGGAGGTGGGCTCGACCAGCGTCGTGCGGCCGGGGGCGATGGTGCCGGCGGCTTCCGCGGCATCGATCATGGCGCGCCCGATGCGGTCCTTGACGCTGGCCAACGGGTTGAAGAACTCCAGCTTTCCGATAATCTGGGCCTTGACCCCGGCATCCTCGGCAAGGCGGTTCAGCCGCACCAGCGGCGTGGCGCCGATCGTATCGAGGATGCTGTCATAGATCTTGCCACGGAATTCGGGTGCAGCCATGATTCCACCTCTGAGATTTGTGTTATAAGCGAGTTCAACACCCCAGGCCGAGCATTATCCAGCGCGGATGGCCTGTCAAACAGGAAGTGGGGTCGACGGGCCGTCCGTGCGATCCCGCCGATTTCAGTTGAAGCTCCAGCCGGAGCTTCAGATCGTGAAGTCGATCCGGTCCTCGGTTTCGCTTTCCACCCCGGCGCGCCGGGCGCGCATGCACAGATCCTCGACCGTGATGGTGTCGAGCTTCGCCATGCATTCCTCCTGCAGTTCGCCCCACAGCGGACGCACGACCTGATGGCCGAGGATGGAGCCCGCCGGCTCTTCGATCGGGTCGGTGGCGGTCTCCATCGAACGGACGACCCGCACGATCTCGCCCAGCGTGATCCGCCGCCGCTCGCGCGCCAGCCGATAGCCGCCGCGCGGACCCCGCACACCGGCCAGCACGCCTTCGCGCACCAGCTGCTGCAACACCTGCTCCAGGTAACGCTTCGGGATGCCCTGGCGCCGGGTGATCTCTCCGGACTGCACCGGCTCGGTGCCCGCGTTGTAGGCGATGTCGAGGACCGCCTCGATGGCGAACATCAGCTTCTTGGAGATGCGGAGCATCACGAGCGACTCCCGGTATTCTGACTGTGCGTATCACGGCAGCAAGGGAACCGACGGATCCTGCCGGCACCGGCCTCGTACCGGTCCGCAGGTGGAAACGTCGTCATCTCCCCCATTCCCGTCTGTTGGTTAAGAAGCGTTTTACACCTCGAATGCGGGAATTCACAACAGGATTTGTCGCGGACAGACTCGGGAAAAAGCCCTCTCTCACATACGCCCTTCCAGCAGGGCGGCCGTCACCCCACGGCGGCCCAGGTCACCTCCCCCAGATCCTCGCGGAAGGCGAAGCGCTTCAGGTGGTCGATGACCACCCCCTGCATGCGGTCCAACTGTTCGGCATCCTCCACCTCGATGGTCAGTGTCAGCCCTTCGGCATCCGCCGCCATCCGGCAGCGGCGGTCGGGGGAGAAGGGCACCACCCCTTGGTTCTCGTCATAGACGACCTCGAACTTGTGCGCCCAGTGCTTGCACAGTTGGGTCATGTAGCGGCGGCCGTTGGGGGTTGCGATGCGGGCGGTCGATGCGGCCATTGTCTTCGTCTCCTCCGTGGTCAGATGCGTTCGACCGCGCGGGCGGCGGCGTCGATGGCATCGGCGATGGCCTGGGTCTGCTCCGCCGTCAGGTCGCCGCGCGACAGGCGCAGCCGCAGGGCCAGCTTGAAGTTCTCGACGGCGCGGACGATCTGCGGCGAGGATTCGCGCTGCTGGCGGGCCTTCGCGTGGGCGATCCGTTCGCGCACCGCAACCACGGCGAGCTCCGCCGCCTTCAGCGCCTCCGTCCCTTCGGGCGTGATCTCGTAGAGCTTCTTGTTGCCTTCGGTCGAGCCGACGCGGATGTGGCCTTGCTCTTCCAGCAGCGTCAGCGTCGGGTAGACGACGCCGGGGCTGGGGCTGTAGGCGCCGCCGACCATGTCCTCGATGGTCTTGATGAGGTCATAGCCGGAACGCGGCTTTTCCGCGATCAGCCACGACAGGACGAGGCGCAGGTCGCCATGGTCGAAGACGCGCCGTTCTCCCCGGCCGCCCCGGCCATGACCGCCCCAACCTTCCCAGCCGCCGCGATGACCATGACGCCCATGGCGCCTGCGTCCGTCCTGCGCCTCGTCGTCGAAATCCGGACGCGAGAAGCGGCGCCCATGGCCGCAAAACAGATGCCGAAGCATGGAACCCTCTTTTGATGCAGTTTCGATATAACGAAAACTTAGATATATCGAAACACGCTCTTCGACAAGGGGTGAGCTCCGGGGAACGCACATGCGCTCCGACAAAATCCGGTCGCCAGCAAATCGCTGTCGCCTACCCGACCGAAGGGGCTATAACCGACGCCCTGGATTTGCTTTCGCGCGTGTGTGCCCTGATGCCCCTTCGGATCGAGACCTTTTCCAACGTCACCGGCGGCTCCAGCTTCTTCAAGGCGGTGGGCCATCCGCTGGCGGCGCCCAAGGCCGCGATCCTGATCGCTCGATTGGCCTCATACGGCCCCGTGGCCGTCTATGATTCGATGGGACTGCTGTCGGGGCTGGCGGAGTTCTATGACCTGTCGGCGGTGCCGGTCTGCGGCATCTATGTCCAGGACGTGGAGCAGGTGGGGAAAGAGGTGTTCGGCCACGCCGCCCGCCCGGTGACCGACCTGCCGGCCAGCGGCGCCCGCACCGTCTTCATCGTCGCCTTCGATTCGCAGCGCTTGGAGGGCCACATCGCCCACCTGATCCCCAAGCAGGCGGGGGTCGTCTCGCTGGACGCCATGCGCGTGCCGGAAGACATGCTGAACGACCCCGGCCATTACCTGTCGAAGTTCAACTGGGCGACCAACTTCGCCTGGTTCCGCGACGGCGACGGTCATCATACCCGCGTGGTGTCGGCCAACTACTGGCCGCGCTACGGCGCCAAGGGCACCCGGCTGTGGGCCTGCCTGTTCGACGGCGAGGGCCGCCCGATCGCCGACTGGACCGAGCCGATGCCGCCGTCCGACGGCACGGTGGTGATCGACAGCCGGCAGGTCCGCGAGCGCTTCAACCTGTCCCCCTTCTGCGGGTCGCTGTTCCTGCACATCATCGGTGCCGCCGGGCATGACGTGGTCAAATACGCCCTCGACACCTATGGCGACGACGACACGGTGCTGTCCTGCACCCACGACGCCAACGCCTGGCCGGCCGATCTCTATGCCGGCCTGCCCGCCCCGCGCGAGGGAGAGCGGGTGTCGTTGTGGATCCAGAACAGCCATCCCACGCCGATCCCGGCCGGCGCCGTCGGGCTGAACCTGATGGGCTCGCCGGAAATCCGCGTGCTCGACCGCGCCGTGCCGGCCTTCGCCACCATCGAACTGGACACCGCCAGCCTGTACCCCGAAGCGCGCTGGCCCCAGCAGTTCGAGGTGCAGGCCGGCAAGCATTTCGTCCGTCCGCGTTACGAGATCGCCGCCGCCGACGGCCGCCGCCGCATGGCCCACGCCAATGTCGAGCGCACCGACCTGAAGCCGGACCCCAAGCTGCCGCTGTTGACCGGCGGCGCGATGGACAAGGGCGTGGTCGGCAAGGGCCACATCCTGCCGGCGCCGCTGCTGCCGATGGGCCGCTGGCGCACCATTCTGCTGCCCACCCCGATGAGCACGGCGCAGACCGAACTGCCGGTGAAGGCCGTGGTCTACGATCGCAACGGCGAAGCCATCGCGGAGCACCGCTTCGGCAACCTCAAGCGCTCCGACAGCAGGGCGCTGGACGTCACCGGGCTGGTCGCCGACAGGACGGTCGTCGATGCTTGGGGCCATGTCGAACTGGTTTATGATTTCGAAGCCGGAACGGTTGCCGACGGCTGGCTGCACGCGCTGGTTCGTTACGAGGACGTAAAGACCGGCCATGTGGCTGAGACCAGCTTCGGCAGCCACATGTTCAACATGGCGATGGTCTACCGCGACGAGCCGCAGAGCTACCACGGCCGCCCGCCCGGCCTGTCGACCCGCCTGTTCCTGCGGCTGGGCACCGAGCCGTGGGACACGCTCTGCCACCTCGTCTACCCTGCCTCGACGCAATGGCATGCCCTGTCGGACACCAAGCTGATCCTGAGGCGGCGCGATGGGGTGGAGGTGGCGCGGAAGCGGCTGGAGATTCCCTGCGGCGGATCGCGCTTTTGGCGCTATCACGAGATGTTTTCAGAGGCGGAACGTATGGCGGCGGGCGAACATGCCTATGTGCTGATCCGCGACACCACCTGCCGCCTGTTCGGCTACCATGGCTGCCTTGCAGGTGACAGCGCCTTCAGCCTCGACCATATGTTCGGTTTCTAGAACCGTTCCAATCGTGAACTCCCTTCTGCCGATCACTGCGGGATCAGACCCATGGCCACCACGCACCACACCAAGGTCCTCATCATCGGCGCCGGCCCGGCCGGCTACACCGCCGCCATCTATGCCGCGCGCGCCAACCTGGAACCGCTGATGGTCCAGGGCATGCAGCCGGGCGGCCAGCTGATGATCACCACCGATGTGGAGAATTTCCCCGGCTTCGCCGATCCCATCCAGGGCCCCTGGCTGATGGAGCAGATGCAGAAGCAGGCGGAGCATGTCGGAACGAAGATGGTGTTCGACCTGATCACCGACGTCGACTTCACGCAGCGCCCCTTCGTCTGCAAGGGCGACAGCGGCGACACCTACACCGCCGACAGCGTCATCATCGCCACCGGCGCCCAGGCTCGCTGGCTCGGCATCTCGACGGAAGAGATCTACCGCGGCTTCGGCGTGTCGGCCTGCGCAACCTGCGACGGCTTCTTCTTCCGCGGCAAGGAGGTGGCGGTCATCGGCGGCGGCAACTCCGCCGTCGAGGAGGCGCTGTACCTGACCAACCACGCCACCAAGGTGACGGTCATCCACCGCCGCGACAGCTTCCGCGCCGAACGCATCATGCAGGACCGCCTGTTCCGCCACCCGAAGATCGAGGTGGTATGGGACAGCACGGTCGAGGAGATCGTCGGCGAGGGAGACGGCACCATGGGCAACCCGCGCGCCGTCACCGGCGTGCGCGTGAAGAACGTCAAGTCGGGCGAGGAGCGGGTGATCCCGGTGGCCGGCGTCTTCGTCGCCATCGGCCACGTCCCGGCGACCGGCATCTTCCAGGGCAAGGTGGAGATGGACGAGGCGGGCTACATCGTCACGGTGCCCGATTCGACCGCCACCAACATCCCCGGCGTCTTCGCTGCCGGCGACGTGAAGGACAAGGTCTACCGTCAGGCGGTCACCGCCGCCGGCATGGGCTGCATGGCGGCGCTGGAGGCCGAGCGCTGGCTCGCCCATCACGAGCCGGCCGCCGGTGCCCATGGCGATCCCAGCCCGGCGGGGACCTGGTGAGCTGAGAAACACCCTCTCCCGCCCCGGGAGAGGGTGGGGACCCACGAAGTTGGGAGGGTGAGGGGGAGGGCAAAAGTCCCGAACCGCGCGGTTCCTTGAATGCCCCCTTACCCTTCCCACCGCTTCGCGGCGGGCCCCTTCCCTCTCCCGGGGCAGGAGAGGGAGAATACCTCCTTATGCCCTTGACGGGCTTTGCACAAAGCTCCGACTGTGATTCCCTTGGCGTTCAAACCGCGAGGGAGTCCTCTTGCCTACGCTGAAACGCGGCCTGACCCTGCTGGTCACGGTGGCCGCCACCCTGCTGGGCCTGCTGCTGGTCACCTTCCTGATCGGACGCGTGGTGCCGATCGACCCGGTGCTGTCGGCGCTCGGCGATCGGGCGAATGCCGAAAGCTATGCGCAGATGCGCACGCAGCTGGGCCTCGACCTGCCGCTGTGGCAGCAGTTCCTCCGCTATGTCGGTGAGGTGCTGCAGGGCGATCTCGGCACCTCGGTGCTGACCTCCCGCCCGGTGCTGGAGGATGTGCTGCGCGTCTTCCCGGCGACGCTGGAACTGGCGACTGTCGCCGTCGTCATCGGCGCGGCGCTGGGCGTACCGGCCGGGGTATTCGCCGCCACCCACCGCGGGCGCTGGCCCGACCATGCGATCCGCCTGCTCGGCCTGATCGGCCATTCGGTGCCGATCTTCTGGCTGGGACTCATGGCTCTGCTGCTGTTCTACGCGAAGCTGGATTGGGCACCGGGGCCGGGACGGGTCGACGTCTTCTACGAGGGAATGGTCGATCAGGTGACCGGCATCGTCACGGTCGACGCCCTGCTGGCCGGCGAGGCCGACATCTTCTGGAACGCACTGGGGCATCTGGTCCTGCCGTCCGCCATCCTCGGCCTCTACAGCGTCGCCTACATCGCGCGGATGACGCGCGGCTTCATGCTGGACCAATTGCGCCAGGAATACATCACGACCGCCCGGGTGAAGGGCCTGTCGGAGACCCGCGTCGTCTGGCGCCATGCGCTGGGCAACATCACGGTGCCGCTGATCACCGTCATCGCCCTGTCCTACGCCAGTCTGTTGGAGGGGTCGGTGCTGACCGAGACGGTGTTCGCCTGGCCCGGCCTGGGTCTCTACATCACCAATTCGCTGCTCAGTGCCGACATGAATGCGGTGCTGGGCGGGACGCTGGTGGTCGGCGCGGTCTTCATCGCGCTGAACCTGCTGTCCGACCTGCTCTACCGCCTTCTGGATCCCCGGGCCCGATGACCGCGCGCACCGATACCCCATCCGCCGGCTGGCGGGACTGGCTGACCACCGACACGCCGCAGTCCCGTGCGCAGGCCCGGCTTGGCCGCGCCTGGGCCGGCTGGACCGCCTTCCGCCGCAACCGGCTGGCCGTCGCCGGGCTGCTGATCGTGCTGGCCCTGGTCGTCGTCGCGGCACTGGCCCCGGTTCTGGCGCCCTACCATCCCTATGCCCAGGATCTGAACAACCGGTTGCTGCCGCCGAGCGCCGCCCATTGGCTGGGCACCGACGCCTTCGGCCGCGACATCCTCTCCCGCCTGATCCATGGCGCGCGGTTGACTCTGATGATCGTGGCACTGGTGGCCGCGACGGCGCCGCTGGCCGGGCTGGTGATCGGCACGGTCGCCGGCTATTTCGGCGGCTGGGTCGACACCGTGCTGATGCGCGTCACCGACATCGCTCTCGCCTTCCCCAAGCTGATCCTGGCGCTGGCCTTCGTCGCCGCGCTCGGCCCCGGCATCGAGAATGCGGTGATCGCCATCGCCATCACCTCCTGGCCGCCCTATGCCCGCATCGCGCGGGCGGAGACGCTGACCGTGCGCCGCGCCGACTTCATCAGCGCCGCCCGGCTGCAGGGCGCCTCAAGCCTGCGCATCGTCCTCGGCCACATCATGCCGCTGTGCGTCGCCTCGCTGATCGTGCGGACGACGCTGGACATGGCCGGGGTGATCCTGACCGCCGCCGGCCTTGGCTTCCTCGGTCTCGGCGCCCAGCCGCCGCTGCCGGAATGGGGGGCGATGATCGCCAACGGCCGGCAATATGTGCTGGAGCAATGGTGGGTCGCCGCCATGCCGGGATTGGCCATCTTCATCGTCAGCTTGGGCTTCAACCTGCTGGGCGACGGTCTGCGCGACGTGCTGGACCCGAAGGGGGACTGAGCCATGGCCGATAAGATGACGGTGGACGACACCCCCCTTCTGGACGTCTCCAACCTGCGCGTCGCCTTCCCCACCCGCACCGGCATGGCCGAGGCGGTGCGCGGCGTCTCCTTCACGCTGGGCCGGGAGAAGCTGGGCATCGTCGGCGAGTCGGGATCCGGCAAGTCGATGACCGGCCGCTCGATCCTGCGCCTCGTGCCGCCGCCGGGCCGGGTCACCGCCGAGCGGCTGGCCTTCAACGGCGAGGATCTGCTGGCGGCGTCGCCCAGGCGGATGCGCGACATCCGTGGCCGGCGCATCGCCATGGTGATGCAGGATCCGAAATACTCGCTGAACCCGGTGATGACCGTCGGCCGCCAGATCGCCGAGGCCTACCGCGTCCACAGCAGGGCCGGTGCCGTCGAGGCGAAGCGCCGTGCGCTGGAGATGCTGGCCGCCGTGCGCATCCGCGATCCCGAGCGGGTCTATGACCGCTATCCGCACGAGGTGTCTGGCGGCATGGGCCAGCGCATCATGATCGCGATGATGCTGATCCCCGACCCCGACCTGCTGATCGCCGACGAGCCGACCTCGGCGCTGGACGTCACCGTGCAGATGCAGGTGCTGGCGATCCTCGACGACCTCTGTTCCCAGCGCGGCATGGGCATGATCTTCGTCAGCCACGACCTGAACCTCGTCGCCTCCTTCTGCGACCGCATCCTCATCATGTATGCCGGCCGGGTGGTGGAGAGTTGCCGCGCCTCGGACCTGCACGCCGCCCGGCACCCCTACACCCGCGGCCTGCTGGCCAGCCTGCCGCGGATCGACGAGCCGCAGGGCGACCTGCCGGTGCTGAGCCGCGATCCCGCCTGGTTGGCCGATGGGCTGGAGGCGCAAGGATGATGATCGACATCCGGGATCTGCGGGTCCGTTTCGGCCAGGGCGCCGATACCGTCACGGCGGTGGATGGCGTCACCCTGTCGGTGCGGGAGGGCGAGAGCTTCGGGCTGGTCGGCGAATCGGGCTCCGGCAAATCGACCGTCCTGCGCGCGGTCAGCGGCCTGAACGACGAATGGACCGGCCGCATCGCCGTCGCCGGTGCGGAGCAGGGACCGAAACGGCAAAGGGGCTTCTACAAGCTCTGCCAGATGGTGTTCCAGGACCCCTACGGCTCCCTGCACCCGCGCCACACGGTGGACCGCATCCTGGCGGAGCCCATCGCCATCCATGGGCTGGGCGATACCGATGCCCGCATCGACCGGGTGCTGCGCGATGTCGGGCTCGGTCCCGCCTTCCGCTTCCGCTACCCGCACCAGCTCTCCGGTGGCCAACGCCAGCGCGTCGCCATCGCCCGCGCCCTGGTGCTGGAGCCCCGCGTCCTGCTGCTGGACGAGCCGACCTCGGCACTCGACGTGTCGGTGCAGGCGGAGATCCTGAACCTGCTGCGCCGCCTGCGGGCCGAGCATGGCCTGACCATGGTGCTGGTCACCCACAATCTCGCCGTCGTCGCCAACCTGTGCGACCGGCTGGCGGTGATGAACCGCGGCCGGCTGGTGGAGCAGATGACGGTGGAGGAACTGCGCCGCGGCGCCGCGCGCGAGCCCTACACCCTGCAGCTTCTGCGCGCCAGCCAGGGCTACGACCGCGCGACGGCGGAGAGCTTCCGGGATTATGCGTGAGGGAGGGGGCAACCGCACCCTAAGGGACGGTTTTCAGAACGCACTGAGCCGGTTTGCGATGATGAGGATGGCGGCGGCAGTGAGCGAGGAGAGGACGATCCGTCCGAACCTATCCTGCCGTCGATCCAGGCGTTTGTTCGCGAGCAGCCAAGCGCAGCCGTGCTCGACAACGCATCGGATCTTTCCGAGCCCGGAGCCGTGGGGCTCGCCGATCTTGCGGATGTGCGGTTGAACCCCGTCGCGCAGGCAGAGCCAACGGTTTTCGGCACTGTCGTAGCCTGCGTCGGCGTAGAGCCTGCCGATGGCGGCGCAGACGGCATGACCGCCAGCGGCAGGCCGTCCGTGGAGACGACCACGTGATACATCGACCACGACGTCCCACGCGGCGGCGTCGGGACCGGAGCGCGCCATACGGACAAGGACAGCATGAACCCGCCGATGCAACGCGGTCCTGTGCCACTCCTCCGGACGGCGGCGCAGGGTCGAGCCCGACGCACGCCCATCCGCCGCCCACAGCTCGTGCCATTGGATACCTTCGCGCAGGAAGAAGCGGAGTGTTTCGATGACCTCCACGGTGGACATCGGCTGACACCCGAGGCCGACACGCCGATCTTCGATCCGGTCGATGATCGCCGCCACCAAGTCCGCAACTGTCGGTCCCATGCCCGCCTCTCTGTGCCAGAGGCACAGGAAACCGACAGCAGATCAGCAGGTTTCCAGAGAGGTGATCATCGGATGAGGGTTCTGGAAGCCGCCTCCAAGTGTATCGCAGAGGTTTTGCAGCAGCAACCGACCAAGAATGCTTGGATCCGACAAGCCCGATAGTGGGAACCGAACCTAAGATACTGAGCATGGACTTCACAAGGAGCCTGTGCATGAGCAACTCGCCGATTCCGATGCCCACTGTCGTCCTCGTTCACGGTGCGTGGGCCGATGGGTCAAGCTGGCAACGCGTTATTCCGCTCCTGCTCGAGAAGAACGTTCCTGTTGTCGCGGTTCAGAACCCGACCAACTCGCTCGTGGACGATGTGAAAGCCACCAAGCAGGCGCTTGATGCCATCGACGGACCCGTCGTGCTGGTGGGACACAGCTGGGGTGGGGCAGTCATCACCGAAGCGGGCAACGATCCCAAGGTCAAGGCGCTGGTCTATGTGGCGGCCTTCGCCCCCAAGGCCGGCGAGACGCTCGGCGAGTTGGTGAACGCCTATCCGCCGCCTCCGGGGCTGGGCAAGATTCAAGATGACGGTGCCGGCAACCTCAAGCTCAGCGTGGAAGGCTGGATCGAGGACGTCGCTTCAGACCGTCCCGAAGCCGAGGCCCGCGTGCTTGCGGTGCTCCAGCCGCCGCTGCCCGCCAGCACCTTCGGCGAGAAAGTCACCCAGGCCGCATGGGAGAGCCGTCCGAACTGGTACATCGTCTCAGCCGATGACCGGGTCGTAAGCGTCGAACTCGAACGGGAATTCGCCCGGCGGATGAATGCCAGGATTACCGAGCTGAAGGCAAGTCATCTCTCATTGCTGTCACAGCCCGATGCGGTAACGGCAGTCATCATGGAGGCCGTGGGCAGCACCATGGCCGGCTAAGTCGCCGAACTGAAAGCCCAGCCCTAGTAAAGAAAGGCGTAGGTCCGCAACGGTCCCGGCGGCATCGTCAGTAAACCGTGGAGTCGGTGTGTCGGAGCGGCACTGAGTATGGCGGCGGTATGAGACGTGATCCTGGTCCGCACCACCGCCATCCTTTTTTGGCCGGTTTGATCGCACGTGCAATTTGACTCTGGCACAGGTTTCGGCTCTGAGCCCGAGGCACACCCATCCGTCAACCCGAAGTTCGCGCCGCCGGACGCCGACAGGTCGATCTTCGATTCGGTCGATGCCCCACGCAACCAACGCCGCCGCCGTTGGACCCATCCTCGCCTCTCTGTACCAAAGGCACAGGATACCGATGGCAGATCATCCAGTTTCCGGAAGGGTGATCCGCGAAGGAGGGTTCTGGAAACCGCCTTTAAATCCCCTTACGCCAGCCGCACCACGCACAGCTTGTCCTCCGCCCCCTTGGCGGCGGCCTTGTGGTCGGCGATGGCGGCGTTGATGGCGTCTGGGGTCAGTCCGTGGCAGCCGGGCGGGATCACCACGGCCACCCCGCTGGCAGCCAGCAGCGGGAAGCGCCGCAGCGCCCCATAGCGGTCCTTTGCCAGGAAGCCGCCGCTGACCCGCGTTTCGGCGTCGTACAGGCTTTCGGCGTCGGAGCGGAACAGGGCCAGCAGTTCCACCAACCGGGCCAGCACCTCGCCCTCCTCCCCGCCGCTGACGCCCAGGAAGAAGTCGTCGCCGCCGATATGACCGGCGAAGGCGTCGGCATCGATGGCCGCCCCGGCGCTGCCGGCCCAGGCCTTCAGCCGCTCGCTGAACATCAGGATGGCGCGGTCGCCCTGGCGGAACCCGAAATTGTCGTTGAACGGCTTGAAGTTGTCGAAATCCAGATAGGCCAGCACATGGCCGCGCCCAGCATCGGCCAGTGCCCCTTCGATGTGGCGCAGGATCGCCGCATTGCCCGGCAGCCGGGTCAGCGGATTCTGGTCGGTCGCCATCGCCAGATTGCGCTCATGCACCAGCCGCAGCAGCGCACCGCCCGACAGCACGCCGGCATAGGCTCCACCCTCCACGATCACGATGCCGTCGGCGGCGGCTTCGGTGGAGAAGGCTTCGATCACCCGGTCCAGCGGCGTGGAGATGTCGCAGACCGGCGAGCGGATGACCAGATCGTCCAGCCGGTCGCCCAGCCCCCGGTTCCGCAACAACTCTCCGCCGAAGCGCGAATAGACGAAGCGCTTCAGGTCGCGCTCGCGGATCAGGCCCAGCGGACGGTCGTGTTCGTCGACGATCGGGGCGATGGGGGCGCTGCCGTCCCGGCGGAAATAGTCCAGAAGTTCGGTCTTGCGCGAATTGACCCGCAGCGGCGGCAGCCGTTCGATCACCTCCGACAGGCGGCGGTGCGATTCGCTGGGCTGGCGCCGGTCCTGGCGGTTGAGGTCCTCGACGATCGCATAGCGGTTGGGCAGCCCGGTCAAATCCACCCGAGGCCGCGCGATGAGGAAGCCCTGGGCGAAGTCGCAGCCGAGATCGCGGCAGGTGTAGAACTCGGCGACGGTCTCCACCCCTTCCGCCACAATCTGTATGCCCAGCGCATGGGCGTGGCCGGCCAGCGCCGCCACCAGCGCCCGCTTGCGCGAATCCGCGTCGATGCCGGCAACGAAGAAGCGGTCGATCTTCACATAGTCGGGCCGCGCCTCGTACAGCGTGCGCAGGCCGGAATGGCCGACGCCGAAATCGTCGATGGCGATGCCGGCCCCGCTCTGGCGGTAGCGGTCCACCGCCGCATCCACCGCGACGCCGCTGGCGACGGGGCGGCTTTCCGACAGCTCCAGCACGATGCCGCTGTTGCGGGACGCCGCCGGCTCGCGGGCGAGCCAGGGCGAGTCGGGCCGGCCGATCAGCCGGACGTCCAGGTTCAGGAACAGCTTCGCTTCGCTCCAGCCCGCCAGCGCGCGGTAGGCCGCGACCGCCTTGGCATGCAGCGCCGTCTCCACCGTCGCCAGCAGTCCGGCAGCCTCGGAGGCGTCCAGCAGTTCGCCGGCATTGGCGAAGCCGGTGCGCTCGAACCCGCGCAATAGCGCCTCATAGCCATGGCAGCGGCCGGACCGCAGTTGGACGATGGGTTGGAAGGCATAGCGCAGGGCGCCGACGGCCGATGCCCAATCGAACGCCGCGACATCGCCGTCGGTGGAGCGAACGGCGCTCCAACTCGCGCCATAGGACTCGGCGTGGTCGCTTTCCGTCAGTCCGGCTTTGGTCCCGGCTATGGTGGTGGTCAGCACAGTCATCGCTCGGTCCGCCAGCGCCGATCCCGCAGTAAATCGGCATCGTCTTGTAACAGAGCTTGTTTGCGTTTTCATGACCACAGCGTCACGTTGTTGCGCAACGCGCTCTCCCGCCTCGGAAGCGGAGGGCCTGACAGGAGCCGAATTTCGGTTGATATAGCCCCGCTGAAAGCACCAAAAGGTAGAATGCGCACTGTTCGCACCACCGCGCATCGCTATGCATGCAGCGTGGGAACCGGGCGGCGGAACGAAGACTATGGTCGAACCGTCCCCCGCCGCAAGATCCACCCCACCACCGGAACGCTCATCCGGCCCATTGCCGCTCAATTGGTCGGAGAGTGCTTCCCTGCCCTGGCAGGCCTGTCCCGAATCGAATCCTCGTATCGCCGCGCCCGCCTGCGCTATAGGAGGGCCCCGCCAGTCTTGGGGGCGGTTCGGGTGAGTGGGAGGCGAGCGGGATGAAGGTCGGCATCGACATGGGGGCGACGAACGCGGGCAGCGCCGCGACGCTCGACCTGGAGGAGCTGCTGGCGACCCGTCTGCTGGTCCAGGGCAATTCCGGCTCCGGCAAGTCGCACCTGCTGCGCCGGCTGATCGAACAGAGCGCCCAATGGGTGCAGCAGGCGGTGATCGACCCGGAAGGCGACTTCGTCACGCTGGCCGAACGCTTCGGCCATGTGGTGGTGGAGGCCGACGAACACAGCGAGGCCGCCCTGCAGTCGGTCGCCGCCCGGGTGCGCCAGCACCGCGTCTCCGTCGTCCTGAACCTGGAGGGACTGGACGCGGAAATGCAGATGCGCCATGCCGCCGCCTTCCTGGGCGGGCTGTTCGATGCCGACCGCGATTTCTGGTATCCGATGCTGGTGGTGGTGGACGAGGCGCAGCTGTTCGCCCCCTCGGCCGCCGGCGAGGTGTCGGACGAGGCGCGCAAGGTCTCGCTCGGCGCCATGACCAACCTGATGTGCCGCGGGCGCAAGCGCGGGCTGGCCGGGGTGATCGCCACCCAGCGTCTGGCGAAGCTGGCGAAGAACGTCGCGGCCGAGGCGTCCAACTTCCTGATGGGCCGTACCTTCCTCGACATCGACATGGCGCGCGCCGCCGACCTGCTGGGCATGGAGCGCCGGCAGGCGGAGATGTTCCGCGACCTGGAGCGCGGGCATTTCATCGCGCTCGGCCCCGCCCTGTCGCGCCGGCCGCTGCCGCTGCGCATCGGTGCGGTGGAGACCCATGGCCGCACCGGCAGCCCGAAGCTGATGCCACCGCCCGCCACCCCGGTGGAAGACGCCCGCGACCTGATCTTCACCACGACCGAGCCGGAGCCGCCGCGCTATGTGCGCCGCCCCTCCACCTCGGCCAGCGTCGACCTGATGGCGCAGCTGGCGCGCGGCCGCTCCACTGCCCCGCCGCCGTCCGTTAGCGAAGCCGAAGCCGAGCAGCCGGCGCTGCTGCCACCGGAGCCAGAGGAAACGCCGGAGCAAGCCGCCGAACGCGAGGCCCAGTACGGCGAGGTGCTGGCCGAGGTTCTCGCCGACCCGGAGGCGCCCTACCGCTCGCTGGCCGTCCTGTACCAGGATTTCCTGGTGCGCTGCCGGGGCCGCGGGGTGGATGGCGACCGGCTGGCCCTGCCCGCCTTCCGCCGCCGTCTGGCGACCGCCCGCGCCGGAGCCGGCAACGGCGACGATCCCGCCTGGCAGCGGGCGACGGAGGTCGCCGCGACGCTGGCGGAGGACATCCAGCCGGTGTTCCTGCTGCTGGCCCGCGCCGCCCTCGACCACGCCCCCTGCCCGTCCGACGCCGACGTGGCCCGCGCCTGCGGCAGCCGGTCCAAGGGACGCGGCCGCCGCCTGCTGACCTACATGGAACAGCGCGGCTTCATCAACAGCCGCAGCGGCCTGGGCAACACCCGCGCCATCAGCCTGCCGGCTCTGGGCTGGGAAACCGCGCTGGGCGACCCGAACGCCGACGATGCGGCCGACACCCCCGACGAGGGCGGTCTGTTCGCGGCGGGGTGATCCTTCCGCGGTTCCCCGCGCCTGAATTCCCCGCTTCTCAGCTCCCCGCCGTCGGCACGCTCACCGGCTTGCCGCTCTGGCCCCAACTGGCCACGAAGTCGTTGACGCCCGGGACCGCCATCATGTGCGAGTCCTTGACGTAGACGAAGCGCTTCGGTCCGAAGGCGTATTCGGTCAGCGTGATGCCGGCGGTACGGCAGCGCTGGTACTCGGCAGCGCTGATCGGGCGGTCGGAGGCCACCATGTCGGGATGATCCAACCCGACCCCGCCGCAAAAAGCGCGGAAGCCGGTGGCGGTGCCGCGGGCATCCAGGCGCGGCTTGGTGTCGGGGCCACCGTCATATTTGGCCGCAGCCTGATCGATGGCGCCGCGCAGGGCCGGGCTGCCGACGATCCAGATGCCGCGGGCTTCGGGCGGCGGCTTGGGCGCTGCCGGCGGCGGAAGCGCGGCGGTCTGTTGCGGCGGCGGCGTGAGGCCCGGCATCTGGCAGCCGGCGAGCAGCGCCGCAGCGGCAAATGCGAGGGCCACACTGCGGGCCGGCGCGGAAAAGCGGGTCATCGGACGTCTCTCTCCTCAGGATCGTCAGGCATCCGGACGGCGAGGCCCGGAGGGCTGACAATGAGAACGCTCTCGCTCCGCTTCAACGGCTTGGCCGCCGCTTGTCCCAATGCGCCACTCGCCATCCATGAGCAATCGCGATAGGATAAGCGCTAACGATCATAAAACGGAATGTATGTTTCATGTCCCTGACCGACTTGGAGATCGACGCGCTGCGCGCCTTCGTCACCGTTGCGGAGGCTGGCGGCTTCACCGCGGCAGCCGAACGGCTGGGCCGGACACAGTCGGCGATCAGCGTCAAGATCAAGAAGCTGGAGGATGCCCTGGGCCGCCGGGTGTTCGAGCGCACCAGCCGGTCGCTGGCGCTGACCCATGACGGCGAATTGCTGATGGGCTACGCCCGCCGCCTGCTGGACCTGAACGACGAGACGGTGCGCCGCTTCGCCGAACCGGCGGCGGAGGGGGAACTGCGGCTGGGCGTGGCCGAATATTTCCTGTCCGACCATCTGCCCCATGTGCTGCGCCGCTTCGCCAAGCTGCACCCGCGCCTGCACATCGACGTGCGGGTGGGCCTATGCGGCGAACTGGTCTCGGCACTGGATTCGGGTGACCTGGACCTCGTCATCTCCCGCCGCGATGCAGGCGACAACCGGGGACGCGGCATCTGGACCGAACCGATGCGCTGGGTCGCAGCCCCCGGGCTGGAGATCCCTGCCGACGGTCCCCTGCCTTTCTGCGCCCTGCCGGCACCTTGCGTCTTCCGCAACCGTGGGCTGGCGGCGCTGGGCGAGGCCGGACGCCCCTGGCGGGTGGTCTACACCAGCGGAAGCGTCATGGGGGTCCAGGCCGCCGTCCGCGCCGGGCTGGGCGTGGCGGTGCTGAGCGAATCCTCCATACCGGAGGGCGTGCGCCGGCTGGGGGTGGAGGACGGCCTGCCCGAACTGGGCAACGTCGAGATGGCGATCTTCGGCGAGACGCCGCGCAACCGCCGCCTCGCCGAACCTCTGGTCGGCTTCATTCTGGACAGTCTGTCGACCATGTACCCGGCCCGCCCGCCGCTTGCCCTGGCGGGTTGAACGGCGGGGCGAGCCGGCCGGTCAGAAGCCTTCCAGCACCAGCTTGCCGCGCGCATTGCCCGACTCGATCAGGGCATGGGCCTTGCGCAGGGTGGCTGCGTCGATGCGGCCCAGCGTCCCGGTCAGGGTGGTGCGGAGGGTGCCGGCATCGACCAGACGCGACACCTCGTTCAGCAGCTCATGCTGGGCGATCATGTCGTCGGTCTGGAACAGCGGACGGGTGAACATCAGCTCCCAATGGAGCGAGATGCTCTTGCGCTTCAGCAGACGGATGTCGATGGGCTCGGGGTCGTCGATCAGGCCGATATGGCCCTGCGGCGCCACCAGTTCGACCAGATCCTGGAAATGGCGGTCGGTCGCGGTGGTGGAGAAGACGTACTCGACCCCGGACAGCCCCAGAGCCTTCACCTGCTCCGCCATCGGCCGGCTGTGGTCGATCACGTCATGGGCGCCCAACTCGCGCACCCAGTCGGCCGTCTCCGGCCGCGAGGCGGTGGCCAGCACGCGGACCTTGCTCAGCCGGCGGGCCAGCTGGATGGCGATGGAACCGACACCGCCCGCGCCGCCGACGATCAGCAGCGATTTCCCTTCGCCACCGTCGCGCGGCAGGCCCAGCCGGTGGAACAGCATCTCCCAGGCGGTGATGGCGGTCAGCGGCAGGGCGGCGGCCTCGGCCACGCTCAGGCTGGCCGGACGGGCGCCGACGATGCGCTCGTCGACCAGATGGAATTCCGCATTGGTGCCGGGGCGGTCGATGGAGCCGGCATAGAACACCACGTCGCCGGGGCGGAACAGGGTGACATCCGGCCCGACCGCCTCGACCACGCCGGCGGCATCGAAGCCCAGGATGCGCAGGTCACCATCGGCGGGAGCGGCATTGCGGCGCAGCTTGGTGTCGACGGGATTGACGGAAACCGCCTCCACCCGGACCAGCAGGTCGCGGCCGGTGGCGGTCGGGCGGTCGATCTCGACGTCGATCAGCGCGTCGGCGTCGGTGACGGGCAGGCACTTGCGGTAACCGATGGCTTTCATGATGGCCTCGCCTTCAAGGATGGAGAAGAAGTCGAAGCGCAGGATGGCGGTGTCCACAGGATATGTTAAATTCATAGTTCTTGTTTCATCCATCCCGATCCCTGATGGATCGCCCATGAAACGGAGGGCGAACGGATTGACGCCGAAGGGGTATGGAATAGCCGGGCGGGATGAGGTGTTTGTAGCGATGACCAGCCTCACCGCCGAGTCCGGTCTCTGCACCACGGAAAGCAAGGCCATGAGCATCGCCCGCCCCAAGATCCTGACCGCCCTGCTCCTGGCCGCGAGCGCCGCCGCGCTGTCGGGCTGCGTCGCCACGGGTGGGTACGACCCCTATTATCCGGCCTATGGCGAGACCGTGGTGGTGCCGCCTCCGGCCGTATACGCGGCTCCACCGCCGGTCTTCGTGCAGCCCGGCTACCGCTATCGCTCATGGGATGATGACCGCGGCTGGCGCGGCCGGGGCTGGGACAATCGCAGGGATTGGAGTAACCGAGGGGATCGGGGACACCGCGGGGATCGGGGCAACCGAGGGGATTGGAGCAACCGGGGGAACTGGGGCAACCAGGGTGGTGGGAACCACAACGGCGACCCGCATGCGTGGGAACGCCCCGGCGGCCCGCACGGCTGGGGCCGTTGACGGATATTCAGCCGGTGGAAGCGGGAACGCGGTCGGCGCGGTTCCGCAGGATCAGGATGGCGTGGTCGTCGTCGCGCACGACACCGTCGCGCAGCAGGACGAGTGCCGCCAGGGTGGGATCGACCTTGTGCAGGTCGCGGTGGATGAACAGGGCCGGCAACCGGGCGCAGCCGCTGGTGTACAGAACCACATGATCGCCGGGCCCCCACAGCAGATGGACCGACGCCGGAGCCAGCGGATTGAATCCCACCATTGCCCAGCGGGCACCGAGCGCCAGAATCTCCTGCGGGCGCACCACCGCGCCGGCCAGGGTGCCGAGTGCGGTGTAATCGACCGCCTTGCCGTCGAAGCGCAGGATTGCCAGGGCGGACCGGCCGATCTGTTTCAGGACCGGATCGTGGGAAAGCCCTAACTCGGGCCGAATCCTCAGGTCGCGCCGGATGGCGTTGACCACCACGGGGGCGGGCAGATCGGGCACCGTCGCGGCGACCACCGTCTCGACCTGCGCGATCACCTCCGGCGTCATCCTGGTGTACGGCCCGGACCGCGCCTTCTCACCGCCGTCCCCGGCCGCCTGATCGTCCGGCAAGGTCTCGCCGTCGATCATCAGCGCGATTCCGCAGGGACCGTCCGGCCCGCGGGCAGGGGAGCAGCGGACGAACCAGTGGTCGATGAAGGGCTCGCGCCGGACGGTTTCGCCACCCTGTCGCTCAACCATCACCGATCCGGCCTCGGCCATGGCATCGCCGGGCGGCGAATCATCGACACCGGGGCGCAGCACGCGGACCAGCAGCGCCGACCCGACTCCCGGCGTCGCATGGATGTGGAAACGGTCGGCCAACCGCCGCGCCGACTCCAGACCGGCATCGAACCCTTGGGCCGCGTCCGGCGGCAGTTCGGTCGTTTCGGGATCGCGGTCGTACGCCAGGCACTCGACGCCGGCTCCGGACCGCATGCGGGCGATCAGCAGCGTCCCATCGGGACGGCCCAGCGCATATCCGCACAGCAGCGCCACGAGGCGGTCCAGGCGGGCGGCCTCTTCGGCAGCCAGCACGCCGTCGGCCCGCTCCGCCGCGATCCGCCGCGCCGTGGCGATATCGTCGGGCGACGCCACGGAAATGCGACGGTGACCATGGTCGGGGAACATCGGACCGCTCCTGTCGGCATTCTGGTTGCTCTTCTCCAGAACTTTACAATCCTCTGACCGCCGATCCCAACGAGAAGGACCGGCCCGGCACCGATTTTCGAATCGTCGGTCCCGGCGACGTCACTGCGCCCGGAAAGCCGCACCCGGATGAAGTGTCAGGACGCGATCGCTTCCATCATCGCCGGCTGGCGGATGGGCAGAGCACGCGGCAGGTCGCGACCGCGCAGCATCTCCGCCGCTTCCCACAGGCGTCCCAGCCCGACGATGGACCGGCAGCCGGTCTTCTCCATGATGCGGGCGCGGTGGACCTCCACCGTCTTGATGCTGATGCCCAGTTCCCAGGCGATGGTCTTGCTCTGCTTGCCGTCGACGATCAGTTCCAGCACCTCCGACTCGCGGCGGCTCAGCAGGGCGAGCCGGCGGACGGCGTCGCGGCCGCGGTCGCGCTGCTCGGCATGGGGGTTGCCGGACGCCAGGCAGGCACGCAGCCGATCCAGGAAGGCCAGGACGGCGAAGGGCCGGGCGATGCAGTCGGACGCCCCGGCCTTCATCGCGGCCACGGCGGCGTCGACGTCGCCCTGTTCGGTAACGACCAGAACCGGCAGGTCATGACCATGCAGCGAGGCCTCGGCCATGAATTCGATGGCGGTCATGTCCGGCAGGTCGCTGCGCACGACGATGCAGGAGGAGCCGGTGCCCAGCACGGCCAGCGCGTCGGCGCCGGTGCTGTGGACGCGGCAGGCGATGCCGACGGCACCCAATGCCCGCGAGAGCGTGCTGCGCGACAGCAGGTCGCCGTCGACGATGTGAATGAGGCAGGCGGTATTCACGGAAACCGGCACAGGCATTTGCAGGGGCATCTTGGGACCTCCACCACAGCGGGCCGGCGGACAGCGCCGGCTCCTCATGGCGACCGATCGATCTGCGAACCGCCGCCATGACCCGCATTTTAGCGGTCATCCCTTATTGACCGCCGCTGGCGCGAAGGATAGCGGGTGTGTCTAAAAGGATATCAGGGATAGTATACGCGCGAACATCCACTCAACACTCCCACTCGAAACGCTATCCCGCCGCACAGCACGTAACCATTCGGCGAAATCCAATAATATCTTCGCGGATTTTCAAATAATTCAAAGGACCGATCACAAAATGCCGCCAGATCTATGCTGTATGCGACAGAGAATGACTCTCAAATAATATCGTTTCGACATGGGATGAAGAAAATGTCCGACCGCCGGAGCGTGCCGGGCAATGCCTCAGGCGCGGCGGCGGGTTGCCAGGACGATGCCAGCGGCGATCAGGGCGATGCCGATCCCATGATAGAGATGCGGCTGCTCACCCAGGAACAGGATGGCCAGCAGGCTGCCGAAGACGGGCACCAGATGGATGGCGAGGCCCGCCGTGTTCGGGCCGAGCAGTTCCACCGCCCGGTTGAAGCAGAGATAGGCGGCGATGGACGGGAACAGCACGGTATAGCCGACCGCCAGCAGCGTGATGCCGCTCACCTGCACCGGATGCCCGCTCAGGCTTTCCCAGATGTAGAAGGGCAGCAACTCCACGGCACCGATGGCGAAGGTGACGACGACGAAGCTCAGACCATGGATCGCCGGCCGGCGGCGCAGCAGCGTTGTGTAGGCGGCATAGATCACCACCGCCGCCAACATCCAGACATCGCCCGCGTTCAGTTCCAGACCCAGAAGCGTCGCCGGATCGCCATGGGAGATCAGCGTCATCGCGCCGACCAGCGAGACCGCGATTCCCACCCCCTGCATCGCCCCGATCCGGTCGCGGAACAGGACGAGGCTCATCAGGACGATCATCACGGGCATCGACGACTGCAGCATCACGCAGTTCAGCGCGGTCGTCGTGTTCAGCGCGATGTATTGGAAGGTGTTGTAGATGCCGATGCCCAGGGTACCCAGCAGCAGCACGCTCTTCCACCGCGCCAGGATCGGCGTTATGTCGTGGCGCAGATGCGGCCAGGCGAAAGGCAGCACGATCAGCATGCCCAGGCACCAGCGCCAGAAGGCCAGCCCGATAGGTGGCACGGCTCCGGCGACCGCACGCCCCAGGACCGCGTTGCCTGCCCAGAACAGGGGTGGCAGCATCATCAGCAGCCAAGCCTGATCGGCGAGACGGGATCCTTTGACGGGAGCGGTGCGGTCGGCAGGCATGACGCTGTCCGTCTTCAGCTGCGGCGGCGAGGCGAGGCGAAAACGCTGGATGCGGACACCGCGGCGCTGCGGTCGGCACCGTCTTCGGCACGGAAGACGCTGGGGCGCGATTCGCGGCGGGGGGGACGCGGCGCTTCCTCGCGGCCCTCACGGGGCGGCTTGGCAGGCTGGCGCAGTTCGGCGTCGAGTTCGGCGATGCGCTTGACCAACGCTTCACGGATGGCGGGGGCCGCGTGGGCTTTCAGCGTCGCCAGCTGTTCCTTGAGCTGAACCAGCTGGCGCTGCTTCTGCTCGCGGGTGCGCTTGATGGCGACGTTGTCGGAATGCTGGCCCTCGAAGGAGCGCATGGAACAGGCCCTCGTAAAAATACGGAGATCAAAGGCCGGCGCCCCGCATTGGGGCGCCCGGCGAGAGGGGCGGATTATTGGGAGGCGCCCGCGCCAAAGCAAGGCGGACTTCGCCTTGACATTTCCGGATGGCGGGGGGTTGGCTGCAACCTGCCAACGTATCCCCGGCGTATGCCCGGAGCGCCCCCGGCCCCTAAAGAAAAAGGACGCCCCCTTGCGGAGGCGCCCCTTTCCGAACCGTGGAACGGTCGAACGGCGGGCTGATTAGAAGCCCATGTCGTCCATGCCGCCCATGCCACCCGGCATGCCGCCCGGAGCAGCCTTCTTCTCCGGCTTCTCGGCGATCATCGCCTCGGTGGTGATCAGCAGGCCGGCGATCGAGGCCGCATCCTGCAGGGCGGTGCGGACCACCTTCACCGGATCGATGATGCCGGCGGCGACCAGATCGGTGAACTCACCCTTCTGGGCGTCGTAGCCGTAGTTGGGGTCGTTCTGGTCCAGCAGCTTGCCGACCACGATCGAGCCGTCGGTGCCCGCGTTGTAGGCGATCTGACGAACCGGGGCCTGCAGGGCGCGGCGGATGATGTCGATGCCGACGCGCTGCTCGTCGTTGACCGGGACCAGCTTGTCCAGCGCCTTGCCGGCGTACAGCAGGGCCGAACCGCCACCGGCGACCACACCCTCTTCCACCGCGGCGCGGGTGGCGTGCATGGCGTCGTCGACGCGGTCCTTGCGCTCCTTCACCTCGACCTCGGTCGCACCGCCGACGCGGATGACCGCGACGCCGCCGGCCAGCTTGGCCAGACGCTCCTGCAGCTTCTCGCGGTCGTAGTCCGAGGTGGTCTCCTCGGCCTGGGCGCGGATCTGGCCGCAACGGGCCTCGATGTCGGCCTTCTCGCCGGCGCCGTCGACGATCGTGGTGGTCTCCTTGGAGATCACGACCTTCTTGGCGGTGCCCAGCATGTCGAGGGTGACGTTCTCGAGCTTGATGCCGAGATCTTCGCTGATGACCTGGCCGCTGGTGAGGATGGCCATGTCCTCCAGCATCGCCTTGCGGCGATCACCGAAGCCCGGGGCCTTCACGGCGGCGATCTTCAGGCCGCCGCGCAGCTTGTTGACGACCAGGGTGGCCAGAGCCTCGCCCTCGATGTCCTCGGCGATGATCAGCAGCGGACGCGACGACTGAACGACGGCCTCGAGAACCGGCAGCAGGGGCTGGAGGCCCGACAGCTTCTTCTCGTGCAGTAGGATGAACGGGTTTTCGAGGTCCGCGATCATCTTGTCGGCGTTGGTGATGAAGTACGGCGACAGGTAGCCGCGGTCGAACTGCATGCCCTCGACGACGTCCAGCTCGGTGTCCAGGCTCTTGGCCTCTTCAACCGTGATGACGCCTTCGTTGCCGACGCGCTCCATCGCCTGGGCGATCATCTTGCCGATCTCGGCTTCGCCGTTGGCGGAGATGGTGCCGACCTGGGCGATCTCGTCGTTGGTCGTGACCTTCTTGGCGCGGGCCTGGATGTCGGCGACGACGGCGGCGACGGCGATGTCGATGCCGCGCTTCAGGTCCATCGGGTTCAGGCCGGCGGCGACCTTCGTCACGCCTTCGCGGACGATGGCCTGGGCCAGGACGGTGGCGGTGGTGGTGCCGTCACCGGCCAGATCGTTGGTCTTCGAGGCGACCTCGCGGACCATCTGGGCGCCCATGTTCTCGAACTTGTCGGCCAGTTCGATTTCCTTGGCGACCGACACGCCGTCCTTGGTGATGCGCGGAGCGCCGAAGGACTTCTCGATCACGACGTTGCGGCCCTTCGGGCCCAGCGTGACCTTCACGGCATCGGCGAGGATGTCGACGCCACGCAGCAGCTTTTCGCGCGCGGAGGGGCCGAACTTGACGTCTTTGGCAGCCATGTCTCGATTCCTTTAACTTGCAAATTTCGAAGGATACGGGCGGAGGACTTAGGCCTCGATGACGCCCATGATGTCGGATTCCTTCATGATCAGGAAATCCTGGCCTTCGATCTTCACTTCCGTGCCCGACCACTTGCCGAACAGGATACGGTCGCCGGCCTTGACGTCCAGCGCCACGACCTTGCCCGACTCGTCGCGGGCGCCCGGGCCGACGGCGATGACTTCGCCTTCCTGCGGCTTTTCCTTCGCCGTGTCGGGGATGATGATCCCGCCCTTGGTCTTGGTGTCGGACTCCAGACGCTTGACGACGACGCGGTCGTGCAGCGGACGGAACTTCATGGAATGCCTCCTTGGTATCAAGGCTTGGTTCTGACTGACGAGAATTGGCGCGGGCGGTGGCTGTTAGCACTCCATCCCGGCGAGTGCCAGACAGCTAATCGAAGCGGTTTGGGGATTCAAGAGGCTCGTTTCGGAAATTGGCGCAAATGCCGGCGACACTCACCCCGGAAAGTCGCCAACATGCTGATACAAAACAATTTTCACGGCTGCGAGAAGGTGCGCCGCCGGGCAAGATTTCTTCAAAGGGTCACATGGGGACCCGGAATTCCCGATGTCGGCGCATCGCCGCCGGGATCGCATGAGAGGAACCGGACACCGCACAGCCCCGACCGATCAGCCAACCGCATGGGAGAGCACGCATGGCAAATCTCGTCCTCCAACTCCGCGATTTCCGCCTGACCACGCCCGAGATCCTCCACCACATGCCGGACCATCCCGGCGCTCCGCGTCACTCCGCCATGAATTCCATATTCATTGACGCCTTTCCGGCCATTTGCAGCAGTCCCCGACGTCACGCCCTCTGCGCCCTGTGACAGCCGTCACAGCGCCCGCCCATCCAGATCGCTAAAATTTTAGCAAATACGGCGGCAGAGATTGCAGAGGGCGCAATGATGGCGGAGTGCAGGAGAAAGTCCTGGAGCGAAGGCTGGGGCAATCATGAAGCGGCCGCCAGCACGTTAGACGAGGCGGCGAACTGCGCCGACGCCCGACCGGCCATCGGACGGCCGACTTGCAAGCCTCCGACCCGGCAGGATCGCGAGGGCAGGCTGGTGGAGGCGCTGCTGGAATGCACGACCATCGCCGGACTGTTCGCGCTTCTGTTCGCCCTGTTCGTGCTGTTCGGCGCAGCCCATACCCTGACGTCCTGAGCCTCACGCCTCGTCCACGTAACCGTTTGCGACAATTTGAAATCTACCCTTCCCGCATCACGGGTATCTCTCCTAGGATCACCCCCTTTGAGGGCGGATGCCGTCCGCCCGGCGCGCGAAGCGGGAGTTCTCAACCATGACCACCAAGCCGGTCTGCCAAGCCGCGGTCGACCTCGTGAAGCATTTCGAAGGTCAGTATCTCAAAGCCTATCTCTGCCCGGCGGGCGTCCCCACCATCGGCTACGGGCACACGACCGGTGTGAAGATGGGCCAGACCATCACCGCCGATCAGGCCGACAGCTTCCTCGCCTCCGACCTGACGGACGCCGCCGGCCGCGTCGATGCATTGGTGAAGGTGCCACTCGACGACGACCAGCGCGGTGCCCTGTCGTCCTTCGTCTTCAATCTGGGGGCCGGCAGCCTGCAAAGCTCGACCCTGCTGAAGCTGCTGAACGCCGGCGACTATGCCGGGGCCGCTGGCCAGTTCGGCCGCTGGGTCTATGCCACGGTGAACGGCAAGAAGACCCAGTTGCCGGGCCTCGTCGCCCGCCGCGCGGCAGAGGCGGCGCTGTTCCAGGGCCAGACCGCCCAGGCCCAGGGCGGCATCGGCACGGCCGACGGCATCGCCTGATCGGGCACCGCCCGCCCCATGCGGGACAAGAGGCGTTTGACGGAGCGGGATGTTCGCACCACATTGGCGAACATCCCACTGCCGTGCTCCGGAATACCGCCGTGACCGCCTTTGCTTCCGACAGCCTCGCCTCCTCCGCCCGCCCGAACCCCAATCGGCCGATCGCTGTCTGGCTTCTGGTCTGCGCCGCCATGGTGCTGGCCATGGCCGTGATCGGCGCCGTCACCCGGCTGACCGAATCGGGCTTGTCGATGGTGGAATGGAAACCGCTGATCGGTATCCTGCCGCCCCTGTCGGAGACGGAGTGGAACCGGGTCTTCGACCTCTACAAGGCCACGCCCGAGTTCCGCATCTATAACAGCCACATGGATCTGGCGGGTTTCCAGTCGATCTTCTGGTGGGAATGGTTCCACCGGCTGTGGGGCCAGTTGATCGGCTTCGTCTTCCTCATCCCCTTCCTGCGCTTCTGGATGCAGGGCCGCATCTCGCCCGAACTGTGGCCGAAGCTGGTCGGCCTGTTCCTGCTGGGCGGGCTTCAGGGCGGCATCGGCTGGTTCATGGTGAAGAGCGGGCTGGTCGATGCGCCGAACGTCAGCCACTACCGGTTGGCCCTGCATCTCGGCACCGCGATCCTGATCTATGCCCTGCTGCTGCGCACCGCGCTGGGGCTGCTCGATCCGCTGCCGCTGGCGGGATGGCGTCCCGAGGCCGCCAGCCTGCGCCGCCATGCCGGCTGGGCGTTGGGGTTGGTCGCCGCCACAATCGTCTGGGGCGCCTTCGTCGCCGGATCGGATGCCGGGCTCGCCTACAACACCTTCCCGCTGATGGCCGGCCACTGGATTCCGCCGGAGGTGAACACGCTGACCCCCTGGTGGCTCAATCCGTTCGAGAACACCGCGGCGATCCAGCTCATTCACCGCGCACTGGCGATCCTGACCGGTGCGGTCGTCCTGGTGCTGTCCGCCCGCGTCGTGACCGCCCGCCTGCCCGGCCGCGCCGGCCGCGCGGCATTGGCGTCTGCCGCCATGATCCTGCTGCAGATTGCGCTCGGCATCGTCACGCTGCTGACCGTGGTGTGGCTCCCCGTCGCCGCCGCCCATCAGGCCGGCGCCATCCTGGTGGTGTCGATGCTGGTGTGGCTGCAGTTCGAACTGCGGCCGGTGCGGCGGGAGTAATACGCGCCGCAGTCTTGCCAGCGCGCGGACAGGGCCGGCAAGATTTACACGGATGTCACGGATTTAGGCGCGGATTACACGGATTTTTCCATGGCTTGCCGAAGCGGATGCTCTCAGGAAGGCCAAGACCTTGCAGAAGAACATCCGCGACATCCGTGTTTAAATCCGTGACATCCGTGGAAGAATTGCCGAACACGCCCGCACCCCGCAAAGGCGCGAGGCTCACGCCCCTTCGGCCAGATCGTACATCGCGTCGATGTCCGCGATCAGGACCTTGTTGCCTTCCTGCAACGAGATGACGCCCGCGGTCTTCAACTGGGTGAAGGTGCGGCTGACCGTCTCGGTGGTCAGGCCCAGATAGTCGGCGATGTCGGCGCGGCTCATCGGCACGAAGACCGGGTTCTCCTTGTGGCCGCGGCGGGCGGCGCGCTGGGAGAGCATCAGCAGGAAGGAGCAGATCTTCTCCTTCGCCGTCTTGCGGCCGAGCAGGAGCATCTGGTCCTGTGCGGCGGCCAGCTCGTTCGACGCCATGGAGAACAGGCGCCGCTGCATCTTGGGGAATTCCTCCAGCAGCGCGTCGATCTTCTTGCGCGGGAAACGGCAGAGCGAGGCGCTGGTGACGGTCTCCGCGGTGTAGGCATAGCTGTCGTTGACGGCCAGCCCCAGGAAGTCGCCGGTCACCAGGAAGCCGGTGATCTGGCGGCGCCCGTCCGGCAGCAGCTTGTACAGCTTCACCGTACCGGAGGTGACGTTGTAGAGCGCGTCGGCCGCGTCGCCTTCGGCGAACAGGGTGTGGCCGGCATCGATGCGCACATTCTGCAGAATGTCGGCAAGACGGCGCAGCTCCTCCGGTTCCAGCGCGGCGCAAACCGTCAGGCTGCGCACGGGACAGGCCCCGCAGGGATTCATTTCCGTCGCAGCGCTCTTTTCCCGAGCGCGAACCGTATCAAAAGGTGGCATGGACGAACCCAGCCTTTCATTCCGCATGGGCTCATATTGGTGGCAATCGCCGAGAATCGCAACCTCGCACGCATACAACCTTTTCTTTGCCCATACGGGCTTTGGCACTATTGCCTCCGGACGGCCTCCGGGGCGGCCGGTTCGGTCCCCGGCCGGGGGGCCGCCGGCAGGTCGTCGTCGAACAGGACGCGGTGCGCCGCGCCGTCGAGATCGTCAAACTGGCCGGACTTCAGCGCCCACAGAAAGGCCGTCAGCCCCAGACCGCCCAGGCTGAGCGCGATCGCGATCAGATAGAGAAGCTCGTCCATCACCCGAATCCTTACCCGGCAGATCCCGCCCAGCCATATCCTGGACGGAAACATCCTTGACGACGGCACCGCGGGCCAGCCGCAGCGCATTGAGAATGACGATCAGCGACGACGACGACATGGCGAGCGCCGCCAGCAGCGGCGTCAGCATTCCGCCCATCGCGAGCGGCACGGCACAGAGGTTATACACCAGCGCGATGCCGAAATTCTGCCGGACCAGACGGCCGGAACGGCTGGCAACCTCAACCGTCTCGACGATCGGGCGCAGCAGGCGGCCCTGGAACACCACGTCCGCCGCGGTCTGGCTGACATCCACCGCTGTGGAGGGCGACATCGACACCGCCGCCGCGGCCAGCGCCGGGGCATCGTTCAGACCATCGCCCACCATCAGAACCGTGCGTCCCTCAGCGGCCAATTCTGCCAGCACGGCGGTCTTGTCGGCAGGCGTCTGCTCGGCCCGCCAGTCGGCGATGCCCAGCCGTTCCGCCACTGCCGCCACCGCTCCCTTGCGGTCGCCCGACAGCAGCCGCACCTCCAGCCCGCGCGCCTTCAGCGCCGCTACGACGGCAGCGGCGTCCGGCCGCGGAGCGTCGAGGAACAGGATCCGCCGCGGCTCCTCGCCCGGGCGGGCGAGCCACAGCTCCGGACCGGCGGCGTCCTCCGCCTCCAGCGGCGCGCCGGTGAAGCGGCGGCTGCCGAGCCGGACCTCCCCATCGGGGGTCTGCAGCAACAGGCCGGCACCGGCGATCTCGCGCACGCCTGTGGCCACCGGCACCTGTGGCGCGGCTGCAGCGAGGGCGCGGGCGAGTGGATGGCGGCTTGCCGCGGCGAGCGAGGCCGCCAGCGCCAGATCCTCGGCCGCCAGCCCGTCCAGCTGCGGAACCGGGCGCCCTTCGGTCAGGGTTCCGGTCTTGTCGAACACCACCGTGTCGATGGCGGCTAGTCGTTCCAACGCGGTCGGGCTCTTCAACAGGGTGCCCTGGCGCATCAGGCGACCGCTGGCGATCACCTGCACGACCGGCACCGCGAGCGCCAGCGCGCAGGGGCAGGTGATGATCAGCACGGCGATGGCGTTCATCAGCGCGTCCTGCCACATCGCCCCGCCCAACAGCATCCAGGCGGCGAAGGTGCTCAAGGCGGCCAGATGCACCACCGGGGCATAGAGGCGGGACACCCGGTCGGCGATGGCGACATACTTGGCGCGGCCCTGCTCCGCCACCTCCATCAGCCGGACGATCTCGGCCAGCAGCGTTCCCTCCCCCACCGCGGTGACGGTCAGGCGCAACGGCGCGGTCAGGTTCAGCGTTCCGGCGAAGACCTGGTCGCCCGGCCTTGCGGTGCCCGGCACCGTCTCACCGGTGATCAGGCCGGTGTCGAGGTCGGAGATGCCGTCGGTCACCCGACCGTCCACCGGGATGCGTTCGCCCGCCGCGACCAGGATGGTGGTTCCGCCGGTGACCTGTTCCGGCGGAACGACGGCGCTGGTGCCGTCCTCGCGCAGGATGGTGACGGCGTTGGCACGCAGGCCCAGCAACTGTTCCGCCGCCGAGCGTGCCCGGCCGCGCGCCCGCTGGTCGAGATAGCGGCCGATCAGCAGGAAGAACAGCAGCATCACCGCGCCGTCGAAATAGGCGTGCTCGCCGCTGTGGATCGTCTCGAACAGGCTCATGCCGGTGGCGAGCAGGACGCCGATGGTGATCGGCACGTCCATGTTGGTGCGGCCATGGCGCAGCGCCGACAGCGCCGAGCGCGCGAAGGGACGCAGCGCATAGGCGATGGCCGGCATGCAGATCAGCGCCGATATCCAGTGCATCAGGTCGCGGGTGGCAGTGCCCATGCCCTGGCTGTGGCCGGCCCAGACCGACACCGACAGCAGCATGACGTTGCCCATGGCGAAGCCCGCCACGGCCATGGCGCGCAGAAGCTCCTTCTCGCCCTTGGCCTGGGCGCCGCCCAGCCGGTCCGGATCGAAGGGAACGGCGCGATAGCCCAGCTGCGCGACGGTGCCGACCAGCGTGTTGGCATCGGTGGCCTTGGGGTCCCAGCGCACCGTCAGCCGGCGCGTGGTCATGTTCATGCGGGCATGGCCGACGCCCGGCTGACGGCTGAGCGCCGATTCGATCAGCCAGACGCAGGCCGCGCACTGCATGCCGTCGACCATCAGGTGCAGACTGCGGGTGCCGTCGGAATCCTCACGCGCATGCGGTTCGTAATCCACCGTCGGGGCGTCGTCGGGGCGCAGCGGGCGCGCGGTGGGATCGACGCTGCGGCGCTCATAGTAGCGCTCCAGCCCCAGGCCGCGGACGAGATCGTAGGCGGCGGCGCAGCCGGCGCAGCAGAAGGGGCCGGCCCCGTCGGTGGCGATCGTGGCGGGGTTGGCGCCGGCATTGGCGGCGGCTTGCTCGCCCAGTTCCTGTCCGCAATGGAGGCAGACGCTCATCTCACATCACCCCGATGATCGGGCCCGTAGCCCCGGCCAAACGGCTCCAGCCGACCGGCCCCTCGCCAACGTCACTGCACCCAGACGCGCTTCTGGTCCTGATAGTCGCCGGTGGAGTGGGTGATGACGAAACGCATGTCCCACTGGCCCTCCAGGTCCAGTTCCACCGGAGCGCCGTAACGGCCCTCGCCCAGATACGGCAGGGTCAGCGTCTTGTCGTGGCCGACGGTGGTCGGACGGATCATCGACACGGTGACGCCGGCATCCTTCAGGACGCGGCCCTCCTTGTCGCGGGCGGTGATGGCGACCACGGCCTTGCGAGGCTCGGTGCTGGTGAATTCCGCCTGCACCTGCCAGCCGCGTTCGGCCTGGGCGCGGGCGCCGGCGAGATCCCTGTTGTAGCTGATGCCCTTGATGAAGTGGTTCTCGGTCTGCACCCCGGTCCAGCTCGAAACGGCGAAATGGACCATGATCGCGTTCACCGACAGAACGATCATGAAGAGGCCGACGAAGATCCAGGGGATGTACCACCCCTTCTGGCGCGGCTGCTTCACACGTTTCGGAGCGGCGGAACGGTTTCCGGTTGTCGTGCTGATGGTCATGGTCGCTGGCTGCCCTTCGACTGGTCGGCGGCTTCTGGTCGGCAAATCCTGCTGGCCGGTCGGGGCACTATGGCGACCGATTGCCGCAGGTACATTGCGCTGGATCAAATGACAGGAAGTTCACTGAACCGCCAGCCGGCAGGCCGCTTCCCATAGGAAAAGGGCGCCGGGGAGCGAACTCCCCGACGCCCTTCCGGTCGGTTCCGAACTTTTCCCCGGTTCGGGATCGGCTTACTTGCCGCCGCCCAGGTTGTGGACGTAGACCGCCAGCGACTTGATCGTCGCATCGTCCAGGCGCTTCGACCAGGCCGGCATCATGCCGGCGCGGCCGTTGGTCACCGTGTCCATCAGCGTGGTTTTGTCACCGCCGTAGAGCCAGTTGGCCTGCTTCAGCGGGGGAGCGCCGATGCCGTCGAGACCGGCAGCGACCGAACCCTGACCGGCGTCGCCGTGGCAGGCGGCGCAGTTCTCGTCATAGACGGTCTTGCCCTTGGCGACCTTGCCCGCATCGGCGGTCTTGCCGTTCAGCGACAGCACATAGTCCGTGACCTGATCGATCTGGTCGCGGTTGAGGATGCCGTCCTTGCCGAAGGCGGTCATGCCGACGTTCGGTACGCCGCGGGTGTCGCCGTCATCCGAACGGATGCCGTGCTGGATGGTCTTGTAGATGTCGGCCGAGGAGCCGCCCCACAGCCACACGTCGTCGGCCAGCGTCGGGAAGCCCTTGGCACCCTGGCCGCCGGCACCGTGGCAGGCGGCGCAGTTCTCGTTGAAGTAGGACCGGCCGCCGGCCATGGCGAAGCCCAGCAGGTCCTTGTCCTTCTGGATTTCGTCGACCGACTTGGCGGCGATGGCGGTCAGGTACTTCGCCTGGCCGGCCTTCGCCTCCGCCATCCTGGTGTCGAGTTCTTCACGCTGCGAATAGCCGAGGATGCCCTTCGTGTAGGTCTTGCCCAGCGGCCAGGCCGGGTAGAACACGTAGTACACCAGCGACCAGGCGATGCAGACGTAGAAGAGGTACAGCCACCACTTGGGCAGCGGGTTGTTCAGTTCGCGCAGTCCATCCCACTCGTGGCCGGTGGTCTCGACGCCGGACAGCTCGTCCTTGTAATTCTGTGCCATGGTCTAAAGCTCCTGACCATCATCCTTGAGCGGGATCTGGGCGGCGTCGTCGAAGGTGCGGCGGTTGCCGGGCCACATGGCGTAAACCAGTATCCCCGTCAGCAGCAGCATCAACCACACCGTCCAGAAGGACCGAAGCATCACCGTGATCGAATCCAAGTCCATGGATTCCTCCCCCGATTACTGCTGCAGCTGCTTGGGCGACTGGTACTTGGTGAAGTCCACCATGGTGCCCAGCACCTGCAGGTAGGCGACGAGAGCGTCCATTTCGGTGACGGTCTTGTTGCCGGTGAAGTTCGCGACCACGGCCTTCGGATAGCGCTTGGCCAGGCCGGCGGTGTCGCCGTCCGGGTTCTTCTGCGCTTCCAGGTCGGCCTTGGCGTTGGCGATCTGCTCGTCGGTGTAGGGAACGCCGACGATCTTCAGCGCCTTCAGGTGATCGGCGATGTCGCCGTAGCTCAGCGGACGGTCCTTCATCCAGGCATAGCCCGGCATGATGGACTCCGGCACCACCGCGCGCGGGTCCACCAGATGGGCGACCTGCCAGTCGTTGGAGTACTTGCCGCCGACGCGGGCCAGATCCGGACCCGTGCGCTTGGAGCCCCACTGGAACGGATGGTCGTACATCGACTCCGCAGCCAGCGAGTAGTGGCCATAACGCTCGACCTCGTCACGGAACGGACGGATCTGCTGGCTGTGGCAGTTGTAGCAGCCTTCACGGTAGTAGATGTTCTGCCCGGCCAGTTCGAGCGGGGAGTAGGGACGGACCCCCTCCACCTTCTCGATGGTCGATTCGATGGTGAAGAGCGGAACGATCTGGACCAGACCGCCGATCGACACGGTGATCAGCACGAGCACGATCAGAAGAAGCGTGTTCCGCTCGATCAGATCGTGGCTGAAGCCCTTTTTTTCCTGAGCCATTTCTCGCATCCTTCCCTAGCGTCAGGCCGCGCCGACCGCCGCCTTGTGCGGGGTGGTGACATAGGGCTTCTCGATGCGGACATCGCCCTTCGCCGTGCGCCACAGGTTGTAGACCATGATGAGAGCGCCGATGACGAACAGGACGCCGCCCATCGCGCGGATCACGTAGAACGGGTGCATCGCCGCGACGGTCTCCACGAAGGAGTACTGCAGGAAGCCCAGGTTGTCGTAGGCGCGCCACATCAGACCCTGCATGATGCCCGACACCCACATGGCGGTGATGTAGAGCACGATGCCGATGGTGGCGGTCCAGAAGTGGTAGCTGACCAGACGCATGCTGTAGAGCTGCGAGCGCTTCCACAGCACCGGCACGAGATAGTAGATCGCGCCGAAGGAGACGAAGGCGACCCAGCCGAGAGCGCCGGAGTGCACGTGGCCGACGGTCCAGTCGGTGTAGTGCGACAGGGCGTTGACCGGCTTCACCGACATCAGCGGGCCTTCGAAGGTCGACATGCCGTAGAAGGCGACCGAGGTGACCAGGAAACGCAGGACCGGGTCGGTGCGCAGCTTATCCCAGGCGCCCGACAGGGTCATGATGCCGTTGATCATGCCGCCCCAGGACGGCATCCACAGCATGACCGAGAAGGTCATGCCCAGCGTCTGCGCCCAGTCCGGCAGGGAGGTGTAGTGCAGGTGGTGCGGACCGGCCCAGATGTAGAGGAAGATCAGGGTCCAGAAGTGGACGATCGACAGGCGGTAGGAATAGACCGGCCGCTCGGCGCGCTTGGGCACGAAGTAGTACATGATGCCCAGGAAGCCGGCGGTCAGGAAGAAGCCGACCGCGTTGTGGCCGTACCACCACTGCACCATCGCGCTCTGCACGCCCGACACGAAGCTGTAGGACTTCATGCCGAACAGCGACACCGGGATGTTGACGTTGTTGCCGATGTGCAGGATGGCGACGGTCAGGATGAACGCCATGAAGAACCAGTTCGCCACGTAGATGTGCGACTCGCGCCGCGTCATCACGGTGCCGATGAACTGGACCGCATAGAGCACCCAGACGACCGTCAGGTACAGGTCGAGGATCCACTCGGGCTCGGCGTATTCCTTGCCCTGGGTGTAGCCCAGGACATAGCTCAGCGCCGCGAGCACGATGAAGACGTTGTAGTTCCAGAAAATGAACTTCGCCAGCCCTTCGCCCCCGAAGAGATGCTGACGGCAAGTCCGTTGAACCGAATAAAGCGAGGTGGCGAACAGCACATTGCCGCCGAACGCAAAAATCACGGCCGAGGTGTGGACGGGGCGCAGGCGCCCGAAGCTCGTCCACTCCAGCCCGAGATTCAGCGCCGGGAAGGCCAGCTGCAGAGCGATGAAGGTGCCGGCCAGGAAACCGACCACGCCCCAGAACACTGCAGCGATCACGAAGAGTCGGATGGCGTCCTCATGGTAACGCACGTCTTCCGACACCCGCTGGCTGCCCAGGGTGGCCCCTGAAGTCAGAGTCGCTGATGTCATACAATCTCTCCCGTTTGCCCCGGGCGGCCGTGGGGCCGCGCCTTCTGGGTTGCACCACCACTGGGTACGTACTGTTAAGGAGCGGGACAGGTTGCACTCGGGAATGCCAAGAGGGACGCCGGGCGCGCCTGTCTCCAATGGGCCCCACTATGTGTAGGGGGGGCTTCTGCAACATTGATCTACGTCAACGACCCTGGTGGCCCCGCCCTGCCATCGTTCAGTGTCCTTGCAATCGGCCGGACTGAAATGGACGACAGTTTCATCGCGAAACCCCTTGGTCGACGCCAGATCGACCAGGCTTATCCGCTGGTCTGCGCAATCGCACCGGGCCTGGGGGTCGACCAATGGCGCGCATTTGCCGCAGCGCTGCTGGGCGCCGCATCCAAGGGTAGTGGCGCCGGCAGATCCGGCCTGCCCGCGGATGCCGGCATCATCACCGTGCAGAACGCCCAGGGCTACATGCACGGCCTGTTTTCCTACGCGGTGGAGCCGCACCTGCGCCACGGCCGGGTGCTGAGCGTCGACAACTTCGTGGTGCTGGACCTGTTCGACGTGGCCGGCATCGCCGAGACCCTGCTGCGGGCGATGGAGACGCTGGCCCGGCGGCTCGGCTGCGCCGCCATCCACACCACCCTGCCGGAGCGCTGCATCCCGCTGGACTCCCGGCGCAGCCCGATCCCCGACTGTTTCCGCACCGAAGGTCACCGGCAGGAGACGATCCGCTTCTGCAAGGATCTGACCGTGGTCAACGACAATGCCCCCGCCATTGCGGACGGGCTGCGCGGGGCGGAGTAGCCGCCCGGCGTCCGGGGCTTTCAGGGATCCGTTGCCAGGGATCCGTTGCGCGGCGGCGATTTGCCGTTAGGATGCGGCCCCATGAGCGACACCGGCACCAAACCCGTCAAGAAGTACCCGCCGATCCACCTGCAGGCCGGCCGCCAGCGGCGCGTCATGCAGGGGCATCCCTGGGTCTATTCCAACGAAGTCCAGATGGACACCATCGCCAAGGCGGTCCCGCCCGGCAGCCCGGTGCGGCTTCTGGACCCCGGCGGGACGCCGCTGGGCATCTACACCTTCAATCCGCACACGCTGATCGCCGCGCGGTTGCTGTCGAGCGATCCGGCGACCGTGGTGGACCACGCCTTCATCACAGACCGGCTGCGCCGCGCGGTGGAACTGCGCGACCGGCTGTTCTCCCGTCCCTTCTACCGCGTCGTCCATGCCGAGGCCGACGGTCTGCCCGGCCTGATCGTCGACCGTTTCGACGACGTGGTGACGGTGCAGGCCAACTCCGTCTTCATGGACAACCGGATCGACGACATCCTGGCCGCCATCGACGAGGTGATGGCACCGCGCGCGGTCATCCTGCGCAACGACGGCAGCCAGCGCGCGCTGGAGGGTCTGACGGAAGAGACCCGGCTGGCGAAGGGCGAACTCGACGGCCCGATCCGGCTGGAAGAGAATGGCGTGACCTTCTTCGCCAATCCGCTGGACGGCCAGAAGACCGGCTGGTTCTACGACCAGCGCGACAACCGCGCCTTCATCGCCTCGCTCGCCAAGGGCGGGCGGGCCATCGACTTCTACAGCTACAATGGCGGCTTCGGCATCCAGTGCGCGGTGGCCGGCGCCACCCAGGCGGTCGCGGTCGACCGCTCCGCCCTGGCCCTGGAGAACGCGACCCGCGCCGCCGAGGCCAACGGCGTCGCCGACCGGTTCGAGGCGCGCCGCGCCGACGCCTTCCAGGAGATGGAGCGGCTGGGCGCCGCTGGCGAGACCTTCCAGGTGGTGGTGGCCGACCCGCCGGCCTTCGTGAAGTCGAAGAAGGATCTGGGAGCCGGTTGCCGCGCCTATCGCAAGATGGCCCGGCTGGCCGCGAAGATCACGGCACCCGGGGGCTATCTGCTCTGCGGGTCATGCAGCCACAATGTCGACCCGCCGACCTTCGCCGAGCAGGTCGCCCGTGGCCTGCACGACGCCGGCCGCACCGGCCGCATCCTGCGCAGCGCCGGCGCCGGGCCGGACCACCCGGTCCACCCGCACCTGCCGGAGTCGGCCTATCTCAAGGCCATCGTGCTTCAGCTGGATTGAGTGTTCGGAAAGCGCAGGCTTCGCTTTCCTCCTCCCCATCCCTTCCCCGCCTTTGGCGGTGGAGGGGGTAGGAGCTTTGCTCAGGTACGGCGGCAGTTCCCTATCCCGCGAAGCGGAGAGGGTTAGGGAGGGGGCATCATCTCCTCACCGCTCGAACAGGCCCACCAGTTCCACATGGGCCGACCACAGGAACTGGTCGACCGGCCAGACCTTCACCAGACGATAGCCGCCATCCACCAGCAGCCGCGCGTCCCGGGCGAAGCTCGACGGATTGCAGGACACCCCCACCACCCGCGGCACCTTGGCGCCGGCGAGCGCCGCCGCCTGGGCCGCGGCGCCGGCGCGCGGCGGATCGAACACCACGGCATCGTAACGATTGAGTTCCTTGGCGCTCAGCGGGGTCTCGAACAGGTCGCGCCGCTCCACCGTCAGCCGCAGCCCCTGCACCGAGCGGCCGAGCGCGACCACCGCAGGCTCGTCGCTTTCCACAGCATGAACCGCAGCCTGTTGCGCAAGCGGAATGGAAAAGGTGCCGATGCCGGCGAACAGGTCGGCGATGCGGGCCGCCGGCCCCACCCCCTCGCGCACCGCGGCGACCAGGGCAGCCTCGCCCTCGGCACTGGCCTGCAGGAAGGCGCCGGGTGGCGGCTGGATCGGAACGCCTGCGAAACGAATGAAGGCCGGGCGGCGGTTCGCCACCGGTTCCGGCGCGGCGCGGTCGGTGGGCTGCCAGGCAATGCGGGCGATACGCTCCGGCTCGAAGGCGACGAGCGCCTCGCGGGCGGCGCGATCCAGGCTGCGCGGCCCCACCAGCAGCAGATCGGCCCCGCCCTCCAGATCGGTCAGCACCACGTCCGCGTCACCGCCGTCGGGCAGCAGGTCGGACAGCAGGGTGCGCAGGGGCTCCACCAGGGCGAACAGGCGGGGCACCATCACCGGGCATTCCTCCAAGTCGACCAGCCGGTGGCTCTGCCGCTCGTTGAAGCCGAACCAGACACGCTTGCCACGCTTCAGCGCCGCGAAGCGGGCACGGCGACGGGCGCCGGCCGGCGTAC
>JBKHVJ010000312.1:0-25273 GCA_046570145.1 Alphaproteobacteria bacterium
ATCTGCTGCCGGAATTCTCGGCACGGGAGAACATCGTCCTGCCGCAGATGATCGCCGGCGTGCCGAAGTCCGTCGCTCGCCAGCGCGCCGACGAGCTTCTGCGCATGGTCGGGCTGGAGCAGCGCGGCACCCACCGCCCCGCCCGGCTGTCGGGCGGCGAGCAGCAGCGCGTCGCCATCGCCCGCGCGCTGGCAAACGCCCCGTCGCTGCTGATCGCCGACGAGCCGACCGGCAACCTGGATCCGCACACGGCGGAGCATGTCTTCACCATGCTGTCGGCCATCGTCCGGCAGGCCAAGGTCGGCGCCCTGGTGGCCACCCACAATCTGGACCTCGCCCGCCGCATGGACCGGGTTCTGGAGATGCGCGACGGGCGGCTGGTCGAATACCAGCCGTCGGAACTTGTCCCGTTGGCCGAAGCGGTGCCGGGCGCGTCATAGGCCGAAAGCGCGTCGTCCCCCCGGTTGCCAAGCCGGTGCGGTGCCCCCACTCTCAAGCGCGACCGCACCGGCTGAGCTGCGGCATAGGCAAGACAGGGGGCATCGGGGATGGACCAGCGTATCATCGATCTCTACGACGAATACACCCATGCGCCGCTGCCGCGCCGCGTCTTCCTGGAGCGGCTGGCGGCGCTCGCCGGCAGTGCGGCGGCGATCCCGACCATCCTGGCGGCGATCGAGCCGAACTACGCCCGCGCAGCCATCGTCGGCGAGGACGACACCCGGCTGGCCGCGGAAAAGGTGAGCTTCCAGGGGGCGACCGGCGACGTGGCCGGTTATCTCGCCCGGCCGAAGCTGTCGGACAAGGCTCCGGCGGTCATCGTCATCCACGAGAACCGCGGCCTGAACGCCTATGTCGAGGACGTCACCCGCCGGCTTGCCACCGAAGGCTTCGTGGCGCTGGCGCCCGACCTGCTGTCGCCGCTGGGCGGCACACCGCAGGGCCCCGACAAGGCCCGCGACATGATCGGCCAGCTCGACGGCGACAAGACGGTCAACAACCTGATCGCGGCCATGAGCTATCTGATGGCCTACCGCTATTCCTCGGCCAAGGTCGGCGCCATCGGCTTCTGCTGGGGCGGCGGCATGGTCAACCGGCTGGCGCTGAAGGCGCCCGACCTGAAGGCCGGCGTCGCCTTCTACGGCCCGGCGCCCGACCCGGCGCTGGTCACCACCGTCAAGGCGCCGCTGATGCTGCACTATGCCGGGCTCGACCAGCGCATCAACGCCGGCATCCCGGCCTACGACGAGGCGCTGAAGAAGGCCGGCGTCGAACATCAGATCCACATGTACGAGGGTGTCAACCACGCCTTCCACAACGACACCTCGGCCGAACGCTACAACAAGGAGGCCGCCGATCTTGCCTGGAAGCGCACGGTGGAGTTCTTGAAGGCGAAGCTGGCGTAGGGGGCTGGTTAGCCCCCCCACCCAACCTCCCCAGCTGGGCAGGGGAGGTCGGGTGGGGGCAATCACCGCAACACCCCTCCCAACACCTCCGCCGTCTCCACCACCGTCGCATATTCGCCGTCCATGTTGGCGAGCGACAGGTCGTGGACCTCGTCAGCCGTGCGCAATCTCCCCGACCGGTCCAGACGGGCGAAGGTGAAACAGGCATCGGCGACCAGACGCACGTCGTAGCCCAGGTTTCCGGCCATCCGCACCGTCGCCTCGACGCTGTTGTTGGTGATGACGCCGGCCATCACCAGCGTGCCGATGCCGCGGCTGCGCAGCCACTCGTCCAGCTCCGTGCCGATGAAGGCGCTGTTCACCCGCTTGCCGATCACCGTCTCGCCCGGCAGTGGCATGGCCTCGTCCTTGAAGGCATGGCCGGGGCCGCCCGGACGGTAGGTGGAAGCCGGATCGGTCGAATCGTGGCGGATATGGACGATGGGCCGCCCGTCCCGCCGCCACGCGGCCAGCAAGGCGGCGACGTTGGCTTCGGCCTGCGGGTTGTTGCGCGGGCCGACGCGGCTCCAGCGCGGATCGTCGATGGCTTTTTGCAGGTCGACGATCAGCAGGGCGGTGTTGTTGGGGAGCGTTTCCATGCCGACGATCCTGCCGCCATTGTCCATCGCGTGACAAGTGGCGCGGTTTCTGGCTCTAATCCGGCGCTCGACCCCCATTTCCCACTTTCCGCGCTGAACCGGAGGCGCCGTGCTCGCATCCCCCCTGTCCTTGCTTGCCGTCGCCGTCGGCGGAGCCGCCGGATCGGTGGCTCGCTATCTGATGCTGCTGGCGATCATGCAGTGGGTCGGCACCCGGTTCCCGGTGGGGACGATCATCGTCAATGTGATCGGCTGCACGGCGATGGGGGTGCTGTCGGAACTGGCGGCGCTGATATGGTCGCCGTCGCCGGAGCTGCGCGCCCTGCTGCTGGTCGGCGTGCTCGGCGGCTTCACCACCTTCTCCTCCTTCACGCTGGACATCGGTGTTCTCGTCGCCCGTGACGAGTTCGCCGCGGCGGCGGGATACTTCCTCGCCTCGACGCTGTTCAGCGTGGTGGGCTTCTTTGCCGGCCTGTGGGCCGTGCGTTCTCTTGTTTCGGTGTCCCTCTGATGACTGACTCTCCCGATCACGCTGCCGATCACGCCGATACCGCGTCGACCGAATCCAAGGGCGATAGCAAGGTCGAAACCCGCATCGTCACGGCCGACGAAGCCGATATGCGGCTCGACCGCTGGTTCAAGCGGCATTTCCCCGATGTGAACCACAGCTATCTGCAGAAGCTGCTGCGCACCGGGCAGGTGCGCGTGGACGGCAAGCGGGCGGAGACGTCGACGCGGCTGGCGGCGGGGCAGGGCGTGCGCATTCCGCCGCTTGCCGCCTGGGCGGCGCCGGTCAAGGGGCCGAACCCGGGGGCGGGCAAGCCCAAGGGCATGTCGGACAAGCAGATCGCCGAACTGCAGGCGCTGGTGCTCTACCGCGACGCCGACGTGATCGCCATCAACAAGCCGGCCGGTCTGGCGGTGCAGGGCGGCACCGGCACCTCCAAGCACCTCGACGCGATGCTGGATGCCCTGCGCTTCGATGGCAACGAGCGGCCGAAGCTGGTCCACCGGCTGGACAAGGACACCTCGGGCGTCCTGCTGCTGGCCCGCACCACCTTCGCCGCCAGCAAGCTGACCGAGCTGTTCCGCGGCAGCGCGGTGCGCAAGATCTACTGGGCCGTCACCGTCGGCGTACCGACGCCCTACCAGGGCAAGATCGATCTCGCGCTGGCCAAGGAAGGCGGCCCGCATGGCGAGCGGGTGGCCGAGAACAAGGAAGAGGGCAAGCGCGCCGTCACCGTCTATTCGGTGCAGGAGAATGTCGGCAAGCAGGCGGCCTTCGTCGCCATGTGGCCGCTGACCGGCCGCACCCACCAGCTGCGCGTCCACATGGCCGCGGTCGGTACGCCGATCCTCGGCGATGGCAAATATGCCGGGCAGGACGCCTTCCTGGCCGGGGCGGAGGTGGCGAAGAAGCTGCACCTGCATGCGCGCCGGCTGATCCTGCCGCATCCGCGCGGCGGCAAGACCATCGACGTCACCGCCCCGCTGCCCGACCACATGCAGGCGACCTGGAAGTATTTCGGCTTCAGTCCGAACCTGCGCGGCGACCCGTTCGAGGATTTCGAGTGATGGCGGCGTCAGGAAGATCGCCACTGCGGTTGGCCCTGTTCGATTGCGACGGCACGCTGGTCGACAGCCAGTTCGCTATCATCGACGCCATGACCCAGGCCTGGGCCGAACATCGGTTGGGCGAGCCCGACCCGATGGAGGTCCGCCGCATGGTCGGGCTGTCGCTGGTGGAGGCGGTGGCCCTGCTGCTGCCGACGCACGACGCCGAGGCCCATGTCGCGGTGGCGGAAAGCTACAAGCGCGCCTTCTCCGCCGCGCGCGGACGGGGCGAGGTGGACGAGCCGCTGTTTCCCGGCATCGTCGATACGTTGGCGGCGCTGGAGGAGGCCGGCGTCCTGCTGGGAGTCGCGACCGGCAAGTCGCGCCGCGGGCTGGACGCGGTGCTGAAGGGGCATGGCCTGACCGGGCGCTTTGTCACGCTGCAGACCGCTGACGTCGGTCCCGGCAAGCCGAACCCGCACATGGTGCAGCGTGCGCTGGCGGAGACCGGTGCGGAAGAGGCGGGCACGGTTGTGATCGGCGACACGACCTACGACATTCAGATGGCCCGCAACGCGCGGGTGCGGTCGGTCGGCGTCTCCTGGGGCTATCATGCGGTGCCGGAGCTGGAGCGCGCCGGGGCGGACCGCATCGTTCACCGCGGGCGGGATGTCGCCACCGCGGTGCTGGAGCTTTTGGAAGGGTAAGCGATGAAGCGTTTCTACAAGGCGGCGGGGGTCGGCGAGACCGAGGGCGGATTCCGGGTCGAGCTGGACGGCCGTCCGGTGCGCAGCCCGGCCAAGGCGCCGCTGGTCTTCCCCAGCCAGCCGCTGGCGCAGGGGGTGGCGGACGAATGGGCGGCGCAGGGCGACCAGATCGACGCCCACTCCATGCCGCTGATGCAACTGTCTAGCACCGCCGTCGACTTGATCCCGGCCAAGCGGCCCGACATCGTCCAGGCAATCAGCGCCTATGCCGGCACCGATCTGCTGTGCTACCGCGCCGAACATCCCCAGCCGCTGGTGGACCGGCAGGCCCAGCAGTGGCAGCCGTTGCTGGACTGGGCGGCGCTGACCTACGACGCGCCGCTGCATGTCTGCGCCGGACTGATGCCAAAGCCGCAGCCGGAGGAGGCGCTGGCCGCCCTGCGCCGGGTGGTGGAACGGACGGACGACTGGTATCTGTCGGCGTTGCAGACATCGACCGGCGTCTGCGGTTCGATCATCGTGGCGCTGGCCCTGCTGGAAGGCCGCATCAGTGCGGAAGAGGCCTTCGAGGTCTCGCAGTTGGACGAGACTTATCAGATCGAACAATGGGGCGAGGACGCCGAGGCCACCAAGCGCCGCGCCAACGTGCGTGCGGAGATCGTGGCCTGCCGGCGTTTCGTGGATCTGCTGCGGGGGTGAGGGAAAGATAGCCCCCACTCCGACCCTCCCTCGCTCCCGGCCGGCGAAAGGCCGGTCCGGTCGCGGGGGTAAGTCCCGATGCGGGAGGGTGGCGGCAGTCCCTCCCCCAGCCAGTGGGGGAGGTTGGGAGGGGGCTGGCTCCCCCAAGACTGCAAAACGCCCTTTACTGCGCCGTGCTGCCGCCGGTGGTGCTGCCGCCGGTGGTGCCCATCGAGCCGCCCGTCGGGGCGGCGCCCGGCGCCATCTTTTCGTTCTCGGCCGGCTTCCGGTTCTTGTTCAGCGACGTCATGGTGTCGTCGTACTTGAACTCCGGCATCGCTTTCACGTCGTCGCGGCTCATGCCGGCCAGATTCAGGCGGTTGTTCTGCGAATCCCAGTTGGCGGCGGTGTAGTCGACCACGACCTGCTTCTCACCGATGCCGAGGAAGCCGCCGGAGCTGATCACCAGCTGCTTGGCCTGGCCGTTCGCGTCGAGGATGACGTCATCGATCTCGCCGATCTTGTCGTTATCGCGGCCGTAGACATTCTTGCCGATCAACTCCTCGGCGCTGGCCAACTGGCCGCCGGTGGCGCCGGAGGTGGCCGAACTGCCGGTGGTGCTGCCGGTGGTGGCGCTGTCCGGCGACGCGGTGTTCGACATGCTGGAAGTCGACGAGGACGGATTGCTTACGGTCGGCGACGTCGTCTGCGCAATGGCGGCGCCGGAGAGCAAAGCCAGCGTGGCGGCGGTGGCAATCAGGGTGCGACGCATGGGGTGGCTCCTTTGTCGTTGTGTCCAGAGACACCAGAACAACAGGCGCAAGCCCCATTTGATTTCACCTTCCGTGAACTCTTTCGGTGTGGTGCTAGCCTTTGGTGGTAAGGTCCCAGCCCGGCTCCTGCGGCGTCAATGTCGCCGGACCGGCCTGGAACGAAAGCCCGTTTTCGGCCGCGCGCTGCACCTCCTCCAGCCGCAGAAGGGCGAGTGCCGCGCCGTCGCGGGCGCTGCGGACCTCCCCGGCGTCCTTGCCATCCAGAGTCACCGGGGTGCCGGGCTCCGGCGTCGGCCCGTCGATGGCGGCGGGGAAAAGCTTCTTCTTGATCAGGGCCCGGTACTTGGTGCGGGCGGTCAACTCCTGCCCCATGTAGCAGCCCTTGTCCCAGGAGATGGCGTTCAGCGCGTCCATCCGGTTCTCCAGGGGAATCGACTTCTCCGGAATGAGGTCGCCGGTCCCGTCCGGCACGCCGAGCGACAGGCGCAGGCGGTCGTACTCCGCGGCATCCTGTCGCGTCAGTCCAGCCGCCTCCAGCGCCGCGATGCCATCCACCGGCAGGAACAGGCGGGCGCCCAGCGCCGGCAGGCGGGGGTCGGTGAAGGCGATCCCGCCGCCGAAGGGCCGTGCCGCACCCGGCTCCGCCGGCAGGGCCAGCGCCGCCAGCGCGCCGTCCCCGAAAGCCACGGCGACCTGCAGCGCCTCGGCGCGGTCCTCCAACGCGATCTTCGAGCGCAGCTTGTACATCTTCAGCCGGTGCAGCAGGTCGGCGCGCCGTTCCGTCTCCGGATCGAGCAGAAGTGCCGCGGAGGTATCCGCACCCGACGCGACGGCACCCGACTCAACAACGGTGAAATCATGCAGGAACTTGCCCTGCGGGGTCAGGAACAGGGCATAGGCGGCATGGTCGGGGGCGACGCGCAGCATGTCGTTGGACACCAGCCCCTGCAGGAAGGCCTTGCGGTCCTCCCCCGTCACTGCCACAACGCTCCGCCGGTCCAGCACCGCGTAACCTGCCGACATCCTCGCCTCCACCCTGTACGATCGGCTGAACTGCCGACCGTCTGGAGTGTTGGTCCGAACGGGCCGGCTGGCAAGGGGCTGCCGCATCGCAACAGCCCCCCGAGCGAAAGGCTGGGTTGCCGCCACGGACTGTGGCATGATGACCAAAGCGGCAAATGCATTGCGTATAGGCAGAGGATCGGTTGTTGACGGCCGGTGGTGCCACCGGATTACTCTGTTGGTAGCAGTGGCACGGCTTTGGCATTGCCATGCAGGTTTGACCTTATCCCGGATTGCCCCTCCTTGCATTCGCACGCCGAGACCTTTCCCCCGGACGCTTCGCCGCCCCGCCTTGAGTTGCGCGGCATCACCAAGCGATTCCCCGGATGCCTCGCCAACGACCATGTCGATCTCGTCCTCCAGCCGGGCGAGATCCATGCGCTGCTGGGCGAGAACGGCGCCGGCAAATCCACCCTGGTCAAGATGATCTACGGGGTGCTGCACCCCGACGGCGGAACCATGCTGTGGCAGGGGAGGGAGACCGATGTCCCCGATCCGGCCGGCGCCCGGCGGTTGGGCATCGGCATGGTGTTCCAGCATTTCTCGCTGTTCGACACGCTGACGGTGACGGAGAACATCGCGCTCGGCCTGGACGATGCCGGCCGGATGGACGAGTTGGCCGACCGCATCCGCAGCGTGTCCGAGCGTTATGGCCTTGCGCTCGACCCCGAACGCCACGTCTTCCACCTGTCGGTGGGCGAGCGGCAGCGGGTGGAGATCGTGCGCTGCCTGCTGCAGGATCCCAAGCTGCTGATCATGGACGAGCCGACCTCGGTCCTGACGCCGCAGGAGGCCGCCAAGCTGTTCGAGACGCTGCGCGTCCTGGCGGCGGAGGGCTGCACGATCCTCTACATCTCGCACAAGCTGGAGGAGATCCGCGCGCTGTGCAGCCGCGCCACCGTCCTGCGCGCCGGCAAGGTGGTGGGTGCCACCGATCCGCGGCAGGAAACCGCGCGCAGCCTTGCCGAGATGATGATGGGGGCGGAGCTTTCCACCCCCGAACGGCCGCCGCAGGGTGTCGCCGGAGCCGCGCGCCTGTCGGTGCGCCACCTGTCCACCACCTCCGACAACCCTTTCGCCACCAACCTGAAGGATGTCAGTTTCGAGGTGCGGGCGGGCGAGATCCTGGGCATCGCCGGCGTCGCCGGCAACGGGCAGGCGGAACTGATGGCCGCGCTGAGCGGCGAGATGCTGGTCGCCGACGCCGAATCCGTGGTGATCGAGGGCGCGTCGGCCGGGCATCTCGGGCCGCGCGCCCGCCGCGCGCTCGGTCTCGCCTTCGTGCCGGAGGAGCGGCTGGGCCGCGGCGCCGTTCCGGAACTGAGCCTGTCGGAGAACGCGCTGCTTTCGGGCTATGCCCGCGAACCGCTGGTGCGCGGCGGCATGGTCCATTTCGGCCGGGCGCTGGCCTATGCCGAGACCATCATCCGCGGCTTCAATGTGGTCGCCCACGGCCACCGGGCGGAAGCGCGGTCGCTGTCGGGCGGCAACCTGCAGAAATTCATCATCGGCCGCGAGATCCTCCAGAAGCCCAAGCTGCTGGTGGTCGGCCAGCCGACCTGGGGCGTCGATGCCGGGGCCGCGGCGGCGATCCACAAGGCGCTCATCGGGCTGGCGCGCTCGGGCGCCGCGGTTCTGGTGATCAGCCAGGACCTTGACGAGCTGTTTGTGCTGAGCGACCGGATTTCCGTGCTGTTCCATGGCCGCCTGTCCGACAGCAGGCCGACGCACGAGACGACGGTGGAGCGCATCGGCCTGCTGATGGGCGGCCTGTTCGGCACGCCGCCGGACGAAGACGGGGAGATCACGCGTGCGGTCTGATGGTTTCGTGAACGCCGGAGACGCCGCATGAGCCTCATCCGTTTGGAACCGCGCGGGCAGGCGTCGAAGACCATGGTCTATGCCACGCCGCTGCTGGCGGTGGTGCTGACCCTGCTCAGCGGCTTCATCCTGTTCCTGGCGATGGGGTTCGATCCCGTCAAGGCGCTCCATGCCTTCTTCATCGCGCCGCTGACCTCGGTGCGCGGGCTGGGCGAACTGGTGGTGAAGGCCACCCCGCTGGTGCTGTGCGCGATCGGTCTCGCCATCGGCTTCCGTGCCAATGTCTGGAATATCGGCGCCGAGGGCCAACTGACGCTGGGCGCCATCACCGGCGGCGGGCTGGCGCTGGCTTTTTATGGCGAGGGCGGCTGGTGGCTGCTGCCGCTGATGGTGATCGGCGGCGCGGTCGGCGGTGCGGTCTGGGCGGCGGTTCCGGCCTTCCTGCGGCTGCGCTTCAACGCCAGCGAGATCCTGACCAGCCTGATGCTGAACTATGTGGCCCTGCTGCTGCTGAACTATCTGGTCCACGGCCCCTACCGCGACCCCGACGGCTTCGCCTTTCCGGAGTCGCGCCTGTTCGAGGCCGACGCCGTGCTGCCGATTCTGTGGACAGGCACCCGCGTCCATCTGGGCGCCCTGTTCGCACTGTTGGCGGTGGCGGGTGGCTGGCTGCTGATCGCGCGGACCTTCATCGGCTTCCAGATCAAGGTGATCGGCCTGACCCCGGCCGCCGCCGGCTATGCCGGTTTCGACCAGAAGCGGATTGTCTGGCTGGCCCTGCTGCTGTCGGGCGCGCTGGCCGGCATCGCCGGCATGGGCGAGGTCGCCGGCCCGATCGGGCAGGTCACCGCCGGCATTTCGCCGGGTTACGGCTATACCGCCATCATCGTCGCCTTCCTGGGCCGGCTGCATCCGGTCGGCATCCTGCTGGCGGCGCTGCTGATGGCGCTGTCCTTCATCGGCGGCGAGGCGGCGCAGATCGCCATGGGCCTGCCCAAGGCCATCACCGGAGTGTTCCAGGGCATGCTTCTGTTCTTCCTGCTGGCGAGCGACGTGCTGATCCGCTACCGGGTCCGCTTCGGAGCGCGGAGGGCGGTGGCATGAACGACTTTGCCCTGATCGGCCCGATCCTGGCCGCCATGTTCGCCGCGGCGACGCCGCTGCTGTTCGCGGCATTGGGCGAGCTTGTGGTCGAGAAATCCGGCGTCCTCAACCTGGGCGTGGAGGGCATGATGCTGGTTGGCGCCGTCTGCGGCTTCGCCGTGACGATCCAGACCGGCAGCGCCGTCACCGGCTTTGTCGTCGCCGCACTGGCCGGAGCCGCCACCGCCTCGCTGTTCGCCGTGCTGACCCTGTTCCTGTTGGCCAACCAGGTGGCGACCGGTCTGGCGCTCACCCTGTTCGGGATCGGATTGTCGGCGCTGATCGGCCAGGGCTTCGTCGGCATCCCGCTGGAAGGGCTGCCCAAGCTGTACATCCCCGGCCTGACCGACCTGCCCGTGGTGGGGCAGGCCCTGTTCGGCCAGGACATCATGGTCTATCTGGCCGTCGCCGCGGTGCCGCTGGTCCACCTGTTCCTTTACCGCACCCGCGCCGGGCTGGTCCTGCGCGCGGTGGGGGAGAACCACACGGCCGCCCACGCGCTGGGTTACAAGGTGCTGCGCATCCGCTTCCTGGCGGTGCTGTTCGGCGGCGCCATGGCCGGGCTGGGCGGCGCCTTCCTGTCGATGGACTATACGCCGATGTGGGCGGAGAACATGACGTCGGGCCGCGGCTGGATCGCGCTGGCGCTGGTGGTCTTCGCCACCTGGAAGCCGGTGCGCGCCATGCTGGGCGCCTGGCTGTTCGGCGGCGTCACCATCCTCCAGCTGCACGTTCAGGGCCTGGGCATCGACGTGCCCCCGCAGCTCTTGTCGATGCTGCCGTATCTGGCTACCGTCCTGGTTCTGGTGCTGATTTCGCGGGACGTCGCCCGCATCCGCCTGAACGCGCCGGCCTGTCTGGGAAAACTGTTTCATCCCGATGCTTGACGCGTCGTTTTGAAATCGAAACAAAGCCCACATCGCAGAGATATCAAGAAAAAGGAGCTTCGACGTGAACAGAAGGACGATGGGCAAGGCGGTGCTGGGTCTGGCCGGCGCCGCGATCGCGCTGAGCGTGGGCATGGGCTCCGCGCTGGCGCAGGACAAGCTGAAGGTCGGCTTCGTCTATGTCGGCCCGGTCAGCGACCACGGCTACAGCTACCAGCACGACCAGGGCCGTCTGGCCGTTGAGAAGGCGCTGGGCGACAAGGTCACCACCACCTTCGTCGAGAATGTGCCGGAAGGCGCCGACGCGGAGCGCGTGGTCGAACAGCTGGCCGCGAGCGGCCACAAGCTGATCTTCACCACCTCCTTCGGCTTCATGAACCCGACGCTGAAGGTGGCCAAGCGCTATCCCGACGTGAAGTTCGAGCACGCCACCGGCTACAAGCGCGCCGAGAATGTGGCGACCTACTCCGGCCGCTTCTATGAGGGCCGCACGGTCATCGGAGCCATCGCCGGAAAGATGACCAAGTCGAACATCATCGGCTACGTCGGTTCCTACCCGATTCCCGAGGTGGTCGGTGGCATCAACGCCTTCACCATCGCGCTGCGCGAGCAGAACCCTAAGGCCGAGGTCCGCGTGGTCTGGGTCAACAGCTGGTACGATCCCGGCAAGGAAGCCGAGGCGGCCAAGGCGCTGATCGACCAGGGTGCGGACGTGATCGTCCAGCACACCGACAGCCCGGCCCCGATCCAGACCGCGCAGGAGCGTGGGCTGTGGTCGGTCGGCCAGTCGTCCGACATGACCCGCTTCGGTCCGAAGTCGCACCTGACCGCGATCGTCGAGGATTGGAACGGCTATTACGTGCAGCGCGTCAAGGCGGTGCTGGACGGCAGCTGGAAGCCGATCGACACCTGGGGCGGCATCAGCACCGGCATGGTCGAACTGGCCCCCTACAACCCGGCCATCCCGGCCGACGTCGTGAAGATGGCCGACCAGCTCAAGGCCGACATCGTGTCGGGCAAGCGCCACTCCTTCCAGGGTCCGGTCAAGGACCAGGCCGGCAAGGTCGTGATCCCGGAGGGCAAGACCGCCACCGACGAGCAGATCCTGAAGATGGACTGGTATGTCGAGGGCGTGCAGGGCAAGGTTCCGAAGTAAGCAGCGTACGGCGCGGCGGGCCGGCGGTGAAAGCCTCCTGTCCGTCGCGCCCTTCGGCGATGTGGGGAGGTGGGCGATGGACGGAAGCAGCCTCTACGACAGCGATTTCTACGCCTGGGCGAACGAACAGGCCGCCCTTCTGCGGGCCGGCAAGCTCGACGCGGCGGACATCGAGCACATCGCCGAGGAGATCGAGAGCATGGGGCGCAGCGAAAAGCGTGAACTGGTCAACCGCTTGGTCGTTCTGCTGCTGCACCTGTTGACGTGGCGCTATCAGGCGCCGCTGCGTGGCAACAGCTGGCGCCTCAGCATCGAGGAGCAGCGCTATCGGCTCGCCGCTCATCTGCGCGACAACCCAAGCCTTAAGTCGTCGCTTGGAGCGTCTGTCGAGGACGCATACCGGCTTGCCTTGATCGCGGCCGAACGCGAAACCGGCATCTCGCGACAGGTTTTTCCCACGGACTGCCCGTGGAGCTTCGCCGAGATGATGAACGAGTCGTTCTGGCCGGATGTCTGAGCGGCGCCTTCCGACGCCGCCCGACTTACAGATACTCGCCCAGCAGCCGCAGGAACGGGCGTGCTTCCTGCAGGACCAGGGTGGTCTGGTGGAACAGGTCCTCCGGCGAGGCGTGGTGTTCCAGCCTGACTTCCGAGAACAGGATGATCTTCTGCCCGCCCTGGACGATGAAGCGGACGGTTGGCAGTCCCTCGATCCCGCGCAGGACCGCCAGCAGGGCGCGGCGGCGCTCCGGCGCCTGGGCGGTGTAGGGCACATGGCCGACATCGGCCCAGATCTGGCAGATCGACCCGCCGCCTTCCTCTTCGCTCTCGTGGCGGACGGCGACGTTGAAGGGCAGGCCGTCGGCCATGAAGGTCAGCTTGCAGGGGCGGGGCGGCTTGGCGATGCCCAGCACGCCTTCCGGCGTCATCTCGATGGAGCCGGGGCTGATCGGCAGGGCGCCGTCGGGCACCTCGGCCAGCGATTGAATGGTCTTCAGATCGGGAACGGACAAGGCGGTACGCTCGGCTTCTGGGGCGATTGAGACGACAGCATGGGCTCCGCCAGCTAAAATTCTGTAAAGGCCCGGAACGCACGTCTAGAATGGCTGTTCGCTGTGGTCTGAAAATACGAAGAAAGCAGGCGATGTCCGCCATCGATACCGTCGTCGTCCCCATCCACCGTGCCGGCTGGCCCTTCATCGCCGGTTTCGCCGTGGTCTCCCTGGTTCTCGGTCTCGCCGTCTGGGCGCCGCTCGGCTGGATCGGGCTGGTCCTCACGCTCTGGTGCGCCTACTTCTTCCGCGATCCGGATCGCGTGACGCCGACGCGGCCCGGCCTGCTGGTCAGCCCGGCCGACGGGCGCGTGACCATGATCGTCCAGGCCGTGCCGCCCAAGGAACTGGGCATGGGCGACAAGCCGCTGACCCGGATCAGCGTGTTCCTCAACGTCTTCAACGTCCACGTCAACCGCGTGCCGGCCGACGGCACCATCGTGGCGGCCGAATACCACAAGGGCACCTTCGTCAACGCCGCTCTCGACAAGGCCAGCGACGAGAACGAGCGGATGGCCTTCCGCCATCGCCTGCCCGACGGGCGCGAGATCGCCTATGTTCAGATCGCCGGTCTGGTGGCGCGCCGCATCCTGTGGTGGGTCAAGGCGGGGCAGGAGGTGAAGGCGGGCGAGCGGTTCGGCCTGATCCGATTCGGAAGCCGCACCGACATCTACCTGCCGGACGGCGTCGCCCCGCTGGTCTGCGTCGGCCAGACCGCCATCGGCGGCGAGACGATCCTGGCCGACCTGGACGGGACGGAAGCGCAACGGCAGGGGGATGTGCGTCGATGAAACGACCGCCCGTCTTCCGCCAGCAGATCTTCCGCCCGCACCGGGCGCGCCGCCCCGGCCGGCCGCACCCGCGGCTGAAGGGCCTGTCGATCAACCACCTGCTGCCGAACGTGCTGACGGTGCTGGCGCTCTGCTCCGGCCTGACCGCGATCCGATTCGCCATGCAGGAGCGGTGGGAGCCGGCGGTCATCGCCATCGTCATCGCCGCCATCCTGGACGCGCTGGACGGCCGGATCGCCCGCCTGCTGAATGGCCAGAGCAAGTTCGGCGAGGAACTGGACAGTCTGTCCGACGCCATCAGCTTCGGTGTGGCGCCCGCCTTCATGATGTATCTGTGGGGGCTGAACGGCGCGGGCAGCCTGGGCTGGATCGCCTCCATGGCCTATGCCGTATGCTGCGCGCTGCGTCTTGCCCGCTTCAACTCGCGACTCGGCGTGGTCGATCTGCCGCCCTGGGCCTACAACTACTTCACCGGCGTTCCGGCTCCGGCCGGTGCCGGCCTCGTGCTGCTGCCGATGATCCTGGGGTTCGAGATCGGGCCGGAGTTCCTCGGCCATCCGGCGGTGATCGTGCCCTGGACCCTGCTGATCGGCGGGCTGATGGTCAGCACCCTGCCGACCTTCTCCTTCAAGGGCGCCCGCGTGCCGGCGCAATGGGTGGTGCCGGCACTGGCCGGTGTCGGCCTGCTCGCCGCGATGCTGGTCAGCCAGCCCTGGTGGACTCTGTCCATCGTCGGATTGGCCTATCTGTCGATGTTGCCCTTCTCCGTCCTCCAGTTCCGCAAGCTGCAGAGTGCCGCGGAACTGATGCGCACGGAGATCACGGAACCCGGGCTGGACGCCGAGGCCGAGCCCCCTCCCGGGGCGCAGCCGTCGGACGATACCGCAGCGCCCGGAGACGAGCCGCGGAAGCCGGTCTGACCGGTCTTCCGCCTGTGCCATTTCGCTGCCGCTACTCCGCCGCCACGAGTTCCGCGGCGGATGCGGTGGGGGCAAGCTCCGCAACCGTGACCCGCGCCACCATCGGGATCTGTCCCAGGCAACGGCCGATATGGTCGGTCTCCGCCTGGGGCAGGTCACCCACTTCCATGGCGATGGCGAGCGTATCGTCGGTCAGGCGGCTGTGCAGGGCCAGCGGGACCAGCCCGCGCTTTGCAACGAATTCGAGAATGCGGGGCAGGGTGCCGGGATCGGCATCGGCGACCAGGGAAAAGGCCACCCGGCGGCCGGGCGCGGTGGCGCGTGCATCCGATGCGGATGCAGCGGTGGTCTTCACGGTGAGGGACATGGCGTGATCGGGCCTTCAGACGGTTCTGCGGAATGGACGAGCGAAATCCCCGGCTCTCAAAGGAGAACCGGGCCGCTAATTCGCAGAATGCCGTCGAAGCGATGGGTGATCATGGGAGCAGCCTAAGCTGCCGCAGCCGCCCCGTCAACAGGGGCCGGGCGGTTCCGGCAGGCATCGCGTTCGGGGGGCACCGGAGGAGCCGAATCCCCCCTTGGTGGTGGCGAACTGTCACGTTCGAGCACGGCAGGAACAAAGCCCACGGATACCCGTTCCGGTCTCGCTTGTCCGTGACAAAAGCTCCACCAGAAGGGAGAAGGCCATGCTCGGCACGATTCTGCTCATCATCCTGATTCTGTTGCTTCTCGGTGCCGTCCCGGCTTGGCCGCACAGCCGCGGCTGGGGTTATGGTCCGAGCGGTATCCTCGGCGTGCTGCTGATCGTCCTGATCGTTCTGCTGCTGATGGGCCGGCTCTGATCCGCAGCCTATCGGGCAGTCTGTCCGTTTGATGCACGGCGGGGCCGGCGGAGGGCGAACATCAGCCACCCGACCGGCCCCAGCATCAGCACCATCACCAGCCAGCCGGCGCGCGGGCCGAAGGGGCAGCGTGATCCGGCAGGCGGGCGCCATCCGCCGCCGCGGCGCGACAGCGCCACATGGAGCAGCGGCAGCCCATAGAAGGCGAACAGGACCAGCCACGGAATGGCGGTCCAGAGACCGTTGGCGGAGGAATCGGCATCCATCGCTCCAGGATAGCACCGATGCCGGAGGGTTTGCGACCGATCGTCACGGCATAGTACAGCCGCATGCGGTCTCGGTTGCGTCGCACACAGGGCAGCGAGGTTGAAGACAGGCGCGACTTTCGGCTAGGGTCGTCGGTGAACTCGTCCGAAGGGCCCGGTCATGGCACTGGAAATCGAGCGACGATTCCTGGTCCGCAAGGACGTCCGGCATCTGTGCCGGGACGGTGTGCGAATCGTCCAGGGATATCTGCCGTCCGACGGCATCAGCACGGTCCGCGTCCGCATTGCCGACGACCGCGCGACACTCACCATCAAATCCTTGAAATCCGGCGCCTGCCGCGAAGAGATGGAACATCCCCTGTCGCTGGATTTCGCCCGGCGCCTGCTGCTTTGCGGCTGCGAGGGGCGGGTGATCCACAAGACGCGCTACCGTCACTGCCAGGATGGTCTGTGCTGGGAAATCGATGTCTTCCACGGTGAGAACACCGGTCTGATCATCGCTGAGGTCGAACTGGACGATCCTGACCAGTCCGTTCCGCTGCCCGACTGGATCGGGGCGGAGGTCACAACGCTGCGGGCCTACGGCAACTCGTCCCTATGCCGCGTCCCCATCCAACGCTGGTCGGCGTCGGCGGCCGCTTAGCGGATATGGCCCACTGCGGGTGCCGGCTCCCCTCGTCACCGAAAGGGCGGGTGGAACCGGAGCAACCGCAGCAAGCCTTGTCCCTGGAACGAATTACGCCGTCCGCACCTTGTCGAGGAAGCCCTGCACCTCGCCCCGCAGGCGGTCGGCCTGGGCGGTCAGGGTGCGGCTGGCGTTCAGGACCGCATCCGCGGCGCCGCCGGTCTTGGTGGCGGCGGTCGTCACCTCGGCGATGTTGCGCATCACTTGCTGGGTGCCCTCGGCGGCCTGCTGAACATTCTGGGCGATCTCGCGCGTGGCGCTGCCCTGCTGCTCCATCTCGTGGGCGATGTCGGTGACGGTTCCGCTGATGGCGGTCACCGCATCGGAGATGGTGCGGATCGCCTCGACCGCGCTGGAGGTGGCGGTCTGCATTTCCGCGACCTGGGCGGAGATCTCCTCCGTCGCCTTGGCGGTCTGGCCGGCGAGGTTCTTCACCTCAGTCGCCACCACGGCGAAGCCTTTGCCCGCCTCTCCGGCACGGGCCGCTTCGATGGTGGCGTTGAGCGCCAGCAGGTTGGTCTGCTCCGCGATCTCGCCGATCAGCCCGACGACCTGACCGATCCGCTCGGCGGCGAGCGACAGGCCTTCGACGATGCTGTTGGTCTGCACCGCCTTGTCGGCGGCACCGGACGCGGTGGCGGAGCTGGCGTTCAACTGACGCGAGATTTCGGCGATGGAGGCGGACAGTTCCTCCGCTGCCGCGGCGACGGTCTGGACATTCGCCGTCGCCTGCTGCGAGGCGGTGGCGACGGCGGTCGACTTGGCAGTGGTCAGCGCCGCATCGGACGACATCTCCTGCGCGTCGCGCCCCAGCGAACCGGCCGATTCGGTCAGCGACATCACGACGCCGGACACCGCCTGCTCGAAACCGTTGGCGAACTCGTTCATGGTGCGGCGGCGGTCGGCATCGATCTGGATGCGCATCTCCTCGCGCTCGCGCTCCATACGCTGCATCTCCAGGGCATTGTCCTTGAAGATGGTCATGGCGTCGGCCATGTGGCGCATCTCGTCCTTGCGGTCGCCGCCGGGAATTTCGACCGTCAGGTCGCCTTCGGCCAGCCGGCCCATGGCGCCGGTCATGGCGTGCAGCGGGTGCGTGATCGCACGGTCGATGATCCAGGCCATCAGCGCGCCCAGCAGCAGGGCGACCGCCGCACCGACGGCGATCACCATTCCGGCGCTGGCACGGCCGGCCTCGCGGTCCTCACGCTGGAGGGTGACCAACCGGCCGACCTGTCCGCTGACCGCGGAGGAGGCCTGGGCCATCGCGGCCGACGCCTCGTGCTGTTTGGCGGCGGCGGCCGATAGCGCTGCGAATTCCGAGTCGAACGCGCGGGCGGCGTCGGTGATGGCGGCGATCAGTGCGCGCCCTTCCTGGTCGACCAGCACGGCCCCGGCCTGTCCGGCGATGTCGAGGGTCTCCTTGACCGCCCCGGCGACCGCCGCCTTCGCGCTGGCCGTGGCGTCCGGCGCGCCGGACAGCAGAAAATCGCGTTGGCCCAGCATCGCGGCCTGGGCACCCTGCACCAGACGCATCGCCAGTCCGCGCAGCATCACCGCCTCGTTCACCTCGCTCTGGGCGAACTTGGAGGCCTCACGCAGCGCCTCGGTCACGATCGCTTGGTTCTGCTGAAGCTCCACGGCGCGTTCCTGTACGCCGCGGGCGGCCTCGTCCAGCCCGGCGGCCACCCCGGCATCAGCCAGCGCCTCGGCTCCTTTGCCGCGCAGGGCCTGCACCGCGTCGTGATATGCGCGGGTATCGTCGGCGATCCGCGCGGCAAGCGCCTCGTCGTTGGTGCCGACGAGGTCCTTGGCGACGGTATCGGTGGTCTGAACCAATTCGTCCAGCGCCTCCACGATCTGGGTGGCCAGCGCCTCATCGGCATTGCGCCGCAGCTCGCTCTGCCGGCGGCGGACCTCCAGCACCCGTTCGATCACGCGGTTGGCGCGCTCGGAGGTGTCCATGGCATGGCGCAGTTCGGCGTCGGCGTCGCGCTTGCTGGCCATGTTCAGGTCATAGCGCTCGGACTGCTGCTTGCCGATCTTCTCGGCAATCTCGCGCAGCGCGCGCGCGCGTGTTTCCATGCTGGCGGTGCGGGCGTGCGCCTCGGCGTCCTGGGCGACGAAGTTGGTGAAGGCGGCGCGGTAGCCGTCGATGCCCGAACGCACCTCGTCCAGCAGGCGCCGGCCTTCGCCGTCGGCGAGTGCCGCGCGCGTCTCCTGCGCTTCGGCCTGCAGGGCGTCCAGCATGCCGGGAACATTGGCCGCGGCCTTGGCGTCGCGTTCGGTCACGAAGCGCGCCTCTTCCAGCCGCACCGACTTCAGCCGCGTGTCGAGATCGGCGGTGTGTGCCGCCAGATCGACACGCTCGGCATAGGTGCTGAGGCTGTTCCAGCCGACGAATGCCACGCCAACCGTCAGAAGCAGCACGGTGGCGAAGCCAATCGCGATCCGCGTTCCGATCGTCATGAATGGTGGACTCCCCGATGGCGTCGCCTTTCCGGAGACGCTTTTCTCCTGATCATTGCCGGATTGAACCACAGGTCGGTTAACGTCCGGTTTGATTCAGGTCAGGAAATCGCCTTATTTCAGAAGCGGTCGGGCATCCAGGGCGCCGCGCCGCAAAATATGCGCTGCAGCCGGTCGATCATCTTTTCTTCACCATGAAGCAAACCGGCTCTCGACAATGCGCGAGCGCTTGCGTGTCCGGTGAACAGACTGGCGAAGGTTCCGATCTCCATACTGGCCGGCGCTTCAACAACTTGCTCGATTTTAGAGATATTCCCCCTGGAATGAGCAACCTCAAGGTGGTATCGCCCGCAGTTGCCGGGAATAAAGGAATCCCTTACCTCGAAGGTGGCCGATTCGGTGAGACCGGCCGGATAGCCGCGTTTTTCCAACGCAGCCGCAACATCCAACGGGCGGACCAGCCATTCCTCCCGTCCATCCAGCCGCAAACCGTCTCCAGCCAGGAGCGCCAGAGGGTCGTCGGTGCCGCCGGACCACGTCACGCGGTCCACCTGGGCGCGGAAGCCTGCCAGCAGGGTCATCGCCCCGCCCAGTGTCGCGCCGGAGGGCAGGCAGTGGTCGGCGACTGCCAGCCGCCGATCCCGCGGCGGCAAGATGGCGATGTATCCCTCATCGTCGCGGAAGAGGTCCGCCGGTTCGCCGTCCGGGCAGAGGGCAAGCGTCCACAGCGCCTCCGTCCGTTCCGGCAAGCCGTTCCCATCGGCCAGCATTGGACGGCGGAGAAGCGCCAGCGGGGCGGCGTCGAGCGGATCCGCCGGCCGGAGGATTGCGGCGCCGGTCGGCAGCGCGGCGAAGGCGGCGGTGGGTGCGCTCCACTGGCAGGTGACGCCGCCGCGCCCGTAACCGAGCCCGCGATAGAAGGGCAGCGTGGCGGGGCAGAGGACTGACAGCACCGCTCCGGCGGCACGCGCCTCCATCAGCAGCGCTTGCATCATTGCCTTGCCATGGCCGGCACCGCGCAGGGCAGGATCGACCGCCACCATGGCGACCGCCTGTACCGGAACCGGCCGCCCGCCGAACCATTGGTCCATCATCCAGTGCGCGGCACAGGCTATCGGAATGGTGCCGCTGCCTTGCGGACGTCTCAGCACCCGGATGGTGTCGGGACCGAACAGAGCCGCATAACGGTCGAACAGGTCGCGCGAAAGCCCGAATCCGAGCCGTGCCAATCTGGCGACGGCGCTCAGTTCGTCCGGATGGGCCGGACCATAGTCATGCGATGCAGTCGGGATTGGAATGGCTCGTCTCCACCGGTTTGACCCCGCGCGGCGTGACCGGACCATAGCACAACGGAGTCGGCCTCATGCGGACGTGCGTGCCGCGCCGCTCAACCGTGCCGCGGCCCACCCGGCCGCCTCGCGCACCACCTCGCTCGCATCCTGGCACAGAGCCGCCGCCACAGGTTTCAGCGCCGGGTCGCCGCTGTTTCCGATGGCGACCAGCACGTTGCGGACGAAGCGGTCGCGGCCGATGCGCTTGATCGGGGAGCCGCTGAACACCTGCCGGAAACCGGCATCGTCCAACTGGGCAAGGTCGGCCAGCCGGGGCGCCGTCAGTTCGGCGCGCGGCAGGAAAGCGGGCTCAACGGTCGCGCGGGCGAACTTGTTCCAGGGGCAGGCGGCCAGGCAATCGTCGCAGCCATAGATGCGGTTGCCCATCAGCGGCTTGAGCTCGTCCGGGATCGGTCCCTTGTGTTCGATGGTCAGGTAGCTGATGCAGCGCCGGGCGTCGATCTGGTAGGGCGCCGGAAAGGCGGCGGTCGGGCAGGCGATCTGACAGCGGTCGCAGGAGCCGCAGCGGTCGCGCGCCGGCAGGTCGGGCGGCAGCTCCAGCGTCGTGTAGATCTCGCCGAGGAACAGCCAGGAGCCATGGTCTCGCGACACCAGATTGGTGTGCTTGCCCTGCCATCCCAGTCCGGCCTGCGCCGCCAGCGGCTTCTCCATCACCGGCGCGGTGTCGACGAACACCTTCACGCCGGCCTTGGTCTGGTGGGCAAGCCATTGGGCCAGCGTCTTCAGCCGCCCCTTGATCAAATCGTGGTAATCGCGGTTGCGGGCATAGACGGAAACGATGCCGCGGTCGGGATGATCCGCCAGCCGGCGCGGGTCGTCGTGGGGGGCGTAGCTGGTGCCCAGCGCGATGACGGTGCGCGCTTCGTCCCACAGGGATTGCGGATGGCTGCGCTGGTCGCTGCGCTCGGCCATCCAGCCCATGTCGCCGTGCCGGCCCTCCGCCACGAACCGGGCGAGGCGTTCGCGCGCTTCCGGTCCCAGCGCGGCGGGGGCGAAGCCCACCGCGTCGAATCCCGTCGCCAGCGCGCGGTCGCGGATGGCCTCCCGCAGGCGCGACGGGTCGGACGGGACAACGGCGGGTTTAGCCGCGGCCACGATAGGTCGGGACGTCCTGCGACGGGATCCAGACGCCCTTCGGCGGCTCGCCGGTCTGGAAGAAGACGTCGATGGGGATGCCGCCGCGCGGATACCAATAGCCGCCGATGCGCAGCCAGACCGGCGCCAGTTCGTCCACTAGCCGCTTGCCGATGCCGACGGTGCAGGCCTCGTGGAAGGCGCCATGGTTGCGGAAGCTGGTCAGGAACAGCTTCAGCGACTTCGATTCCACCAGCCAGTCGCCCGGCACATAGTCGATCACCAGATGAGCGAAGTCCGGCTGGCCGGTGATCGGGCAGAGCGAGGTGAACTCCGGCGCGGTGAAGCGCACGCAGTAGGGATCGCCGGGGTTCGGGTTCGGCACCCGCTCCAGCACCGCCTCTTCCGGGGTCTTGGGCTGGACGGTGGAGCCGCCGAGCTGGGTCAGGCCGGCATAGATGTTCTCACTCATCGGTCTTTTCCTCCGCCGCCCGGTCCTTCTTCGGCGGGCGGCCTTGCTTCGGCGGCTTGCCGGGCTTGGCAATGGGGTCCAGGGTCGCCTCGATGTCGCCCTCGTTCAGGCGGGCTTCCATGGCGCCGGCGACCGCCTCGAAGTTGCCGTCGGCGATGGCCTGCCGCATCGTCCGCATCACGTCCTGGTAGTAATGCAGGTTGTGCCAGGTCAGCAGCATCGGCCCCAGCATCTCCTCCGCCTTGAACAGATGATGCAGATAGCCCCGGCTGTAGCTGCGGCAAGCGGGGCAGGTGCATTCGGCGTCGAGCGGGCGCTCGTCATGGGCGTGACGGGCATTGCGGATGTTGATGGTGCCGCGGCGGACGAAGGCCTGTCCGGTGCGGCCCGAGCGGGTCGGCATCACGCAGTCGAACATGTCCACGCCGCGCCGCACCGCACCGATCAGGTCGCTCGGCCGGCCGACGCCCATCAGGTAGCGCGGGCGGTCCTTGACCATCAGCGGCTCGGTGAAGTCCAGCACGCGGAACATCGTCTCCTGACCCTCGCCGACCGCCAACCCGCCGATGGCGTAGCCGTCGAAGCCGATGTCGGTCAGGGCGGCGACGCTTTCCGCCCGCTGCTCCGGATAGATGCCGCCCTGGACGATGCCGAACAGGCCGTAGCCCGGCCGCTCGACGAAGGCGTCCTTGCTGCGCCGGGCCCAGCGCATCGACAGGCGCATGGACGATTCGGCCTGCGCCTCGGTGGCCGGGAAGGGCGTGCACTCGTCCAGGCACATGGTGATGTTGCTGTCCAGCATGTGCTGGATCTGGATGGAGCGCTCCGGCGTCAGATGGTGGCGGCTGCCGTCCAGGTGCGATTTGAAGGTGACGCCTTCCTCCGACATGGTGCGCAGGTCGGACAGGCTCATCACCTGGAAGCCGCCGCTGTCGGTCAGGATCGGCTTGTCCCAGTTCATGAAGCGGTGCAGCCCGCCCAGCTGCGCCACCCGCTCCGCCGTCGGCCGCAGCATCAGGTGATAGGTGTTGCCGAGCAGGATTTCCGCGCCGGTCGATGCCACCGCGTCGGTGGTCATCGCCTTCACCGTCGCCGCGGTGCCGACCGGCATGAAGGCCGGCGTCTCGATGGTGCCGTGGGCGGTGGTGACGCGGCCGCGCCGCGCCCGCCCGTCGGTCGCCAAAAGGTCAAAGCCGATGCCGGTCATGATGGGTCCGTCCTGTGCAGCAGCGAGGCGTCGCCGTAGCTGAAGAAGCGATAGTTGCGGTCGATGGCGTGCTGATAGGCCGCCCGCATGCGGTCATAGCCGGCGAAGGCGCAGACCAGCATGAACAAAGTCGATTTCGGCAAGTGGAAGTTGGTCCACAGGAGATCGACGATGCGGAAGCGGTAGCCGGGGGTGATGAAGATGTCGGTATCGCCGCTGAACGGGACCAGCGTCCCGTCCTCCCGTCCTGCCGTCTCAAGGATGCGTAGCGCCGTGGTGCCGACCGAGACGATCCGGCCGCCGGCCTTGCGCGTCTCGTTCACCGCCGCGGCGGTTTCGGCCGAGATCTCGCCCCACTCGCTGTGCATCTTGTGGTCGGCGATGTCGTCGACCTTCACCGGCAGGAAGGTGCCGGCGCCGACATGCAGCGTGACCGGCACCCGCCGCACCCCGCGTTCGTCCAGCGCCGCCAGCAGATCCGGCGTGAAGTGCAGCCCGGCGGTGGGGGCGGCGACGGCGCCTTCGCGGGCGGCGAAGACGGTCTGGTAATCGGCATTGTCGCCCTCGTCGGCCTTGCGGCGGATGTAGGGCGGTAGCGGCATCCGGCCGTGGCGGTGCAGAGCCTCCATCAGCTCCGCCCCGCCGGCGGAGAAGCGCAGCCGCACCTCCATGCCGTCCTTGGCGATCACCTCGGCGCTGAAATCATTTGCGATGACGATGGTGTCGCCGGGTTTCAGCCGCTTGCCGGGCTTGGAGAAGGTCGCCCATTCGCGCTCGCCCAGCCGCTTGTGCAGCGTGATCTCCACCGCCACCTCGCCGCGCCGTCCGTCGAGCCGGGCGGGGATGACGCGCGTGTCGTTGACGACCATCAGGTCGCCCGGCTGCAGCAGCGCCGGCAGGTCCCGCACGATCAGGTCGTGCAGGGAGGAACCCACCTCCAGCAGGCGGGCGGCGTCACGCGGCCGGACGGGATGCTCGGCGATCCGGTCGGGCGGCAGGTCGAAGTCGAAATCGGCGGTCTTCATGGGAGGGGCAAGCTATAGACTGAAGTGCGGGCGGATGGGAAGGGTTTGGGGGTGAATTCCTTGCTGGGTTAAACCCCCACCCCAACCCTCCCCCGCTTTCAGCGGACCTATGGTCCGCCTGTCGCGTCAGCACAAAGCTCTGCTTTGTGCGAGAGCTGGGCGGGGGAGGGGGCAAGTGCTTGTTCGGGAGAGTGGCGGCAGTCCCTCCCCCACCCAGTGGGGGAGGTTAGGTGGGGGGCTCACTCCGCAAGGAACCCACCACTCCCTCACTCCGCCTGCGGCAGCCCCTGCGCCGCCAGCGCCGCGCTCTGCCGCGCCGTCAGCGCATCGACGTCGAAGTCGCGGATCAGCCCCTGGAACATCTGGTACCAGTTCAGCTCCGCCTTCAGATGCAGGAAGACCGAGCCCAGCCCGACCGCGGCGCGGTCCATGAAGACGAACTCGCGCGGGATCTCGACGCCGCCGACGCGGCGCAGTTCGGCATGGACCTTGGTGGCGGTCTCCCGGCCGTAATGGCCACCGTTGGTCTCCTCGATCTTGCGCTGGCGGTCTTCCATGATGGGGGCATAGACGAAGCGCGCCCAGATGTTCAGCACGTCGACCAACTCGTTCGACGGATTGGCGAAGCCCCAGGTGCGGTAGGCTTCCACCGCCTGCTCGCGGTTGTCGGTGCGCAGCGCGTTGTACAGGTCGATCACGCCCTTGACGAAGCTGGGCTTGAAGACGCGGATGCAGCCGAAATCCAGGAGGTTGATCGAGCGGTCGGGCCGGACCGTGTAGTTGCCCAGATGCGGGTCGCCGTGAATGACGCCGTAATTGTAGAAGGGTACGTACCAGGCGCGGAACATGTTCATCGCCAGCTCGTCGCGGGTCTCGGGATGCTCGGCGACGAAATCCAGGATCTTGCGGCCATGCACCCAGCCCATGGTCAGCAGCCGCTTGGTCGACAGCTCCGGCACCACGTCCGGCACATGGACGCCGGGCGTGCCGGCCAGCATCGACTGGTAGAGGCGGGCCTGCTTCGCCTCGCGTTCGTAATCCAACTCCTCGCGTAGGCGGGCGCCGATCTCCGCCTGGATTTGGCGGGTGGAAATGGCGCTGTCCGTACGTTCGAAGATCGCGAAGATCAGGCCGAGCTGCCGCAGGTCGGCCTCCACCGCAGAGGCCATGTCGGGATATTGCAGCTTGCAGGCAAGCTCCCGCCCATCCGGTCCGATCGCCTTGTGGACCTGACCCAACGACGCGGCGGCGGCGGCCGTGCGCTCGAAGCTCTGGAACCGCGACTGCCCGTCG
>JBKHVJ010000313.1:0-9290 GCA_046570145.1 Alphaproteobacteria bacterium
ATGGCGGCATGTTCGGCGCAATAGGGCATGCCGGGCAAGGCCGTCTTGCCACAGAAATGGAAGTCCTGGTGCTTGGGATCGCCGACCGGCCATTTGCACATCCGCTCCGTCAGAGCAAGGATGGTGGCGCCGCGCGTCGGTTTCTTCTTGATGGGCGACGGCCGGCCTGACAAGCCCAGACGGTGGGCCTTGCCGATGACCGCATTGCGGGTGATGTCTCCCAGAATGTCGGCGATCTCGCTCGCGCTCAACCCCTGGGACCAGAGATCCTTGAGCTGTTGAATCCGCTCGTCCGTCCAACTCATCCCCGAGTACTCCCGATCCGGTGTCCGGTTATGTTGTGGCAAACAGGTCACGGTCTAGTGCCGTTTTCCATAAGCCGCAACATTTTGTGCCAGCCGGTGAGGAAGCTACCAGATGACGGCCGCTGACGATAGGGGGGCGCGGCAACATTCCTGTTGATAAGTCCGTGGGTAGACTCATGAATTCAGCGCGCCATACACCTCCTCTGCGACGCCGGACAAAGTGTCCCGATCGAGCTCCCCAGTGACGGCCAACGCTAAGCCGTTGTCTTGCCAATACAAAGCGCGCACCACACCATCCTGGGCGAAACGGAATGCTGAACCTGAGGTGTTGGGAGCGGGGCGGATATACAACGTGATGCGACGCCCAGCCGCATCCTCGTACATGTACAAGGCCACAGGTCCAACGGAATCGGCCAAAAGACGGCCACCGATCAACTGGTAGCCCCCTCGTGTGACTTTTGGGCAACGCATGTTCTTGCCCAGCCGCTTGGACAGCCAGTTCACCAGATGCGCTTCCTGCTCGACGCCGATCTCGACCGGGTGGCGGACCTCGACGGAAAAGACACGATGGGCGGCGACGGCATCGGCGATGAAGGCGGCGGTCGGCGGCTCTCCCACCCCGGCCATCCGGTCGCGCAGAAGCCAGCCGCCGGCCCCGCCGGCAACGAAGACCAGGAGAGAGGCGGCGGCAGCCGTACCCCACAGCGCTCCCCTGCCCCACTGTGCGATACTCCAGCGGCTGACCGCGGGGTCCGGATGCTCGCGCGCTGTGAAGGGCGGGGTCAGGCGGTCGGGCAGCGGCCGGTCGATCAGTGGGCCGAAACACTGTCCCAGCATGGCGCGTTGAGCACGATAGCGTTCGAAGCGCTGGGCTATCTCGGGATGGTCGGCGAGGTGGTGCTCGACATCGGCAAGACGCTCCTCCGGCAATTCGCCGTCCAGCCAGGCATGCAGCTCGGCTTCGGTTACGGGATTGCGGGTGCCGCTCATCACTTGATCCTCCTGACCACCTGCTGGGTTCCACCATCCAGCAGGACCCTCAACTTCTCGCGCGCCCGGGCCAGCCGCGACATCACCGTCCCGATCGGCAATTCAAGAACCTCCGCCACCTCGCGGTAGGACAGCCCCTCCATTCCCGTCAGCAGCAGGATGGTCCGGTGTTCGTCACTCAACTGGGCGAAGGCGCGAGCGAAGTCGCGCACCGCCCCGCGGTCGGCCGGCGGCGCGCTCAACGCCAGATCGTCGGCCAGTTCCTCCACCGGCACCTCCGCCCCGCGCCGCCGCCGCCCGCGCTGGCCGGAGATGTGCAGGTTGTGCAGGATGGTCATCAGCCAGCCGCCGAGCTTCGACGGATCGCGCAGCGCATGGCGGTTGGCCAGCGCCTTCTCCACGCAATCCTGTACCAGATCGTCGGCGTCTGAACGATTGCCCACCAGGGCGGTGGCATAACGCCGAAGCCGCGGTACATGGTCGGCGATGGCGCGGTCATCGATGTCGGGCGGGCTCATCAAAGGTCCGGGAAAGGCGTCGTCACCAGTCATGACGCCCTGCCCCACCGCTTTATTCCGGCCCCGCCCATGGAATCACTGCCCCGGCGAGGAAAAGCCGGCCTTGCCGTCGAAATTGCAGAGGTTCTCCGTCTGGGTGAAGTCGATACCGGCCTCTGCCAGACGACCCAGCAGTTCGACGATGGCCCCGTGCTGCACCGGCCCGCCATGCGCCAGGAAACGGCAACGCCAATGGTCGGTGCAGAAGACGTCGGCGTTGCCGTCCGGCCAGACCCGCTGCGAGCGGTTGGAGATGCTGGCGAGCGTCAGCGCCTCGGTCGACAGCGGCAGGATCAGTTCCGCCAGATCGTCGGGCAGGCCGCCGGACCATTGCAGGAAGACGTCGACACCCACCAGTTCCTTGAGCGCGCGGACGCGCGGCGCCAACCGGTTCAAGCCATCGTAGGCGGGCCGCATGGTGGAGTAGCCGACCGGCGGCATGGTGACGGGGGTCTGCCCCAGCCGCTCCACCACCGCCTCGGCGAAGGCGCTGGTGCCGGCGCGCACCCGGCCCAGGCCGCGGGCGTAGATGTCTGCGGTGTGGATGCCGTCCTCGATGGTCTTCAGCCACGCATTGTGGATGCGCGCGGCGATGTCGCCCTGGCCGATATGGACCAGCATCATCACGGCGGCCATCAGCAGGCCGGACGGGTTGGCGATCCCCTGCCCGGCGATCATCGGGGCGGAGCCGTGGATCGCCTCGAACATGGCGCAGGTCTCGCCGATGTTGGCGGAGCCGGCGAGCCCGACGGAGCCGGTCAGCTGGGCCGCGATGTCCGACACGATGTCGCCGTACAGGTTCAGGGTGACGATGACGTCGAAGCGCTCCGGCTGGTCGGCCAGCCGCGCGGCGCCGATGTCGACGATCATGTGGTCGGCCTTGATCTCCGGATAATCGGCGGCGATCTCGTAGAAGATTTTCAGGAACAGCCCGTCCGTCATCTTCATGACGTTGTCCTTGACGAAGGCCGTCACCTTTTGCCGGTGGTTGGAGCGGGCGAAGTCGAAGGCATAGCGGACGATGCGTTCGGAGCCCGGGCGCGAGATCAGCTTCACCGACTGGATCACGTCGTCGGTCTGCCGGTGCTCGATCCCGGCGTAGAGGTCTTCCTCGTTCTCGCGGATGATCACCACGTCCATGCGCGGATGCCGGGTCCGCACATAAGGGTGGTAGGACACGCAGGGGCGTACGTTGGCGAACAGGCCCAGCGTCGTGCGGGCGACGACGTTCAGCGACTTGTTGCCGTATCCCTGGGGCATGGTGATCGGCCCCTTCAGGAAGACGCGCGTGCGGCGGATCGACCCCCAGCCGGCGGCATCCAGCCCGCCGGGATGGCCGCGCTTGTAGACCGCCTCGCCCGCCGGAACCTCTTCCACCTTCAGCCGCGCGCCCGCGGCAGTCATCACATGCAGCACCGCGTCCGTGATCTCTGGGCCGATGCCGTCGCCGCGGGCGACCGTGACGGGGGTGATATCGCGCATGCACTCACTCCAAGGGGACGCGCGACCGTAGACGGAAACCGGGGGATTTTTCAATGGTTGGAGGCAGCGACGGATCGCAGCAACCGGGCGGCAACGGCGGGGGAACCCCCTCTTCCCGCTCGGGCGCGGAAGAGGGGGCAGCAACCGGTCAGTGATGGGCCCCGGCAAGGCCGCCGCGGCCGTCCGGCACGCCAATGCTGACATTCTGCATCATGCCCTGGTCCTCATGGTCGAGGATATGGCAGTGCAGGACATACTCGCCGATGAAGCGTTCGTACCGGGTGCGGACGGTCACCTTGTAGGTGCCCTTCGGCGGCTCGGTGGAGCTGAGCGGCTGGCTGATGTCGCTTTTCACCCAGATGGTGTCCTTCCATACGCCCTTCATGCCGGCATAGTCGGGATCGCCGGAGCCGGCTTCGCTGACGTCGCGCCCGTCGGGGCCGATGACCGACACAATCTGGAACGGGTTGACGTGGATGTGGAAGGGATGACTGACGAAGTAGGACTGCAGCTCCCACTGCTGGGCGGTGCCCAGCACCACCGGCCGGTCGACCACGCCCGGCTGGTAGGCGGATGCCCCCTTGGGGCCATAGGTGCCGTCGGGATTCTGCACGACCTCGAAGCTGTTGGAGACCTGGAACAGCGGGTTGGTCCGCGTCGCCCCATTTGGCGGGATGTTGATGTAGAAGACCAGTTCCTGCTTGGGCTGGTGCACCACCTCGTGCTCGGTGATCGGCGGGTGGGCGGTGAAGCGGGTGAAGCGCGGGCAATAGGGGGTGTCGACCATCGTCTTGCCGCCCATCGTCCTGCCGAAGCAGCGGGCGTTCAGGTCGCCGACCACCTCCTTGGCGACGGCCGGCGCGTATTTGGTCGCGTTGACCGACAGCTGCCGGATGATCTCCTTCACCGGATCCTTGACCACGCGGTCGCCGCGCACGCGGACGAAGCCGAGCACGCCGGTGGAGGTCGCGGTCTGGTCGGGGCTGGCGTTGGCCGCCGACGGCTTGTTGACGACGCAGTAGATGCCGGGTTCAGGGAAATTGACGAGCAGATCGTCGCGGTAGCCGGGCTGCATCGGCACGCTGGTGCGCACCTGCCCCTCGGTCATGGTCAGGCCATCCGAGGCGGCCAGGATGTAGGGGACCGGCTGCCCGGTGCAGCGTTCCTTGGCGAAACGGTCCTGCTCGGCGGCCGACAGGGTCTTCTCCCGCTGGAAGAAGTCGGTGACATCGAGCTTGCGGAACTCCACCGTGATGGGGGAGCGCACGCCGCCATGGATCAGGCGCCAGCGCTCGGTCTCGCCGACCTTGGCATTGGCGAAGATCGGGCGCACGCGGCCGTTGACGGTGGTGAAGCGCCCGGACTGTTCCCAGGTGCCCGGACCGAACTGGTCGTAGGAAACGATCTCGCCCACCTCGCCCGGTGCGCAGCTCCAGTCGATGGACCCGTCGGACTTGGTCTTCAGCTTGCCGTCCTTGGTGCAGGCGTAGGGGATCTGCTCGAACAGCAGGACCCGCTCGGTCATCGCGACGCCCTTGGGGCTCTTCAGCAGGGTGTCGAGATCGCCGTTGGCCTCGCGCGTCGGCGGGCGGTCGCCGCGGATGATCAGCGCACCGGCCATGCCGCTGCCGACCTGCAGAGCGGTGGAGCCGTGGCGGTGCGGGTGGTACCAGAAGGTGCCCGCCGGATGGTCGGCCGGGATGTTGTATTCATATTCGAACGCGACGCCGGGATTGATCGACACCAGCACATTGTCGCTGTTGCCGGTCGGGCTGACCCAGACGCCGTGGCTGTGCAGGTTGGTGCCGTTGAAGCAGTGCGGGTTGTTGATGTCCGCCTGCGCCTGATTGTTGCAGTCCGGGTCGGGCGGCAGCTGGTTCTGCAGCTTGATGCGCACCGTGTCGCCCGGCGTCGCTTCGATGGTGGGGGCGACATAGGGGTGGTTGGGGTCGACGTCGGTGCCGCGGTAGCTGCGCAGCCGCACCGGGTCGGGCCGTCCCTGCGCCGGGTTGCGGATGTAGCCGTCGGTGAAGGTCACGAACAGGTCGTAATTGCGCACTTGGCCGGTATGCGGCCGGGGAGCCGCCTGCGGCTGCCGCAGCAGGAGCGAACCGGCGCGCGGCGAGGCCGAATTGTTCAGCAGCGGCGGATTGCCGAATGCTTCACCGCCGGGCTCGGCACCGCCCTTGGCAGGAGCGTTTGCCGCCATGGCGGCCGGCACCACGCCCAGCGCTAGGGGCAGCAGCACGCCCAATAAGTATGCATTCTTCATGAAATGCTCCATCGGATACAGATCATGAAAGGTATAATGCGTCCTATAAATTGTTAATTGTAACATTGTCACACGTTGAATCACTACCATACCGGTGACCCGGCGCCGCCGTGGGCGTTGCGGGTTACGGCGATCCGTGACGCAATGCTGAGTGGAAGAACACAATTCATCACCGCTTACAGCTTGCCCGCGGGCGGGGAAATCTGCTCACTGTCACGCCGGTGCCGCCGGCCGACGCCGTGGATTTCAGGCTGACGACAGCAATCGCCGAAGCCGGCCAGGACAAGCAGACCAGACCCGACATCATGCCCGACATTACGAGTGACACCCTTCCGCAGAACAGACCGGCCGACCGCGGCGGAACCCTGGTCGCTTCGGTAATGATCGGGCTGATTGCCGGCATCGACAATTTGGGCAACGGGCTGGCGATTGCAGCGCTTCTCTTCACCGGTCCGCTGGTGTCCGGGCTCGATGCCGGGGTCGGGGTGGTTCTGTTGAGCGCCGCCATCCTGGCCCTGCTGGTCGCCCTGCGCAGCACGCAGCCGAACTCCGTCGCCCTGGTGCAGGAGACGGGGGTCGCCATCCTCGCCGCCACCGTCGCGGCCATGGCGGCGGGGCTGCAGGACGCACCGGACGGGGTGAAGGTCGCCACCGCCTTCGCCATCCTGGGCGGCAGCACGCTGGTGACGGGACTGCTGTTCTGGGTGGTGGGACGGCTGCGGCTGGGCCGGCTGGTGCGCTTCTTCCCGTATCCGGTGGTGGCCGGCTTCCTGGCAGGGTCCGGCTGGCTGCTGGTGGAAGGCGCGCTGGCGATGGTCAGCGGCCGGCACGGGCTTGCCGCCGGCATCGCCGGACTGGCGAGCCCGGCGATGGCCGTGACCGGGACGGCGGCGGTCGGGTTGGCGGCGCTGCTGGTCGCGGTGATGCGGCGCAGCGACAGCCCCTTCGCCATGCCGCTGGTGCTGCTGGCGGCAGCGCTGGCGTTCCATGCCGCCCTGCCCCTGCTCGGGATGACGGCGGAGCAGGCGCGCGGCTGGGGCTGGCTGCCCGGCATGGCCGGGGATGCGGGGTTCAGCCTGCCGTCGCCGACCGAGATCCTGACCCTGGCCGATTGGGGCCGGGTGGCGGAGGCGCTGCCGGCGATGGTGTCGGTCGCGGTGCTGGGCATGCTGGGCCTTCTGTTGAATGTCAGCGGGATCGAGCTGGCGCAGGGTCGCGACATCGACGCGGATGCGGAGCTGCGCTCCACCGGTGCCGCCAACCTGATGGCCGGGGCGCTGGGCGGGCCGTCGGGATATGTCGGGCTGGGGATGACACTGCTGGCCGGGCGGATGGGCGCCACCGGGCGCGGGGCCGGGCTGGCGACCGCGGCGGTGATCCTGGGCGGGCTGTTCTTTGCGGGGTGGCTGGTGTCGGTGACGCCGGTGTTCCTGACCGCCGGGCTGATCCTGTTCCTGGGCGTCGAGCTGTTGATGGAGTGGCTGATCGAGGCCCGCCACCGCCTGCCGCGGACGGAGTGGCTGATCGTGCTGGCCGTGGTGCTGGCGATCGCCGGCATCGGCTTCATGGAGGGGTTGGCGCTGGGCCTTGCGGTGTCGCTGGCCATGTTCGTCTACAGCTATTCCCGGCTGCCGGTGATCCGCGGCCGTCACAGCGGGACCGAGTTGCGCAGCCGCGTCGACCGCAGCCCGGCGGCGAGCCTGCATCTGACCGGCGCCGGTGCCGCCATCGAGGCGATGCAGCTGCAGGGATACCTGTTCTTCGGCACCGCCGAGCAGATCGTCGCCCCGGTCCGCCGCCGGCTGGAGCAGGCGGGCGGGCCGTCCCTGCGCTTCCTGGTCATCGATTTCCGCCACATCAAGGGCATGGATTCGGCGGCGGCCGGGGTATTCCGCCGCATCCGCAACCTGATGGAGGCGGCAGGCGCCACCCTGGTGCTGAGCGCCCTGCCCGCCGCGGTGGCGGAGACCTTCCACGCCAGCGGCCTGGACCCCGACGGCGACCCGGTGCTGCGCCGCGCCCCCGACCTGGACCATGCGCTGGAATCCTGCGAGGAGGCGCTGCTGGCCGAGAGCGGGCGGGATGGCAGTGACGCCCCGCTGCTGGGCCATCTGGAGGGGATGACCGGACCGCACCCGCGGCTGCGCGATGCGGTGGCGGCGCTCGACACCCTGCATCTGCAGCCGGACGAGCTGCTGATCCGCGCCGGCGAGGCGGCGAGCGACATCTTCATCATCGGCAGCGGCCGGGTGAAGGTGCAGATCACCCTGCCCGACGGCCGACCGCTGCGCCTGCGCACCATGACCGCCGGGGCGGTGGTGGGGGAGATCGCCCTGCTGCTGGGCCAGACCCGCGGTGCCGACGTGGTGGTGGAGGCACCCTCCACCATCCACCGCCTGACCGCCGCGACCCTGGCCCGGCTGGAGCGCGAGGACCCGGAACTGGCGCTGGTCCTGCACCGCCTCCTGGCGACCACGCTGGCCCAGAAGGTAACTCTGGCGAACCGGGTGATCGAGCAGGCTGCGGGCTGAGGCGGTGGGTCGGCGGTGAATGGAACGTTTGAAACGCCGTGAACCGTTTTCGCGGCGGCGTTCAACCGTTCACTCGGCTCACCGGCGGCGGGTGTACGGCCCCTCCCCGCCCTGCCGTTCCAACGCCGAACCGAGATTGGGGTAAGGATCGCTGGGATTGTAGGTCCAGGGATAGACGCCCTTCGGCCCGTCGGCCTCCGGCCGGGCGAGAATGGCGGCGATGTTGTCCGGATCGGGCCGGCGGCGCTCGCGGATTGCGCCAGGGATGCTGTCCTCGTCGAAAGCGGGGCCGGACGCGGCGGGCATCTCGGCGGCCGGCGCTTCCGGGACGGCAGGAGCGGCGGCGCGGTTGCATGGAGAGGTCTGGGCGGCGTCCGGCCGGTCGCCGCCGAAATCCTTCAGCAGGCCCAGCTTCTCGGCCAGCCAGCGCACGGTACCGGGATCGCCGATGGAGACCAGCCGCTCGATCTGCTCCGTCACCAGGGCGCGGAGCGAGGACAGGCGAAGATCCGCCTCCCGGTTCAGTGCCTGCCTCTCCCACCAGACCCGATGGCGGAAGTGCTGCGAGCCGTAATAGGCCCGCCACAGCGTGGTGCGGCTGCAGCCCATGGCACGGGCGACCTGCTGGAAGGAGGCGCCGCGCGCCAGCATACCGGCGGCCATGACCCACTGTTCCTCGTGAAAGCGCGATCCGGGGACGAGGGAGCCGTCCGGCGGAACCGGCGGCTCTTCGGCCCAGCAGGGAAAGTTGTCGGCGGGACGGGCGGTGGAGGTGGCGGCTTCGGCGGGGTTCAGGCAGTCGGGCATGGGGTGGCTCCTGGGGCCAGATGGGTGCGGCCTCCTATTCCAGCGGAAAGATCAGAAAATTAATAGGATAAAATTCATATTTCGTGGTGTGGGGCTGTCCGGCATCCGAGCCAAAGCAGCATGGGGTGGGAGCAGCAGGCGTCACCGCTACGGCCAGCCACCGCAGCAACCGGCTGATGAACAGCACCTCTAAGGTGTGTTGATGGGAAACCTAGCAGTACGCGGAAAAAGGGCTGTGCATGGCCGGTCGGTCGTGATTCTCTCGGGTCGAGGAGAATGCGGCCGGCGAGGGGGCGATGCGCGGATCGGACGAACGCAGCGAGGGTCTGTTCAGCTACGTGAGCTG
>JBKHVJ010000314.1:0-28947 GCA_046570145.1 Alphaproteobacteria bacterium
CCACCTGACCGCCGCCGAAGTTCTTGGCGTAGATGCCCTTCTTGACCGAGGCGATGATCTCGTCCGGCGTGTGGTTGCCGTTGCGCATCACCGTGTTGGTCATGCGCGGCATCGGGTTGTAGGCGAAGCTCTGGCGACGGCCGTTGCCGGTCGGGCGCATGCCCATCAGGCGGGCATTCATGCGGTCCTGCATGAAGCCGACGAGGATACCGTCTTCGATCAGCGTGGTGCACTGGCCGGGCGTGCCCTCGTCGTCGACGCTGATGGAACCGCGCGAGTTCTCGATGGTGCCGTCATCGACGATGGTGACGCCGGGAGCGGCGATGCGCTGGCCCAGCAGCCCGGAGAAGGCGGAGGTCTTCTTGCGGTTGAAGTCACCCTCCAGCCCGTGGCCGATGGCCTCGTGCAGCAGGATGCCGGGCCAGCCGCTGCCCAGCACGACCGTCATCTCGCCGGCCGGGGCGGGGACGGAGGACAGGTTGACCAGCGCCTGCCGCAGCGCCTCATCGACGAAGCCGCGCCAGGTTTCCGGCTGGATGTAGTGTTCGTAGGTGACGCGGCCGCCGCCGCCGTAGCCGCCGGTCTCCATCCGGTCGCCTTCCGCCACGACGACGGAGACGTTCAGGCGCACCAGCGGGCGCAGGTCGGCGACGCGGACGCCGTCGGCGCGCATGATCTGCACCGCCTGCCATTCTCCGCTGATCGAGCAGCTGACCTGCCGCACCCGCTCGTCCTTGGCGCGGGCATAGGCGTCGATGTCGGCCAGCAGCTTCACCTTCTCCTCGAAGGGGACGAGGTGAAGGGGATTGTCGGGGATGTAGAGGGCGCGGTTGGTGCCGGCCGGCGGCTCCGCCAGCGTGCCGGTGTGGCCGGCCTGCACGGCGCGCACGGTGGCGGCCGCGCGGCGGATCGCATCTTCCGACAGGTTGCTGGCATGGGCGTAGCCGGTCGCCTCGCCGGCGATGGAGCGCAGGCCGAAGCCCTGGGTCGTGTCGAAGCTGGCGGATTTCAGCTTCCCGTCGTCCCAGCCCAGCGACTCGCTCTGGGCGTATTCGAGGTAAAGCTCCCCATCGTCGGCACCGTGCAGGGCGTCCTGCACGACGCCTTCCACGCGGGCGCGGTCCATGCCGGCGCGGTTGAAGAAGAGATCGTCGGTGACGGCAAGCGCGCTCATGAAAACTCCGAACCTGTGATGGGGCGGAACCCGTGGTGGCGGGGCCGGAGACCGGGATGTGCCGATCCGGGGCCTTGTTCCAAGGTAGGACACAGTGTCATAGCGGGCGCCCTCGCGCGCCGCCCTGCGATGTGTTCTAACGGACAAGACTATAGTGTGGCGACGCGCGCGCCATCCGGCAAGGTTTGGCGACGCCGGCGGCCGTAAAGGACCGCGCGCGGTGCAGGAAAGGAGAGATCATGACCGACAATGCGGTGCGGGCGACCATGGACACGCTCAATCGTGATGGTGCGGCCGGCGCCATGGTCGGTCCGCGTCCCCTGCGCGACCACCCGCTGCGTCAGGTCCTGACCAACGAAGTCCATGCCCGTCCGCCCGAATCCATGGCGGCGCCGGTCCGCGCCACGATGCTGGCGATGCTGTCGGGGGAAGGGGCGACGGAGGCCGACCGCCGCCATCTGGAGGCGCTGTGCGATTGGGCCGGTGTCGTCCGGCCACCGCAGGGCGCCACCCACCACAGCGCGTCCTTCGGCAGCTTCCATCTGAAGTGGGAGCGGCATACCGAATTCTCGACCTGGACCGTCTTCCGTCCCAGCGCCATGCCGGCGGCCGCCCTGGTCGATCCCTTCCTGGAGCCGGCGCTGCACGCCCTGCCGCGGGAATGGCTGGCCGGCCTGCCCGGCGAACTGCTGGTCGGCATCCATGTCGCCGTACTCGACGCCGATACGCCGGAACCGTCGTCCTCCATGATGGCGGCGATGTTCGGATCGGAGAGCTATGTCGGATCGCGCATCGCCGGTCGGTCGGCCACGGCCTGGACCGATTTCCGCATCCATGGCGACGGCTTCTCCCGCATGCTGGTCGCCGACCATTCGATGACGCCGCGCCAGACCGGCCGGGTGTTGCAGCGCCTGCTGGAGATCGAAACCTACCGGGTGCTGGCCCTGCTGGCGCTGCCGATGGCGCGCGGCGTGCTGCCCCGAATCGGTCCGATCGAATCCGGCGTGGCCGAGGTCACCAACCGGATCGCCAGCCTGCGGGGGCTGCAGGATGAGCGCGACCTGCTCGATCGGCTGACCCTGCTGGCGGCGCAGACCGAGCAGATCTCGGCCGAGACCGCCTACCGGTTCGGCGCCGCCCGTGCCTATTACGAGCTGGTGGAGCGGCGAATCGAGGAGTTGCGCGAGATCCGGATCGAAGGGTTGCAGACCGTCCAGGAATTCATGGACCGCCGACTGACGCCGGCCATCCGCACCTGCGAGGCGGTGGAACAGCGTCTCGAGTCGCTGTCGCAGCGTGTGGCGCGGGCCAGCACTCTGCTGCGCACCCGCGTGGAGATCGCGGTGGAGGGCCAGAACGCCGAGCTTCTCCAGTCGATGGACCGCCGCGCCCAACTGCAGCTGCGCCTGCAGGAGACGGTGGAAGGACTGTCGGTGGTGGCGATCAGCTATTACCTTGTCGGCATCGTCGGTTATGCGGCAAAGGGGCTGAAGGGATTCGGGCTCAAGGTCGATCCCGACATGCTGGTGGGAGTGATGATCCCCATCGTCATCGCCTTCGTCTGGTCGGGGGTGCGGCGGATCCGGAAGGTGCTGGTCGGCGGACATTGACGGGCACACATTGGCGGTGGTGCTTCGTTTTTAAAGGCCAATTCGACCCCCACCTTCTATCCCCCAACTGAGCGGGATAGGGATTGAAGGCGGCGGGCTATCGCCTACCACCTTCGCGCATCTGGCCCGAAGCCCTGATCTCACCCATCCTTAGGTCCTGAGTCGCGTCCAGGCGCCGCAACAATCCTGCGGCTGGTCGGCGCGACCTCTCACATTCTTTCCAAATCCCAACTCTCAAAATATCCGCTGTTCCAACGGAATGCGACAGAATGCCGCATGGTTTCCCCCCTGTCCGCGCTCAACCTTTGTTCCTATGGCGCAGCTGAATGAGAGGAAAAGTCTATGAAAACGGTGGGAGAGAGGAAAGGCTTGTAACCCAGCGTGACGTGGGGATAAGCTCCGGATGCGGGTATATGTCGCGCTAAGATGGCGTGATCCCTGCATAAACTGGCGTTCGCTGACAAGCCCAACTATGGATCGCGCGAACAGATTGCGGTCCGGCGGACAAAAGGGCGGAGGGGGCGTCGGCGGGAAGAGACGACCGCGGGCCATGACGAGCGTCGCGGCTAAGAAGGGGTTGGGGATGAGAAGGCAAAGCCTGTACGCCGCCGGCCTGGCGGCGGTCCTGTCGATGGTCGGGCCGGCGATGATGGGGTGGGGTGCCGCCCTGGCGAACGAGCCGAAGCCGTGGGAGATGGGCATGCAGCCCTCCGCCTCCCCGGTCAAGCATCTGATGACCTCGTTCAACGACCTGCTGACCATCATCATCACGCTGATCGTCATTTTCGTCGCGGGGCTGATGGCCTATTGCATCGTCCGCTTCGATGCGAAGAAGAACCCGGTTCCATCAAAGACCTCGCATCATACGTTGCTTGAGGTCGCCTGGACCGTTCTACCGGTGATCATCCTGATCGTGATCGCCGTGCCGTCCTTCAAGCTGCTCTATGCCGCGGAACGCATTCCCGAGGCCGAGATGACTGTCAAGGTCACCGGCCGTCAATGGTATTGGGACTATGAGTATCCCGACCACGGCAACATCGCCTTCTCCAGCTACATGGTCCCGGAATCGGAGATCAAGCCCGGACAGCGCCGTCTGCTGGAGGTCGACAACCGGGTCGTCGTGCCGGTCAACACCACCGTCCGGCTGATGGTGACCGCCGGCGACGTCATCCATTCCTGGGCGATGCCGGCCTTCGGCGTCAAGAAGGACGGCGTGCCCGGCCGCATCAACGAGACCTGGTTCAAGGCCGAGCGCGAAGGCGTCTATTACGGCCAGTGCTCCGAAATCTGCGGCACCAACCATGGATACATGCCGATCGCGGTCGAAGTGGTGTCCCGCGAGGCGTTCGACGCCTGGGTCGCCAAGACCAAGTCGGCCTCCGCGCCGAAGGACCCGACCCGCGACGTGGCGGCGCGTCCGACCGGAACGCTGGTCGAATGAGGATGCCGGCCGGCTCCGCGGACTTCGCACAGCCCGGCACAGGGATGCCGCGATAAGAAGAACATACCCAACCGCCGCCGGTCCGCGAAAGAACGGATGGCGCGGCGGCCAGGGACAGCGACAAAGGGTAGAGACATGGCAAACGCCACACCGGGACAGGGTCATGCCCCCGGGCATGAACATGGGCATGAGCACGGGCATGACGATCATCACATGCCCGGCTTCGTGCAGCGCTGGTTCTATTCGACCAACCACAAGGACATCGGCACGCTCTATCTGATCTTCTCGGTGATCGCCGGGCTGATCGGCGGCCTGTTCTCCGTCATCATGCGTGCGGAGCTTCAGTCGCCGGGCCTGCAGTTCGTCTCCGACGGCCAGATGTGGAACGTGCTGATCACGGCACATGGCCTGATCATGGTGTTCTTCGTGGTGATGCCGGCGCTGATCGGCGGCTTCGGCAACTGGTTCGTGCCGCTCATGATCGGCGCGCCCGACATGGCCTTCCCGCGCATGAACAATATCAGCTTCTGGCTGATCGTGCCGGCCTTCCTGCTGCTGCTGGGCTCCGCCTTCGTCGGCACCGGTGCCGGCACCGGATGGACCATCTATCCGCCGCTGTCGGCACAGCTGGGCCATAGCGGGCCGTCGGTGGACATGGCGATCTTCGCGCTGCATCTGGCCGGCGCCAGCTCGATCCTCGGTGCGGTGAACTTCATCACCACCATCTTCAACATGCGCGCTCCCGGCATGACGCTGCACAAGATGCCGCTGTTCGTCTGGGCGATGCTGGTGACGGCCTTCCTGCTGCTGCTGGCCGTGCCGGTTCTGGGCGGCGCCATCACCATGCTGCTGACCGACCGCAATTTCGGCACCACCTTCTTCAATCCGGAAGGCGGCGGCGACCCGATCCTGTTCCAGCATCTGTTCTGGTTCTTCGGCCACCCCGAAGTCTACATCATGATTCTGCCGGCCTTCGGCATCATCAGCCACATCGTGTCGACCTTCTCCAAGAAGCCGGTGTTCGGCTATCTCGGCATGGCCTACGCCATGGTCGCCATCGGCGTTGTCGGCTTCGTCGTGTGGGCGCACCACATGTACACGGTCGGCCTCGACGTCGACACCAAGGCCTACTTCACCGCCGCGACCATGATCATCGCAGTGCCCACGGGCGTGAAGATCTTCTCCTGGATCGCCACCATGTGGGGCGGGTCGATCGAGTTCCGGGTGCCGATGCTGTGGGCGCTGGGCTTCATCTTCCTGTTCACCGTCGGCGGCGTCACCGGCGTGGTGCTGGCGAACGGCGGCCTCGACAACTACATGCACGACACCTACTACGTCGTGGCGCACTTCCACTATGTGCTGTCGCTCGGTGCGGTGTTCTCGATTTTCGCCGGCTGGTATTACTGGATCGGCAAGATGTCGGGACGGCAGTATCCGGAGTTCTGGGGCAAGGTCCATTTCTATACCACCTTCGTCGGCGTCAATCTGGTGTTCTTCCCGCAGCATTTCCTGGGCCTGTCGGGCATGCCGCGCCGCATCCCCGACTATCCGGATGCTTTCTGGGGCTGGAACATGGTGTCGTCCCTGGGTGCCTACCTCTCCTTCGCCTCCACGCTGCTGTTCGTGTGGATCGCCTGGAAGACGCTGCGCAGCGGCGAGCGGGTGCCCGGCGCCTATTGGGGGCCGCAGGCCGGCACGCTGGAATGGTCGGTCAGTTCGCCGCCTCCGTTCCACGCGTTCGAGACGTTGCCCCAGGTGAAGTAAGCATGCTAACGGGCGGGTGTCGCCGCGATGCGGCGCCCGCCACTGCGAAATCTATCGCCGGAAAGCCCGAACAATGGGCGCCGGCAGGACGGGCGCCGGGGCGACGGACCCGGGGTTAGATGACAAGGACACGATATGACGGACGTGACGAACGAACTGACGCTCAATCAGACCGGAGGGGCGTCGGCCGGTGACTTCATCGAGTTGCTGAAACCGCGGGTCATGTCGCTTGTGGTCTTCACCGGATTGGCCGGCATCGTCCTCGCTCCCGGCCACATCCATCCCTTCCTGGCTGTGGTCGCCGTCCTGTGCATCGCCGTCGGCGCCGGGGCATCGGGCGCCATCAACATGTGGTACGACCGCGACATCGACGCGGTTATGGCGCGCACGATCAAGCGCCCGATCCCGTCGGGCCGTGTCGAGCCGTCCGAGGCTTTGGGCTTCGGCGTGACCCTGTCGGTCCTGTCGGTCGTTGTGATGGGGCTGGCGGTGAACTGGGCTGCGGCGTCGCTGCTGGCGCTGACCATCGGCTTCTACATCTTCGTCTACACCATGTGGCTGAAGCGCCGGACCCCGCAGAACATCGTGATCGGCGGGGCCGCCGGCGCCTTTCCGCCAATGATCGGCTGGTCTGCGGTGACGGGCAGCGTCGACATGCCGTCGATCCTGCTGTTCCTGCTGATCTTCCTGTGGACGCCGCCACATTTCTGGGCGCTGGCCCTGTTCCGCAACGGCGACTACACCCGTGCCGGCGTACCGATGATGCCGGTGGTGGCGGGCGAGGCGGCGACCAAGCGCCAGATGCTGGCCTACACGCTGATCCTGCTGCCGGTGGCCGCGGCGCCGTCCTTCGTCGGGATCGCCGGGCCGGCCTATCTGGCGGTCTCGGCAGTTCTGGGCCTGATGTTCGTCGGCTATGCCGTCCGCGTCCTGCGTGCGACCGACGACAAGCCGGCCAAGAAGATGTTCGGTTTTTCGATACTGTACCTGTTCCTGCTGTTCGCCGTGATGATGGCGGAGCGGCTGATCCTTGGAGGGTGGGCATGACGGTGATGGAACACGATACCCCGATCGATACCCGCGCCTCGGTGGAGGAGCAGAAGCGGCAGGAGGCCGCGCTGCGGGCCAGGAAGCTGCGCGGCCGCAATCTGGCCGTTCTGGCGGCGCTGCTGACGCTGGTCGTCCTGTTCTACGCCATCACCGTCGTGCGGATGGGCGGAGCGCACTGATGGCGGGGCGTGACGACAGGCTGCGCCGCCGCAACCGGCTCGTCCTGGGCTCCCTATTCGGGCTGGTGGCGGGGATGATCGGGCTGACCTATGCGTCGGTCCCGCTCTACAACCTGTTCTGCGCCGTCACCGGCTTCGGCGGCACGACCCAGCGGGCCGAGCAGGCCGCGAACCGTGTCGTCGACCGCATGGTGACCATCCGCTTCAATGCCGACACCAACAACGCGCTGCCCTGGTCCTTCAAGCCGGAGCAGAAGGAACTGGCGTTGAAGCTGGGAGAGACCGGGTTCGCCGCCTATCGGGCGGAGAATCGCGGAGTCAAGCCCACCGTCGGCACCGCGGTCTACAACGTCACGCCGGACAAGGCCGGCGCCTATTTCAACAAGATGCAGTGCTTCTGCTTCACCGAGCAGATCCTGGAGCCCGGCCAGGCCGTGGACATGCCGGTGACCTTCTTCGTCGACCCGTCGATGGCCGACGACCCGAACATGGACGACGTGACCACCATCACACTGTCCTACACCTTCTTCCGCGCCAAGGACAGCGAGGCCCGGCTTGCCCAGCATGCCGCGACCCCGGTTCCGTCCGGAGGGGCGGACGCAAGCAAACAAAAGGCGGAGCCGGGGGCGACCGCCACAAACTGAACAATATGGGGTAGTGAGACGATGGCCGACATCACCCACGGGCAAATGCCGCACGCCGAACCGTCAGCCCATGAACCGGGCGCCGGCATCCCGCATCCCTATCATCTGCTGAAGCCCAGCCCCTGGCCGCTGATCGGCGCCTTCTCCGGCGGGCTGCTGGCGACCGGTCTGGTCGTCTACATGCATGACGGCGGCTCCTTCCTGATGATCCTGGGGGTGCTGGCCATCCTGGTCACGATGTTCGGCTGGTGGCGCTCCGTGATCCATGAATCGGTGGTGGAGCATGCCCATACCCCGGTGGTGAAGATCGGCCTGCGCTATGGCATGGCGCTGTTCATCGCATCGGAGGTGATGTTCTTCTCCGCCTTCTTCTGGGCCTTCTTCCACGCTGCCCTCGATCCGAAGGCCTCGCCGATCAACCCCGACGCCATCTGGCCGCCGCCCAACGTGCATGTCATCGATCCCTTCGACATGCCGCTGATGATGACGATTACCCTGCTGCTGTCGGGCGTCACCGTCACCTGGGCCCACCACGCGATCATTGAAGGGCGCAACCGGGAGGCGGCGAAGGCGCTGGGCCTGACCGTGCTGTTGGGCGTGCTGTTCTCCTTCTTCCAGGTCTATGAGTACGTCCACGCCGCCTTCAAGTTCACCGACGGCATCTTCCCGTCCACCTTCTACATGGCGACCGGCTTCCACGGCTTCCATGTGCTGGTCGGCACCATCTTCCTGGCGGTCTGCTGGTACCGCACGGTGAAGGGCCATTTCACCCCGGACAGCCATTTCGGCTTCGAGGCCGCGGCTTGGTATTGGCACTTCGTCGACGTCGTCTGGTTGTTCCTGTTCGTATCGGTCTACTGGTGGGGTGGCTATGGCGGCGTGATCGCCAGCCACTGACGCCACCGGCGCCGAGCCGTTCCGGCAGCCTTCACCTTTTGCCGGAGCGGCCCGAACGGGAGGTTTCAGCGTGAGCGACCATTACCCCAGAGTTTCCCCGATGTCCGCGGGCATGCGCTGCGTCTGCCCGCGTTGCGGACAGGGGCGGCTTTATTCCGGCTACCTGACGGTGGCGGAGCGCTGCAACGTGTGCGGCCTCGACTTCTCCCAGGTGGACAGCGGCGACGGCCCGGCGGTCTTCCTGATCTTCATCCTGGGATTCCTGGTGGTGCCGGTGGCGCTGTGGGTGTCGATGACCGTCGAATGGCCGCTGTGGCTGCACGCCATCGTCTGGAGCATCGTGGTGCTGGCCCTGACGCTGGGCATGCTGCGGCCCGCCAAGGCCTATATCATCGCCCTGCAGTACCGCTACCGCCGCAGCGAGGTCGAGAAGGGATCATGATGGCCGCATCCACCGGTACTGGGGCGGCGGGAGATGGCGCCGGATCGCGGCAGCGACGCCGCTTCCGCCCGTCGCTGGGCGCCTCTCTGGTCACGGCCCTCGGGCTTGCGGTTGCCATCGGCCTCGGCACCTGGCAATTGGAGCGGCTGCAGTGGAAGACCGATCTGGTTGCCCGGATCGGCACCCAGATGGCGGAAGCGCCGGTGCCGCTGCCGGCCCGCATCGACGATCCCGCCGCTTGGGAATTCCGGCCCGTCACGCTCGCCGGCAATTTCTTCAACGACAGGGAATTTCTGCTGATCGCCCGCCCGCACCAGGGGAGGGTCGGCTACGAGCTTCTGGTACCGTTCCAGCGCGCGGACGGGGCCGGCATCGTGCTGGTCAACCGCGGCTTCATACCTATGGACCGGCGCGATCCCGCATCCCGTCCCGCCGGCCAGGTGAAGGGGGAGGTCAGCGTCAAGGGTATCGTCCGCCTGCCGCAGCAGCCAGGCCTGTTCCAGCCCGGCAACGGCACCCCACAGCAGGGGGCCGCCTGGATGCGCGCCGATCCGCCGGCCATGGCGGCGGCGCTGTCGCTGGACCGTGTGGCGCCCGTTATTGTGGAGATGCTGCCCGGCCAGTCCTTCGGCTCCCGGAACGGCGGCTTGAGCGGCGCGCCGCCTGGTACCCTGGCGGGAATCGAGCCGCGGGTGGAGCTGCCGAACAACCATCTGCAGTATGCCTTGACCTGGTACGGGCTTGCGGTAACGCTCGCCGGGATCTACGTGCTGTCGCAGCGCAAGCGCGCCGACACCGGAACCGACGGACGATCCGATGACCGCATATCAGGAGCTTGAACGCCGCCACGCCCGCATCGCCGCCATCGGCGACGCGCTGGGCATTCTCGGCTGGGACACCCAGACGATCATGCCGGAGGGTGCCAACGACGGCCGGGCGGAGCAGACCGCGACCCTGTCGGTGATCGCGCACGAGTTGGCGACCGATCCCCGCATCGCCGACCTGCTGGCCGAGGCGGAGGCGGAGGCGGACACCAGCCTCGATGCGTGGCAGCGCGCCAACCTGCGCGAGATGCGCCGCCACCACATCCAGTCCACTGCCATCCCCGCCGATCTGGTGGAGGCGACCAGCAAGGCCGTGTCGGTCTGCGAGATGACGTGGCGCGCCGCGCGGGCGGAAAGCGACTTCGCCAAGCTGCTGCCGTCCCTCACCGAGGTGCTGGCCCGCGTGCGCGAAGGCGCGGAGGCTATGGGCTCCGTCATGGGCATCAGCCCCTATGACGCGCTGCTCGACAGTCACGATCCTGGCGCGCGTGCGGAGCGGATCGACGCGCTGTTCGCCGACCTGTCCACTTTCCTGCCCGACCTGATCGGCCGCGTGCTGGACCGTCAGGCCGCCGCCCCGGCCGCGGTCGATCCGCAGGGACCATTCCCGGTGGAGAAGCAGCGCGATCTGGGCGTGCGGATGATGGAGCGGTTGGGCTTCGATTTCAGCCGCGGCCGGCTCGACGTGTCGCTCCATCCCTTCTGCGGCGGGGCCACCGGCGATGTCCGCATCACCACCCGCTATGACAAGGCGAACTTCACCGACGCGCTGATGGGCATTCTGCACGAGACCGGCCATGCCCTGTACGAGCAGAACCGCCCGCGGGCGTGGCTTGGGCAGCCGGTGGGCCAGTCGCGCGGCATGGCGGTGCATGAGAGCCAATCTCTGCTGATGGAGATGCAAGCCTGCCGCTCGCCGGAGTTCATCACCTGGCTGGCACCTGTGGTGCGCGAGACCTTCGGCGGGGAGGGGCCGGCTTGGGAGGCTGACAATCTGCGCCGGCTCTACAGCCGGGTCGAGCGCGGCTTCATCCGCGTCAATGCCGACGAGGTCACCTATCCCGCCCACATCATCCTACGCTATCGCCTGGAAAAGGCGCTTATCGCCGGCGACTTGACCCTGCCGGACCTGCCCGGCGCCTGGAACGACGGCATGGCGGAACTGGTTGGCGTGGTGCCGCCGAACGACCGGCTGGGCTGCCTGCAGGACATCCACTGGCCGGGCGGCGGTTGGGGCTATTTCCCGAGCTATACTCTGGGCGCCATGACGGCTGCCCAGCTGTTCGACGCCGCACGCACCGCCGATCCGGGGATCGTTCCCGCGCTGTCGCGCGGGGAGTTCGCGCCGCTGGTGGCTTGGCTACGGGTGAATGTGCACGAGACCGGTTGCTTCAACGCTTCGGGCGACGAGCTCCTGACGGCGGCGACCGGCCGTCCGCTCGACGCTTCGGTGTTCAAGCGGCATCTGGAGCAGCGCTATCTCTGATGCCGTGGCTGCGGCCGGTCCCTGGCGACGGGGGCCGGTCCGGACTCCTGTCCCTAGACCGCGATCTGAGTGACCAGCGGCGTGTTCACCCCGGCGTCGGCACGGCGATAGGCTTCGATGGCGTCGGACCAGGGTTCGATGGTCAGTCCGCTGCCCATGGCTTCCTGGTGGATGCTCTGTGCGACATAGCCGGCGTTGGGAAGGGCGGTCAGCGGAACCGGACCGCCACTGACCGGGCTTGAGTCGTCGGCGTTGGAACCGATGGAGAAGCCACCCGCCGAACCGCCGGCGCCGCGCGTGCGGTCAGTCGTCGAGTCGCCATCGGCACGGCCGCTTCCCTGCAGCGCATCGCCAGTCGCCTCGGTCCCTTCCCTGTTCCGCTTGCGCTCGTCCTCGCCGGGAATCCGGCGGATCGGCTGAACGGCCGCGGCATCGCTCGCCAGCATCTGACGCAGCTTCGCAACGCCCGAGGTGGGCATCGCGCTGGTCGGGGCGGGGAGGGCAGCCAGTCCGGACAAGGGGTGGTAACCTCAGGGCGGCGGGAGAGCGGGCGGCGTCATGGTCACGGCGGTCGTGAAGCCATCTCGATCTTGCACAAACCGCACGCGTTCCGAAACAGGGTAGTGGGCCAGAAGTTCCGAAATGCTTAAAATGTCCGCAAGTTGTTCCCAGGTTGCGACACCCTGGCATCGACGAAAGCTCGGCAGGACTGGAACCGGCTGTTACAGTGGCTCGTTCGCTCTCGGACCCGCGTAACGACGGATGGCGCGCCGACCTTGCCAGCCCAGATCCCCGATCTTCCGACGAACCTGTCCGTCACCGCCCAGACCATCGGGACCGACCCGTCCATCGCCGACGATCTGTCGGCGCTGGCACTGGAGCAGATGGATCAGGGCGTCCTTCTGGTCGGTGCCGACCTGACCGTGAAGGTGATCAACGGCCCGCTCTATGAGCTGTTCGGCCTGCCGCGCGGATATATGAAGGGGGCAGACTACGCCCAACTCGTCCATTTCCTTGCCCGCAACGGCGAATACGGACCGGGTGATCCCGAACCCGTCGCCGCACGCCAAATGGAGCGGGCGCTGCGCGCCGATCCACCGTTGTTCGAGCATCGCCGACCCGACGGCCGGGTGCTGGAGGTCCGGACGCGGCGCACCGCCGGCGGGGGTTTCATCCGCACCTACACCGATGTCACCGAGCGCCGCCGGGCTGAGGACGATCTTACGACACAACGCCACCTGCTTCGCCTGACCCTGGAGAATATGGGGCATGGCATCGTCCTGCTTGACCGGGATCTGCGCTACATCGCCTGGAACAACCTTGCACTCGACATACTGGGCGTGTCGGAGGAGGTCATGCGCGGCAGGCCGCGTCTGCAGGAGGTGGTGCGCCACCAGATCGCCTGCAGGCTGGTGGAAATGCCGGCCGGCTCCCCCGATTTCGGCGACGATCTCGACGCCAAGACGGTCTACCTGATGGATCGGATCGGCCAACCGGAGCGCGAGTTCGTCTATGCCCGGCCTCAGGGCGACGGCCGCTTCATCGAGGTGCGGGTGGTGCCGCTTCCCGATGGCGGGCAGGTTCGCACCTTCACCGACATCACTGACCGCGTCATCGCCGACGAGGCGGTGCGCCAGAGCCGGGAGATCCTGACCGGCGTCATCGACGCCATTCCCGCGCTGATCGACGTGAGGGACCGCGACGGCACCGTCCGGCTGACCAACCGCTTTTACCGCGAGACCTACGGTCCGGGCGAAATCCCGCCTCCCGGTCCGCCGGCCGACCGCTCCGCCGCGCTGGACCGGCTGGTGGTGGAGAGCCGCCAGGGCGTGCCCTTTCACGAGGACCGTGCGCCCGACGGCGAAGGGACCTTGCGCGACTGGCTGACCACCAAGATGCCGCTGACCGACGAGGATGGCGAGGTGACGCACATCGTCACCGTGGCGCTGGACATCACCGCCCGCAAGCGCGCCGAGGCGGAACTGCGCGACGCACAGGCCAGCCTGATCCAGGCGGAAAAGCTGGCATCCCTGGCGCAATTGGTCGCTGGCGTGGCGCATGAGGTGAACACGCCGATCGGCGTCACCCTGACCGCGATCTCCCATCTGGGAGAGGAGGTCGGCCGCATCCGCACCCTGTTCGAGGACAACCGCATCCGTCGCAGCGATTTCCAGGATTTCCTGGACGTTGCATGGGAATCGACGCGGATGATCCTGTCCAACGTCGAACGCGCCACCGGCCTGATCCAGAGCTTCAAGCAGGTCGCCTCCGATCAGGCCAGCGGCGAGCGCCGCCCCTTCGACCTCGCCGCCTATGTGGACGAGGTGCTGCTGAGCCTGCGCCCCCGCCTGCGCCGTACCCGCGTGACGGTGGAGTTGGACATTCCCGCCGGCCTGATCGTCGACGGCTATCCCGGCGCATTCGCGCAGGTGCTGTCGAACCTCATCATCAATGCCCTGGTCCACGCCTATGATGAGGGCGAGACGGGCCGCATCCTGCTGTCCGCCCGCGAGCAGTCGGCGGGCTGGATCGAGATGGGCTATGCCGACGACGGCAAGGGCATCCCCGCAGCCATCCGCCCCCGCATCTTCGAGCCCTTCTTCACGACCAAACGCGGCATGGGAGCGAGTGGCCTGGGCCTGAGCATCTGCGCCAACATCATGACCGGCACCATGCGCGGCAGCATCGCGCTGGAGGATGGCGGAGGGAAGGGCACGCGGTTCGTGCTGCGGTTTCCGGTGCGGATCGAAGGATGACCACAGGGATCGGCAATCCGCGCGGAACCGGTTGAGTCTCTTTTCGCCGTTTGGCGCCGCTGATGAGCTTTGAACCACGGTAACGAGACCTGGGTCGCTTACAATACCCCCAAAGAAGTTAGATTGTTTCTCACGCGCATAACTTGCTTTCTGCAAGTCCTAATCTGATTAGGAAGTGTGCGTATTTATGTATTTTGGATACTGCAGTCATGCGTACAAATCATTGTTAAAAATTATATCAATTGTCCCATAGGCAGTTGGATTGATCATAATTTGCTCTGAAGCAAGTGGTTAAGACGCTTGATCAATCTGGCGGAGTCTGAGGATTTGAGAACTGTCGAAAGGGCCCATTGTTGCCGCAACGCTTGGCTTCTTGCCCTTTTTTCGGCCTTTATCGTCTCTACGGCTTTGCTCTGGGTCTCTGTGGTTCATAACATCGGCACCTACCGCGATCTTGATCGGCAGGTGGCCGAAACCAATGCGCAGATGATGGCCAAGGCGCACCACGAGTATCTTCTGCGAACCATCCGCCAAATCGATCAAGCTGCGCAATTGATGCGTAACGAGTATATGAAAAACAACGAAATCGCCCTAAGCGCGAAGGAGATGTTCTCGGTTCTTAGTCCAGACCTTCTGTTTCAGGTGTCGATTATCGGCAGAGATGGGCGTCTTTCCTTCTCGAACCTGCAGAAGGTCACTCACCATATCGATCTTTCGGATCGGGAGCATTTCCGTGTCCACCTTGAGCAGGATCGGGATTTTCTGTTCATCAGTAGGCCGTTGCTTGGCCGCGTGTCGCAGAAATGGTCGATCCAATTCACCCGCAAGATCTACAACGAGCGTGGGGAGTTCGATGGGGTGATCGTCCTGTCGGTCGATCCTTATCATCTTGGACGCTTCTCGGAGTCGGTCTCGCTGGGTGAGAAGGACGTGATCGCCCTTCTGCGCCAGGATCGCACGGTGCTCTCCCGCGTGGTCGGCGGCAATTACCAGGAAAAGTACCTCGGCATGGTGATCGAACCGCGGCCCTACATGGACCCGCTTTCCCCCAACTCCGGTGTGTTCGAGGTGACCAGCGCTATCGATGGAATCCGGCGGGTCGTTGGGTATCAGAAGCTTCGCCACTATGGTCTCTTCGTCGTTGCGCTGGTGGACCAGGAGACCGCGTTCGCCCGTTCGAGCCGTGCGGCCTCGCTCGGGTATCTGATCGGTGCCGTCGGAACGTTATTGCTGACGCTCGCCTCGCTGGCATCAGGCTGGGCGATCTGGACCGTCTTCCACGAATATTCGACCGTGCATACGAAGAATGCCGAACTGCAGCTTGCCCATGGCGAGTTGGAGACGGCACACCAAGCGCTGAAGCGGCGGGAGGAGGAACTGGTCATACTGGCGGAAACCGACCCGCTATGCCGGATCCCCAATCGCCGGCGCTTCATGTCCGCGGCGGAAGCCGAACTGGAGCGGCATCGCCGCTATGAGCGGACCTTCAGTGTGATGATCCTGGACATCGACCACTTCAAGGCGGTCAACGACACCCATGGGCACAAAGCGGGTGATGCCGTGCTGGCCGGGACTTCGCGCATAATCCAGAAACGTCTGCGGGAATCCGACACCTTCGCCCGGATCGGCGGAGAGGAATTCGCGATCATTCTGCCCGAGACGGAAGCGAGCGGGGCGCTGGTGGTCGCCGAAGACGTCCGGAAGACGGTGGCCGCCACACCGATAGACCTGGACACCGGCCTGTCTGTAGACGTGACGGTCAGCATCGGCATCGCATGCCTGGACAAGGATCATACCACGGTAAGCGACATTTTGAGCCGTGCCGACAAAGCGCTCTACGATGCCAAACATGGCGGCCGCAACCGTTCGGCCGTGAGCGCGTTTTACGACTTCCCGCTCTGATGCGATGAATTGCACGGGCTTCGGCATTGCCTGCAGGCCCTTGCGAATTCGCAATGCCACCCGCCCGCCACCGCATTAGGCTGTGCTTATATTCCACCCCGCCGCCGCATCTGCGGCACCGGAACGGAGCACGCGCCATGGCGACCCATACCGACCTGAATGCCCCCGTCTATGAGCACTTCAATCCAGGCATTTTTTCACTCGGGCTGCTCGCTGCAGCGTTGATGTTGCTGATCCTGCCGATCGGCTTCATCTTTCATCCCGTGATCATCCTGTACACTGCATTGCTCGGCACTGCTTTGTACTTCGTGGCGATTTGGAAGATGACGGCCGGATCCAAGCGGACTTGAAATACGCGAGTCCGAGGAACGGGAAAGCGCCCTCCCCACGTCAGGCGGGGAGGGCGCTTTACTTCACATCACTTCATACCCGAAGCCTTCACTCCGCCGCCAGCGGCTGCGGGGCGGCCACCGGGGCGCGGTAGGCCTCGAGCAGCTTGGCCTCCTTCGCCTTCGCCACCGACACGTTGCGGGCCTTCACCGGGCCGTAGCCGCGCATCTCCATCGGCAGCTTGGCGATCTCCACCGCCAGATCCAGCTTCTCGCGGGTCAGGCTGTGCAGGACCTCGCCCATCACCGCCTCATAGTCGGCGATCAGCTGGCGTTCCTGGCGACGCTCGGCGGTGCGGCCGAACGGGTCGAACCGGGTGCCGCGCAGGCGCTTGCCCTTGGCCAGCAGGCGCAGAGCGTGAAGCATCCACGGACCGAACGTCTTCTTTTTCGGCTCGCCGCCGTCCGCTTCCGTCTCGCCCATCACCGGCGGGGCCATGTGGAAGGTCAGCTTCCAGTCGCCTTCGAACATGCGCGCCACATTCTCGACGAAGCCGGTGTCGGTGTAGAGGCGCGCCACCTCATACTCGTCCTTGTAGGCCATCAGCTTGAAGTGGGACCGGGCGACCGCCTCGGTCAGCACGGTGGAGCCGGGGACCTGCTGCTGCTCGATCCGGCGGGTCCAGTCGACCAGCGCGTGGAAACGGGCGGCATAGGCGGCGTCCTGGTAATCGACCAGGAAGCGGTGGCGGCGCTCGATCACCTCCTCCAGGCTGCCGGACTGGCGGCGCTGGTCGAGCAGCAGCGACGGTGCGGCCTGCACCGCCTCCTGCGGCTTCGCGGCGGCCTCGACGGAAACCAGATCGACGGCGGCGCGGCGGCCCCACTGGAAGGCGTCGAGGTTCAGCTTTACCGACACGCCATTCAGTTCGATCGCCTTCAGGATCGATTCCTCGGTCAGCGGGATCAGGCCCTTCTGCCAGGCATAGCCCATCAGGAACGGGTTGGCGTAGATGCTGTCGCCCAAGAGAGCGGTGGCGAGCTTCGTCGCGTCGAAGGCATCGACGTTCGCCTCGCCGCCGCAGGCCTTGCGGATGTCGCTGACCAGATCGCGCACCGGGATCACCATGTCCGGCTTCTTGATGAAGTCGGCGGTGATGCTGTCATGGGTGTTGATGACGGCGCGGGTGCGTCCGGCGGTCATCTTCGACAGGCCGTCGCCCGCCGCCGCGACGATCAGGTCGCAGCCCAGCACCGCGTCGGCCCCGCCGGCGGCGATGCGGACGGAGTGGATGTCCTCCGGCGTGTTGGCGATGCGGATGTGGCTGGTGACGGCACCGCCCTTCTGCGCAAGGCCGGTCATGTCGAGGACGCCGACACCCTTGCCCTCGATGTGGGCGGCCATGCCCAGCAGCGCGCCGATGGTGACGACGCCGGTGCCGCCGACGCCGGTGACATACAGGCTCCAAGTCTTGTCGAAAGCGGGGATGGCCGGGGCGGGCAGGGCAGTGGTGTCGGCCGACTTCGCGGCGGCCGGCTTCGGCTTGCGCAGCTGGCCGCCTTCCACCGTCACGAAGCTGGGGCAGAAGCCCTTGGTGCAGGAATAGTCCTTGTTGCAGCTGGATTGGTCGATCTGGCGCTTGCGGCCGAACTCGGTCTCCTGCGGGATCACAGACACGCAGGACGACTTGGCGGAGCAGTCGCCGCAGCCCTCGCAGACCAGCTCGTTGATGACCACGCGCTTGGCCGGGTCGACCATCTTGCCGCGCTTGCGGCGGCGGCGCTTCTCGGTGGCGCAGGTCTGGTCATAGATCAGTACGCTGACGCCGGGGACCTCGCGCATCTCCTTCTGCACGCGGTCCAGGCCGTCGCGATGCTCGACGTTGCTGTATTGCGGCAGGCCGTTGTTGATGCCGTATTTTTCCGGCTCGTCGGAGACGACGGTGATGCGCTGCACGCCCTCCGCCCGCAGGACGTTGGCGATGGACTGAACCGTCAGCGTGCCGTCGAAGGGCTGGCCGCCGGTCATGGCGACCGCGTCGTTGAACAGGATCTTGTAGGTGATGTTCACCTTGGCGGCGATGGCCTGACGGATCGCCAGGATGCCGGAATGGAAATAGGTGCCGTCGCCGAGGTTGGCGAAAATGTGCTTTTCGTCGGTGAAGGCGGCCTGACCGACCCACGGCACGCCTTCGCCACCCATCTGGGTGAAGGTATCGGTCGAGCGGTCCAGCCACGTCGCCATATAGTGGCAGCCGATGCCGCCGAGCGCGCGGCTGCCCTCCGGCACGACGGTGGAGGTGTTGTGCGGGCAGCCGGAGCAGAAGGTCGGCTTGCGCACGACACGGGCGACATGGGCCTTCTGCTTCTCCTGTGCATCCAGGAAGGCGATGCGGCGGACGAGGTTCTCGTTGTCGATGAAGCGCTGGAGGCGGCGGCCGATCACCACCGCGATCTGTGCCGGCGTCAGTTCCCCAGCGCTCGGCAGGATCCATTCGCCCTGCTCGTCGAACTTGCCGACCACCTTCGGGCGGACGTCCGGGTTCCAGTTGTAGAGCTGTTCCTTCAGCTGGTTCTCGATGACCGCGCGCTTCTCCTCCACCACGACGATCTCTTCCAGACCCTCGGCGAAGTGGCGCACGCCGTCACGCTCCAGCGGCCAGGGCATGCCGACCTTGTAGACGGTGATGCCCCAGTCGGCCGCCATTTCCTCGGTGATGCCAAGCTCGTCGAAGGCCTGACGGACGTCGAGGTAGCTCTTGCCGGTGGTGACGATGCCGAAGCGCGGGCGGGGGCTTTCCATCACCACCCGGTCCAGCTTGTTGGCACGCGCGAACGCCAGGGCGGCGTACAGCTTGTGCTTCATCAGCCGGTGTTCCTGCTCCAGCGGCGGGTCGGGCCAACGGATGTTCAGGCCGCCCGGCGGAAGCGCGAAATCGGTGGGGATGACAGGGGAGACGCGGTGCGGGTCGATATAGACCGACGCCGAGGTGTCCACTGTCTCCGCGATCGTCTTCATGGCGATCCAGCAGCCGGAATAACGGCTCATCTGCCAGCCGATCAGGCCGTAATCCAAGATCTCCTGCACCCCCGACGGGTTCAGCACAGGGATCATGGAGTGCATATAGGCGTGTTCGGACTGGTGCGGGAAGGTGGAGGACTTGCAGTTGTGGTCGTCGCCGGTCAGCACCAGCACGCCGCCATGCTTGGAGGTGCCGGCGGCATTGGCATGCTTGAACACGTCGCCGGAGCGGTCCACGCCCGGCCCCTTGCCGTACCACATGGCGAAGACGCCGTCATACTTGGCGCCCTTGAACATGCCCACCTGCTGGCTGCCCCAGACTGCGGTGGCGCCCAGCTCCTCGTTCACACCGGGCTGGAACTGGATGTGGTTCTTTTCCAGGAATTTGCGGGCGTTCCACAGATTCTGGTCGAACCCGCCCAGCGGCGAGCCGCGATAGCCGGAGATGAAGCAGCCGGTGTTCAGCCCGGCAGCGAGGTCGCGCTGGCGCTGCATCATCGGCAGGCGCACCAGCGCCTGGGTGCCGGTGAGATACACGCGACCCTGTTCGAGCGCGTACTTGTCTTCGAGTGAGACAGTTGCCAGCGATACGGTTGAGGCCGCCATTCTTCATTTCCTCCCATCGGTCGGCAGCCTGGCAAAGTCCGGTGCGGAGTGCTGGGTCGCCGATCTGTTCGCTGGGCAAAAAGGTAATGAAGGCTGTCTTATATCGCAACGCCTGTGGCCGACCGTTCAGCAAAAAGCAAGGAACGGCGCGGCAACCGGCAGTCTTCCGTAACGGAGCGTATGGAAAGCCCAAACTTGTGGAATTTCCTGCTCCGCCCCTTCTCGCCCAGACCCTCTCCGAACGATATGGGGGCGGACTCAACGTCCCGTCAGGGGGGATTTGTCCGGAGGCGTCGGGCTGCCGCCCTCCGGCCAATTGCCGAAATCGGTATGGCCTCGGGCCGCCAGCGTGCGGACGCTGGCGCGCAGCGCTCGGATCAGGCACAGCGCCATAGCCATCGACTGCGTGCTGCCGTCGGAGCCCACCATCCAGCGCAGTGCCGCGGCGTGGGCTTGCAGGGCGTCGACATAGCCCTCGATATCCGGCTCCACCCAGGTGACGCAGGTGGACAGCGACGCGACGACCGACGAGGCGGCGGAATCCCCTGCGGCAGCCAACTGCAGGTCGGAAAGCACGTGGCGCAGCCGGCTGCCGATGGGGTCGGGACGGTCGATCGCCGCCTCCAGCTTGTCGAGCGCCAGCATCAGCCGGACCCGCTTGGGGTCGTTGTTGCGCAGTGTTGCCGCGCCGGGGTCCGGCGGCGTTGCCGCGGGGGGAAGGGATGATGACGGCGGCGGCAGTTGCACCCCTCCCCCCGACGCGGGACGCAAAGCGGCAGGCTGGGTGGAGGATGGGGCCGAGCCGTCGGTGCGGCCTTCGTTGCGGGTTTCCGCAGCCCCCGTGCTGCCGCCATTGCCGCGGGGCACCGCTTCGCGGCGGTTCAGCACCGCGTCGATGCGCCGGGCCAGAGTGGCGGCCGGCACCGGCTTCGCCAGAACGGAATCCGCCCCGGCATCCCAAGCGCTGCGTACGGTGGCGAGGTCGGCATTCGCGGTCAGCACGATGATCGGCATGGCGGGGCGCATGCTGTTCGCGGACTGGCGCACCCACTGGATCAGTTGGGCCCCGCCCACCGGTTCCATGACCCAATCCGTCACCATCAGGTCGAAGACCTCGCGGCGCAGCGCGTCCTTGGCCTCCTGGCCGTTGGCGACCGCGGTGATCTGGCCCACTCCCCAAAGCCCCAGCATGTCCTTCAACGCCCGCTGAAGCAGCGGATTGTCGTCGACAATCAGGATTTTGATGGGAGAGGCGGGGCGCTTCGTCATGGAGCGGTTCCAATGATGCGGCTGTGTCTTCCCCATATCCGCCTCGCCGGACCCGTTTTCATGGAGGGGGACGGGTAACCGACCAATGAGACGTCGCCTGCACCCTTCGGCAGCGGGGGGTATCCCTGTCGCTCTTCGAAAGAGTTGCGTCGCGGCGCAGGCACCCCTTTCGATGCCTCTCCCTTCCCAGCGTCAATTATATGAGAAAGCCCTTATGGGAATGGACGGGCCGCCGGACCGCTCCTATGATCCGGCTTCCTGGTCGTTTGTGAAAGGGCGGTACGATGGACGGCGGATGCTGTGGCGGTTCCTGTGGCGGCGGATCGCCGCGGCCGACCGGCGGGGCGGGCGACCTGAAGCACACCATGCGGATGTCGATGGTGGTGAACGGACTGCTCGGGGCCCTGCTGCTTGCCGCCGCCGATGCGACCCAGGCGGTTTCCCTGTGGGCGGCGGGGGTGCTGGTGCTGAACCATGCGGCGGCCAATGGGGTGGCGCTGGCCGGCATGGGCCATGTACCGGAATGGCGTGCGCGGCTGTCGGCCATGCAGGGGGCGGCGCTGGCCGTCGCCGCGGTGGTTCTGGTGGTGGCGGCCGGACACAGCATCGCCGGCATGTCGTTGCCCGACGTACCGCTTGCCAGTCTCGCCTTGTTGTTTGCCATCGGTGTGACGGTGACGGCTGCCACCCTGCTGTTCGCCGGCCGGAGCGGCAAACTGACCTTGCGGGCGATCTGGCTATGCTCCCGCAAGGACGTGCTGCCGCTGGGTGCAGGGCTGGCCGGGCTGGCGGTGAGCTGGCTTTCGCTGGACGGCGCACCCGACGCGCTGATCGGCGCCGGCGTCGCGGCGATGATGCTGCCGACCGCGTGGGGACTGGTGCGCGGCGGGAGGGCGGGTGAGGGGGGGGCCGCCCGTATGCGTTAGCCCCCCCCAGCGCCCCTACCTCACGACCGCTGCCGCAACCGCTCCAGCAGCGCCTTGGTCGCGAAACCGTCCGGGATCTCCCCGATCGACGCCTGGAAGCGGCGCACGGCATTGCGTGTGTTCGCTCCCACGATGCCGTCCGCCGCGCCCGGTTCCATGCCCAGCGATGCCAGCCGCTGCTGCAAATCAATGCGTTCGTCGCGGCTCAGCGCCTGTTCCTCGCGCGGCCAGCCGCCCTGAACGCCGGGCTTGCCAGTCATCCGGTCGGCCAGCAGGGCGACGGCCAGCGAATAGCTGGTCGACGGGTTGTAGCGCATGATCGCGCGGAAATTGTCGCGCACCAGGAAGGCCGGGCCGCGATGCCCGGCCAGCACCAGGATCGCCGCCGGAGCGTCGCCCGCCAACTCGGTCCCGTCCAGCGGCACCACGCCCAGCCTGCGCCATTCCGACTGCGGCTTGGTGATGCTCAATTCCGCCTGGTCATAGGGGAAGCCGTCCGGGAGCCGCACTTCCTGGCCCCAGGATTCGCCCTGCTTCCAGCCGTTGGCGAGAACGAACTTGGCGGTGGAGGCCAGCACGTCCGGCAAGCTGCCCCAGATGTCGCGGTGGCCATCGCCGTCCTCGTCCACCGCGTTCCGCAGGAAGACGGTCGGCATGAACTGGGTCTGGCCCATGGCCCCCGCCCAGGAGCCGGTCATCCGCTCCGGCGCGATGTCGCCGGAATCGAGGATGCGCAATGCCGCCAGCAGTTCAGAGCGGAAATAGGCGGCGCGGCGGCCCTCGAAGGCCAGCGTCGTCAGCGCGTCGATGACGGAGAAGTTGCCGGTCGACTTGCCGAAATCGGATTCCACGCCCCAGAAGGCGACCAGGATTTCTCCCGGAATGCCGGTGCGGCGGGTGATGCGGGAAAGCAACGCCGCCTGCTCCTGCAACCTCCGCCGGCCGTCCTGGACGCGCTTTTCATTCACGGCGCTGTCCAAATACTGCCACACTTGCCGGGTGAATTCGGGCTGGGACGAATCGAGTTCCACGACGCGGTCGGACAGCTTCACACGCTGGAAGGCCCGGTCGAAGGTCTGCGGACGAATGCCTTGCGACAGCGCCTCGGCGCGCAAAGCCGCCAGCCATTCGGCGAAGGGGACGGACTGCTGGACGGTGGCCTGCGCCTGGGCGGCGGGCGGTGCCGAGGTTCCGGTGACGGCCGGGCCGCCCGCGACCGGCGCGGTGGCGCCGGTGCTCTGGCAACCGGCCATCAGCAGGGTGGCGAGAAGGAGGCGGGCGGGATGACGGAACGGAAGTCGCATGCGCTCGACCGTGATCGGAAGGGAAAGGCGGAGCGTGACCCTAGGACGCCCGGCCCTGCCGCTCAACCGCCAATTCGCCTCCATAAAGTCCTATGCCGCGCTTTGCATCGCTGCCGGCCCGCGGGTGCGCTTGCATGGGGAGCGGTGCGGTCCATATCTCCTTGCGTACCCACAGCTTCGCGCCCCTCGCCCGGCGGGTCCTCGTTTTTCCGGATCGCTCCCGCAGCGGGAAGCGTTCGAGGGAACACATGCCGGAACCCGCCCCGGCCAGCCGCGTTGACTTGCTGCCGCTTCCTTGAAGAGGCCGCCTTCTGCCACGGAACGCCAAAGGTGCCGACGCCATGAAAATCGTGATCTTCGGCTTGACCAACGGGTATCGCCACGACGGCGGCCGCATGGTGCGCTGGCGAGCGTTGATCCAGGCGCTGGCGATCCGCGGCCATCGCGTGATCGCGGTCGAACGCGCCGGCCCCGACGCGGCGACGCCCTGGACCATTTCCGGCGGCGACGTGCTTTCCTACGCCGACTGGGACACAGTGGCGGTGGACGCGGCGGCCCAGGCCGACGACGCCGGCGTCGCACTGGTGGTGGCGCACGGGCCGGATGCCCGCGCCGCGGCCAATCTCGTCCGCAACTCCAAGGCCGTGCGCCGCGCGCTCTACGATCCGGAGGCTCCGGTCAGCCTGACTGCGCTGGAGGCGGGGGAGACGGTGGACCATCTGCCGGCGGACGGTCTGGGCGGATTCGACATCGTCCTTGCCTCCTGCGGAGGGCCGGCGCTGGAGCGCTACCGGGCCAAGGCGGGGGCGGAGGCGGTGGCGCCGCTCTATCCCTGGATCGTACCGGAGGTGGACAAGCCCGGCGACTTCAAGCGGGAGTATCTGGGTGACCTCTGCTGCATCGTCGCCGGGCCGGACGGCATTCGCGAGGGACTGGGCAACTTCTTCATCGATCCGGCGCAACGGCTGACCCGGCGGCGCTTCGTGCTGGTTGGCACCGACCTGCCGGATGGGGTGCCGCGTGCTTCCAACGTGCTGACCTTCCCGGATCTCGACCCGGCCGAGCATGCCAATGTGCTGGCTTCCGCCAGTTTGGCGCTGACGCTGGCGCGCGACGACGAGCGCAAGATCGGATGGTGCCCGTCCGACCGGCTGTTCCTGGCCGCAGCCTGCGGTGCCGCCATCGTCGCCGACCATTGGGAGGGGTTGGACAGCTTCTTCGAGCCCGGCCGGGAAATCCTGGTCGCCGCCCAGACCGACGACGTGACCACCGCGATGATGCTGCCGCGCAACCACCTGACCGACCTGGGCCGGCGGGCGCGCAAGCGGGCGCTGGCCGAACACAGCGCCGAACGGCGGGTGCAGGAACTGCGCAGCATCCTGGACCTGAAGGGGGGCGGCGACGACTGAACTGCCCGGCCGCGGCTGTGGAACTGCAGCTATGGGGATGCGGAAAGACGGGGGGCGGGCTATGGTCCGCTCCTTTTCTTTGTCCCAACCGGGGAACCTGCCGCCGATGCCGACCGTCACCATCCGCCCCGCCGTCGAGGCCGATTGCGCCACAATCCTACGGTTCGTCCGTGAACTGGCCGAGTTCGAGCGCGAAGCCGACGCGGTCAAGGCCACTGAGGAGGATTTCCGCCGGGACGGCTGGGGAGAACAGCCGGTGTTCGAGGCGCTGATCGCCGAACTGGACGGCGCGCCGGTCGGGTTCGCCCTGACCTTCCGGAATTTCTCCACCTGGGAAGGGCGGCCCGGCCTGTATGTCGAGGACCTCTACGTCACACCGGATGCCCGCCGCTACGGCGTGGGCCGCAAGTTGTTGGCCGCGGTGGCCCAACGCGCGGTGGAGCGTGGCTACCGACGTGTCGATCTGAGTGTCCTGGACTGGAACCCGGCGCGTGGATTCTACGACCGGGTGGGCTTCCGCCAGATGAAGGAATGGCTTCCCTACCGGCTGACCGGCGACGCGCTTTCGGCGCTGGCGGCAGAAGGGGACGCAGAGGTCTGTCCGTCCGAACGCGAGGGGCGTCCGGAATGACCGGGGATCAGGCGGCGCGGTTCAGTGCGGACGCGCCGATGATCTCGGCATAGTCGGCACGTTCATTGCGCAGGTTGGACAGAAGATCGACAAGACTGTCGCGGACGAAAGCATCGTCCTGTTCCACGATGGTGTCTTGGGTCAACCGAATGAACTGGTCAAGAAGCGCGATGTGAGCCGCAGAGGACGCGTTGATCTTCTTCGAGTTGACGGCGCCGATCATGTAAATCTCCCTTGGCCTGAGCGTTCCCGATGGACTTATTAGGACATCGGGCCGGTTAAGGACTTCCTAACAGGGCTATGCGGCAGGTTGTATCTTCGGTGGTACTTCCGATCTTTGGTCATGGTTCTATGACCATCACGATGAGGTACCTCAAAGGTCAAAAGAAACGGTCCGAATCCTGCGGCTTTCGATCCCTACTGGATGTCCCGGCGCGTGCCGTGTTCCATGATAACACGCAACGCTATGTCCGGTTTCTCAGAGCGCCCGGGGAATTGGTGGGAGAGACTACCGAAGGGTGCATTATCCACAGCCCATTGGGCTAGGAGCAACCCCCTGAAAATGTTGAAGCTTCCTCAACCGGCAGCATCATTGGCCGGCTTTGACCCGATTGTGCACGGGTCTGCCCCGCCATTTTCCGATTGCGGACATCCTCGATGGTCCGCGGTCGGCTGAATGGGTGGACGGGCATTTCCCCTCAGCGGAACTGCTGCCGCCGGCAAAATGACCTGCTTCAGGCAGCGCGCCGGGCATCCATCCGGTCGCGAGCGTCGGCCCGCTCCAGTGCGCGGGCGACAAGATCGTCGAACAATCCGCCGATTGGCGCGTCGAGCACCGCCGTCCGGCTGGCGAGCATAGGCCCTTCCATCAGGATTGAGCCTTCCTCCCCCGGGCCGAGAACACGCCAGCCGCGGCTCTTCATCTCCGCAACGCGTGTCCGGGCAATGAACGCGCGGACATGGTCCGGTGCAAGATCGTCCATTCCGTCCCCCATTCGCTTTGATGGCCAACGTCACGCCGGCCCCTCGGTTCTTCAGGAAGCGTACGGAAGAAACGCGAACGCAACAAGAACAAATTCGGGGAAAGTGCGAGGATTCCTGCCGAGTCGCTTACGCTCATGCTTGCTATGCCCTCGACGTCCCCTTGCCGTCGGGCCCTACGCCTCAAAGATCAGGCGGGGCGGCGGCGATTGCAACCCGTCCGACCCGTGACCAAAAGCGGCGATCAGGAAAGGTCCAGCCATGAGTGGCGTCCGCACCGAAACCGACAGCTTCGGCCCCATCGAAGTTCCGGCCGACCGTTACTGGGGCGCGCAGACCCAGCGTTCCCTGCAGAATTTCCGCATCGGCGGGGAGCGTATGCCGGTCCCGCTGGTCCGCGCGCTGGGAATTCAGAAACGCGCCGCCGCAGCGGCCAACATGAAGCTGGGCGTTCTCGACCCGAAGCTTGGCGCCGCCATCATGGCCGCGGCGGACGAGGTGATCGACGACCGGTTGGCCGATCACTTCCCGCTGGTGGTCTGGCAGACCGGCTCCGGCACCCAGACCAACATGAACGCCAACGAGGTGATCGCCAACCGGGCCATCGAGCAGCTCGGCGGTACCATGGGGTCGAAGGCGCCGATCCACCCCAACGACCACGTCAACATGGGGCAGTCGTCGAACGACAGCTTCCCCACCGCCATGCACATCGCGGCGGCCGACGAGATCGTCCGCAGCCTGATCCCGGCGCTGGAGCATCTGCGCACCGCGCTGGACGCCAAGGCCGATGCCTTCCAGGACATCGTCAAGATCGGCCGCACCCATCTGCAGGACGCGACACCCTTGACGCTGGGTCAGGAATTCTCCGGCTATGCCGCCCAGGTGTCCTACGGCATCGGCCGGGTGAGGGGATCGCTGCCGCAGCTCTACCGGCTGGCCCAGGGCGGCACGGCGGTCGGCACCGGGCTGAACGCCAAGCCGGGCTTCGCCGAAGCCTTCGCGGAGGAGGTGGCGGCCTTCACCGGCCTTCCCTTCGTGACGGCGGAGAACAAGTTCGAGGCGCTGGCGACGCATGACTCGCTGGTAGACGTCCACGGCCACCTGAACACGCTGGCGGTGTCGCTGATGAAGATCGCCAACGACATCCGTCTTCTGGGCTCCGGCCCGCGGTCGGGCATCGGCGAGCTTTCCCTGCCCGAGAACGAGCCCGGCTCCTCCATCATGCCCGGCAAGGTCAACCCGACCCAGTCGGAGGCGATGACCATGGTCTGCGCCCAGGTGATGGGCAACCACACCACCGTCACCGTGGCAGGCGCCACCGGCCATTTCGAGCTGAACGTCTTCAAGCCGGTGATCGCCTACAACGTCCTGCAATCGATCCGCCTGCTGACAGATGCGGCGATGAGCTTCACCGACAATTGCGTCGTCGGGATCGAAGCCAACCGCGACCGCATCGCCAGGTTGGTGTCCGACAGCCTGATGCTGGTGACGGCGTTGAACCCGCACATCGGCTATGACGCCGCGGCGAAGATCGCCAAGAAGGCCCACAAGGAAGGGACAAGCCTAAAGGAGGCCGGGCGGGAACTCGGACTCCTGACGGATGAGCAATTCGATCAATGGGTTCGCCCCGAACGGATGGTTGGTCCCGGCTAAGCTTGGGGTTAGGGTGGGGGTGTCCATCCCGGCCGTTCCGGCCTTCCTCTGACCACCCCCATCCTGCAAACCGATGCGTGCGTGACCATGAAGAAGCGTTCGGTCCTGATTGCCGGCCATCCCACCAGCGTTTCCCTTGAAGAAGAGTTCTGGGACGCCCTGAAATCGGTGGCGCAGGCGCGCAGCCTTTCGGTGAATGCCCTGATCGAGGAAATCGACCAGACGCGCACCGGCAATCTGTCCAGCGCCATCCGCGTCCATGTGTTGAAAGCGGTGCAGGGCCGCGGGTCGGGGGAGGGGTGACGCGGACGGCATGATCCCGGCATCCCCCGATGGACACCCGCGCGCGACGGGCGTACACGGTGCGGGCTTTCCACCACCTGACGCGATGACGCCACCATGCCGCCCGATGCCTCCACGCTCGACATCATCGCCCTCGCTTGGTTCGTCGGCTCCTGGGTCGGCTTCACCGTGATCCAGGATCATCTGCTGTCCGGCCGCAATGTGGTGAACCAGCATCTGAAGATCGTGCGCCGCCATTGGATCGAACGGATGCTGGAACGCGAGAACCGCATCATGGATTCGCAGCTGGTCGGCCACACCATGCACAGCTGCACCTTCTTCGCCTCCACCAACATGCTGGTGCTG
>JBKHVJ010000315.1:0-3088 GCA_046570145.1 Alphaproteobacteria bacterium
TGCCACGACGCCAGCGACAGCACGAAGGCCCCGGCGGTCGGCCCGGCGGCGGACGCGGTGGCGACGATCAGCGCGTAGAACCCGACCCCCCGTCCCAGCCGCTCGGGCGGGAAGATGTAGCGCAGGAAGGCCAGATTGACGCTCATCGTGCCGGCGGCGCCGAAACCCTGGAACACGCGCGCGACGGTCAGCGTGGTCAGCGAATCCGCCGTGGCGCAGGCCAGCGAGGCCAGCATGAAGACCGCCAGCCCGCCCAAGTAGACCCGGCGGCAGCCGACGATCTCGGCGAGTGACGACAAGGGGAACAGCAGCACCACAACCGCCAACAGGTAGGCGTTGACGACCCGGATCGAGTCGGCCGCGCCGATCCCGAAATCATGCGCGATGGTCGGCAGCGCCACGTTGACGGCGGCGCCATCCAGCACCGCCAGCAGCAGCGACACCGCCATCGTGAACATGGCCCAATAGCGCCGGGGGGCCGACAGGCCCTTCTCGTCCATGCAAGCGTCCGTCGTTCCGGTGAAGGAAGAGTGAGAGTCGTCAGGGAGCCTTGGACACGCGGGGCGCGCCGGCAGCCTTGGTGCCGTTGCGCCGCCGCTCGGACCGGTCGATGATGCGCGACACCTGCCGGGTGGACGGCATGCGGCGCTGCTCCTTCAACCCGTCCGCCTCGTCGGCGATCAGGTTCTGCACCATGGCGACCAGCGTGCGCCGCGTCGCCGCGATGTCGGCGGGATCGACGCCGCGCACCGCGATGGCGTTGACCTCCTCGGCCAGCGGCACGAGCGTGTCCTTCAGCGCGTGGCCTTCCGGCGTCAGGAAGACATGCACCTTCTTGCGGTTTTCCGGCAGATGGCGGCGGATGACGTAGCCCAGTTTCTCCATCGCCACCAGCGCGGAGAAGGTGGTCGATTCCATCAGCCCGGCGTGGTCGCTCAGCTCGCGCTGGGTCAGCCCGTCGTGCTCCCACAGGATGCGCAGGAAGGTCCAATGGCCGAAGGACACGTCATGCTCGGTCAGCCGCATCTGCAACCCGCGCGACAACCCCCGCAAGGCGTCCTTGACCAAATGGGCCAGACGGTCGTTGGGCACCGCCTCGCGCCATTCCTGGCCGGCGACGCTGGTCGGCGGATCGATGCCCAGCGCCGGGTCGGGGTCACCGCCAACCCTCACTATCTTGTCTTCGGAGCGTGTCACACAGCCACCCATCGCGTTACGGGAACAGACCAACGAGCCGATGCGGCAACGCCACCGGCCTTCAAGCTAACCCACCGCTTCACCGGCTGCCAAGCTCCGGCGATGCGGCCATGCCGGGAACGCCGTCGGGCCGGCCGCGACTGAAGATAGGCGCGTTGCCGGGAACCGCAACCTGGCGGCTCAACGTTACCTCGCGCCCCTCGCGCGCCGACCGCAGCATGGCCAGACAGACCTCCAGCGTCGCCAAACCCCAGGCGCCGCCGTGGACCGGCGGGCGGCCGTCCAGGACGGCGGCGCACAGCTCGTCCAGCACCTCGGCACGCGGCACCGTCGGCGGGGGCAGCGGGTCGAGATGGCGGTCGGCGTCGCCGTAGACCAAGACGCCGCGCGGCGTCGGGCGCAGGTCGGCGCGGTCGCAGGACACCACCACCACGCCAAAATGCTGATGAAAGGGCGGGTCATCGGGAAAGGCGCCCGGCGGTTCGTCGGCGCCGCCATAGATGCGGGTGCTCTTGAAGGCCGCCTCGTCGTCGGGACCGGCGACGCGGCCCAGCAGCCGGCGGGCCTGCCCATAGCGCTCGGGATCCTTGGGCTGGCCGCTCTCGCCGACCCAGCCGCAGAACTCGTCGCTGTCGAAATGGGCGTAGCCGCTGTAGGTCAGGGTCGCGACGGCACCGTTCTCGAAGGTCAGCAGGGCGCTGTAGGCGCCCTCGGTCGGGCGGGCCTGGTCCCAGGCGCCGGTGACCGCGCGCACGCTGCGCACCAGCCCGCCGCCCAGCAGCCCCACGACGTCGACCTGATGGGGCGCCTGGTTGAACATCACGCCGCCGCCCCGCTCCGTCGCCAGCTCCTCCGGCCGGCGGGGCCGGTAGAGGAAGTCGGTGTAGTCCATCGCGGTGATCATGCGGACCGCGCCATACTCCCCGCCGGCGATCAGGTCGCGGGCGCGCAGGATCGGCGCGTCGAAGCCGTGGGTGTGGCCGACGATCAGATGGACACCCGCCGCGTCGGCCGCCGCGATCATCGCCCCGGCCTCCTCCAGCGTCAGCGCCATCGGCTTCTCGACCAGGATGTGCTTGCCCGCCGCCGCCGCCAGCGCGACATGGGCGGCGTGGAACTGGTGCGGAGTCGCGACATAGACGGCGTCCAGCGTCGGGTCGGCGCAGAGCTCCTCCACCGTCGCGTGGGCCGGGGCGCCGCAATCGGCGGCGAAGCGGCGGCGCGCCTCCTCGCGCGGGTCGGCGGCTCCGGCCAGGACGACGCGAGGGTGCCGGGACAGGGTCGCCCGCATCGCCATGAAGCCGCGCCCCAATCCGGCGATGCCGAGCCTCAACCGCCTGTCCGCCGTGCCGTGGTCGGCCATGGGGGTCTCTCCCTTCCGTGGATGGTTCAGAACAGCGCCGATTTGACCAGCAGGCTGAGGCCGCTGATCATCAGGACGCCGGTGATGACGCGGCGGAACTGGCGTTCGTTCAACGCCTGGCGCAGCCTCTGCCCGATCAGCAACCCGCCATAGGCGGGTGCGCCGAGCGCCAGCGAGCCGAGCAGGACCGGCCAGCCCACCGCGTCGCTGGCGATCAGGCTGATGTAGAGCGGAATCGCCCCGCAGACGTAGAACAGCGAGATCGTCACCACGAAGGCGTGGCTGGACAGGTTCAGCCGCAGCAGATAGGCGACCAGCGGCGGCCCCGAGAAGGACGAGATCCCGCCCAGCAACCCGGCCACCAGCCCGACCAGCGGCGACAGCAGCCGCTCGTGCCGCACCGGGCGGCGTTCCGCCGCGCCGCGCCGCATCTGCATCAGCGCCATCGCCACGGTGACCAGCCCCAGCCCGATGTTCATCGCGCGCGGCGAGGCCGCCACCAGCGCGTTCGCCCCGATCACCGTGGCC
>JBKHVJ010000316.1:0-16165 GCA_046570145.1 Alphaproteobacteria bacterium
GTGCCGAGCCGCGGCACCTCCACGCCGGTCGACGCGAAGCCCGAGCTGGCGGCCTTGTACAGCAGCTTGCCGTCGGACGCGCGCCAGGCGAACTCGCCCGCCTGATCGACGTAGGCGGCGTTGTTCAGCAGCTTGTAGGTGGTGCCTTCCGCGAACGGCAGGGAGGCGCCGTTCTTCAGCTTGATCGTGCGGGTGGCGGCGTTGAAGCTCTCGATGCTGGTCAGGGTGTCGCCCAGCCGCTCGGCGTCCATCACCTGGATCATCGTGCCCGGCTGGATGTCGGCGGCGGTCACCTCGGTGCCGTGCGAGCGGATGTACCAGCCGCTCGCCCCGCCGGAAGCCGCATCGGCGAAGCGCCAGCCGGTGGTGACGTCGGCGGCGTCATAGGCGTACTTCTCCGCCAGATGCTGGCGCACGTCGCCGACGATCAGGTCCAGGTTGCTGGCGGTGGCGAGCTTGGCCGAATAGAGGCCGTTGCCTTCGCTGGTGAAGCTCTTGACCACCTCGCCGCCGCTCAGCACCGGCGTCTCGCCGGGATAGTTCTGGAAGCTGTGGCCGTTGTCGAGCGAGGTCAGCTCCAGCGTCTTGGTCAGGTGATAGGTGCCCTCGCGGACATAGGTGGTGTCGATGGTCGAACTGGCCCGCATGGCGGCCTGCGCCTTCTCCAAGCTGGCGAAGGGACCGTCGGTGCCGTCGGCGTTCGGGGCCGACAGCTTGCCCGACCAGCTGTCCTTGCCGTTGGCGGCGACGTAGAAGGCCGGCTTGGTCGGCGGGGTCGGGACCGGGTTCTGCGGTGCGGGCGTGTCGCCGAACATGTCGGCGCCGGCCTTGACGGTCAGGGCGCCGCCCCAATACAGGCCCTCCTGCCCCTTGACCACGTCCTTGTCGTCGACGGCACCCTTGTCATAGGTGACGATGCTGTCGGTGACGGGGACGGTCTTGCCGTTGATGACCACCGACTTGACGAACAGGTTGCGGTCGACGCCGTTCACGGTGGCGTCGTTGTCGTACCAGACCTGGACCGTGTGGGCCTTGGTCGGATCGATGTCGGCGGTGAACTTGTAGCCCGTGGTGGTGGAGGTGGCCTTGGCGTCGCCGATCACCTGCCCGTCGACCAGCAGCTTGAAATGCGCCGCCTGTCCGCCGGCAGAGGTGCCGTAGGCGTTGACGACGATGTCGACCGGCTTGGTCGGGATCGGCGGCGGCGGCGGGACATAGGCGCCGCCGAAATACTCCTCCGGCACGCCGAAGGACAGGGCGCCGCCCCAGAACAGGCCTTCCTGGCCGGCGACCACATATTTGCCGTCGACCGGACCCTTGTCGTAGGAGGCCATCTCGGAGGTGGCGGAGATGGTCTTGCCGTCGATGTTGATCGACTTGACGTACAGGTTGCGGTCGACGCCGTTCACGGTCGCATCGTTGTCGTACCAGACCTGGATCCTGTGGGCCTCGTTGGGGTCCACCTTGGCGGTGAAGGTGTAGTCGGTGGCCGAAGTCGCGTTGACCCAGGCGTCGCCCACCACCTCGCCGTCGACCAGCAGCTTGAAGTGCGGGGCCTGGCCGCCGGCGCTGATGCCGTGGGCCTTCACCTTGATGGTCGTGGTCATGGTCGCCGTGTCGCTGCCGGTATCCACCGGGGTCGTCGAGAACAGCGTGGCGGGCAGCGCGACGTTCAGCGCGCCCGGCCAGTACATCTCGCTCTGCCCGGCGATGACGTTCAGCCCGTCGATCTTGCCGGTGTCGTACTTCACCGAGGGATCGATGGCGAGGATGGTCTTGCCGTTCACTTCGAACGACTTGACGAACAGGTTGCGGTCGACGCCGTTAACCGTGTCGTCGTTGTCGTAGACCAGCTGGAGGGCGTGCGCCTTGTCGGCGGGCACGTTGGCGGTGAAGACGTAGCGCGACTGGGAGGCGGAGGCGACGGTGGCGTCGCCGATGACCTTGCCATCGACAAGCAATTGGAAATGCGGCCATTTCCCGCCGGCCACTGTGCCCCAGGCATTGACCGCGAAGGTGACCTTGATCGTGCCGTCGGTGTTGGTGGTAGCCATTTTGGAACTCCGCTTTGTGGGTATCGCCTTGTTCCGCAGGCTCGTCTGTTAGCCTTAATCGGGTACTAACACTTATGGTTAGGAAATTATGAACGAGGTGGTTTCCCGTGGCATGAATGAGACAAAAAACGGGCATCGCTTCTCGGTCATGATTCAGCCAAAAACGAAACTTCAGCGCTCCGGGGAAACCCGAAGCAGCCGATCGGCAGATTTTTCCCGCCCACCTTGAGCTTGGCTGTTTATATTTGACGAAAGCGTTGCTGAATAAGCTCAAACGCCACGTTTTAGACCGCTGACTTGGCACGATGGGATCACCTCCCACGGGAGGCACCCTGTCGGGCGAATGGAACCGAAAGGCCCGGAACTGCGTCTAGAACGAGCGTCCCGGCGACGCAGGATGCGGCATGCGGAGGCGGAGAGCGTGGACAGCGGAACGGACGGCGGGCGCTGGGGTGACGGGCGGCGGGATGACGGACGAGGGCCGGGCAGGGCGCGTATCGACCGCGTCAACCTCGCCCTCTGGCTGCTCGGCATCCTGGCCGGGGTGGCGGTTCTGTGGGTGCTGCAGGCGGCGGCCTCGATCCTGATCCCGGTCATCTCGGCCTTCTTCGTCGCCGTCGCCGTCGCCCCGGTCAGCCGCTGGGTGCGGGAGCGGGTGCCGCGCCGTCTGTCCTGGTTGGGACTGGCCGCATCGATGCTTCTGATCCTGGGCATCCTGGCCGCCTTTTTCGGCGGCATGGCGCTGGTGGCCCAGCGCGTGGCGGAGGATTTCCCGCAATATGCCGAGGCGCTGGGCAAGCTGTGGGCTAAGGTCAACCAGTGGATCCAGGGCGCCAAGGCCGATCTGGCGCCGGCAACCGGGCAGGGTGGGGGACAACAGGCCGGACAGGGCGGCGGAGAGGTGCCGGTCGACCCGATCACCGGCTTCGCCAAGGCGGCCCTGTCATCGGCCGGCCAGACGGCCTCCATTCTGGTGCTGACCGTCTTCCTCGCCCTGCTGATGCAGCTGGAGGCGCCGGTCTGGCGCGAGAAGATCGTCATGACGCTGGGCCGTGAGCGCTGCCAGACCGCCGTGGAGGCGGTGGCCGCCATCGCCCAGCAGTTCCGCCGCTATCTCGTGGTCAGCAGCGTGCTGGGGCTGATCACCGGTGCACTCTATATCGGCTGGCTGTCGCTGTTCGGGGTGGAGCTGGTCCTGCTGTGGGGCCTGCTGGCCTTCCTGCTGAACTATGTGCCGGTTGTGGGATCGGTGGTGGCCGGGGCGCTCCCGGTCCTGCTGACCGTGGCGACCAAGGACGCCGGCACCGCGACGGCGGTCGCCGCCGGCTTGCTGGTGATCGAGCAGGTGATGGGCAACTTCGTGGCGCCGCACATGCAGGGCAAGCAGCTGGCGATCTCGCCCCTGGTGGTGATGATCGCGCTCCTGCTGTGGAGCTGGCTGTGGGGAGCCGCCGGCGCGCTGCTGGCCGCCCCGATGGCGGTGCTGATCGCCATCACCCTGAACCACGCCGACGCGCTGCGCCCTTTCGCCATCTTCATGAGCGACAAGAGCGACCGCGAACGCTTCGACGCCCACACGCGGGCGGAGTGACCTTGACCGGCGGGAAGGCGCCGGCCCCAGGGGACACAAAAACACATAACAATCATTATGGAAATTTTGTTCAAGTGCCTCCAAAAGCGGAAACGCCGCCCGGCCTTGCGACCGGACGGCGTTCGGAACCCTGCCTGTGGAACGCGCCCGACGATCAGGCCGCGTTCTCGCTCAGCACGCCGCGGCGGATCTGGTCGAGTTCGATGGATTCGAACAGCGCCTTGAAGTTGCCTTCGCCGAAGCCCTCGTTGCCGATGCGCTGGATGATCTCGAAGAAGATCGGGCCGATGACGTTCTGGGTGAAGATCTGCAGCAGCAGGCCCTGACCCTCGGTCGGCGCGCCGTCGATCAGAATGCAGTTGGCCTGGAGCCGCTTCAGATCCTGGTCATGGCCGGGAACGCGGCTGTCGACGCGCTCGTAATAAGTGTCGGGCGTGTCCTGGAACGGCGTGCCCAGGCCGCGCATCGTCTCCACGGTGCGGACGATGTCGTCGGTGCCGAGCGCGACGTGCTGGATGCCCTCACCCTTGTAGTCGCGCAGATATTCGACGATCTGCGACTTGTTGTCGGCGGACTCGTTGATCGGGATGCGGATCTTGCCGCAGGGGCTGGTCATCGCCTTCGACCGCAGGCCGGTCAGCTTGCCCTCGATGTCGAAATAGCGGATCTCGCGGAAGCCGAACAGGCGGGTGTAGAACTCGGCCCATTCCTCCATCCGCCCGGTGTGGACGTTGTGGGTCAGATGGTCAATGTAGGTCAGGCCGGCCCCCCGCGGATGCTGGTCCACCCCCGGCAGCGGCACGAAATCGACCTCATAGATGCTGCCGCGGTCGGCATAGCGGTCGACGAGGTAGATCAGCGAATCGCCGATGCCCTTGATGGCGGGGATGTTCAGTTCCATGGCGCCGACGCGGGTTTCGACCCCCCAGGCGCCGAGCTCCAGCGCACGGCGGTAGGCGAAGGCGGCGTCGCCGACGCGGAAGGCGATGGCGCAGATCGACGGGCCGTGCTGGACGGCGAAGTTGCGCGGGAAGCCCGACGGCTCGGCATTGACGATGAAGTTCACGTCGCCCTGGCGGTAGAGCGTGACATCCTTGGACCGGTGGCGGGCAATGGCGGTGAAGCCCAGCTGCTCGAACAGGCGGCCCAGAGCCACGGTGTCCGGCGCCGTGAATTCGATGAACTCGAATCCGTCGGTCTTCATCGGGTTTTCCCACATGTCGGCCATGATCGCCTCTCCCTTGGTTCGTTATGCGATCAGTATGCCGGACTGTCCGCGGAAATAGCTTTCAAAGTGAAGCGGGCACACCTATGATTTTGGCAGGATATTTCTTTAAGGGCCGGCTGACCGGAGAGGTTTGTCATTGTCTGCCTCGCTATCGGAAATCGACGTCAAGATCCTGATCTCCCTGCAGGAGGATTCGCGCCTGACCGTGCAGGAGCTGGCCGACCGGGTCGGCACCTCTCCATCCTCCTGCTGGCGCCGGCTGCGCTCGTTGGAGGAGACGGGGGTGATCCGACGCTACACGGCGCTGGTCGATCCGAAGGCGGCATCGGTGGGGGAGTGCGTGTTCGCCCATGTGACGCTCGACCACCATTCGGCCGAGACCGCCGCCGTCTTCATCGACGCGGTGCGCAAGCGGCCGGAGGTTCTGGAATGCTACGCGGTGTCGGGCGATGCGGACTATCTGCTGCGGGTCGCGGTGCGGGCCATCGCCGACTACAACCGCTTTCTGGAGGAGTTCGTCTTCCAACTGCCCTTTCAGGTCCGCATCCGCTCCAACTTCGCCCTGAAGGAGATCAAGTTCGAGACGGCTTTGCCGTTGGGGGGCCGGTAGGCGGCGGGCAAGAATCCCCTCTCCACCGGGAACGGGAGCTACCCTGCCACCCTGCGCTTGGCCGTCACGGCGGCGGCGGCGGTCGCGGGGTGCGGGCCGGCGATGCGGTCGAGAAGCAGGTCCAGGCCGGTGCGGCTGGTCTCGTAGGCAACCCGTGCGCGGGTCAGCGTCTGGGCGGACGCGACGGCCAGAGCCTCGCGGTCGTCGGCCCAGGCCGCCAGGATCGGCAGCGCCGCCTTCACGAAGTCGGCATTCTGCGGCACCAGCCCGTCGGCCGGGATGTCGGACCCGATGCAGCCGCGCTCGTAGGCCAGCACCGGCACGCCGGCCGCCATCGCCTCGAACAGGACCAGCGGCTGCGCCTCGTTCCGGTAGCGGGTGGGAAAGACGAAGACGTCGATGTCGCGGTAGAAGGCCTCCTTGGCCTCGCCATGGACCGGGCCATGATACTCGACGGCCCCGTCGAAGGCCATCAGGCCGGCGGCGATCATCGCATTGTCCTTGGGCTTCAGGCCGGGACCGGCCAGCACCAGCTTGGCGTCCACCCCGTCCAGCTGCAGGGCGCGCAGCAGGGCGAACAGCGTGTCCAGCCCTTTTTCGCTGCACAGGTTCGACAGGTGGCCGATGCGCAGGGGGCCGTCGCGCCGTGGACGCGGGGCGGTGTCGGGGATGGAGAAGATGGCGTTCGACATGGTCATGCAGCTGCGCGCCGCCGGGTAGACCGACTGGAAGCGCATCTGCATCGCCGGGCACAGCAGCACATGGGTGCAGTCGGCACCGGCGACCCGGGTCAGCAGCCGCATCCGCCATGTCGGTTTGCTGATGGTGGCGAAGGAGTGATGGTGCAGCACCCGCTCGTAGCCGAACAGGCGCGCGGTGCCGGCGAGTGCGGCGGTGTAGAGCGCACCCCAGCCGGAATCGACCGGCATGTAGAAACGCCGGTCGGCCTTGCCCAGCCCGGCGACGAGCCGCCCCATGGTCCCGAACACCCGCGCCATCTTGCGTAGATGGTAGGCGCCGCCGCCGCCGTTCCACCCCGGCGACAGGTCGGCCACCTCGACCCGGCCGCGCCCCCGCATGCGGTCCTGAAGACGTTCCAGCACCAGGGCGGTCACCCGGCTCATCCCGTCCACCGGCGGCGGCAGCCGTCCCGAGACGACCACATGGGTGCGCGCGTTCCGTTCCATCGTCAACTCCCGGTCAGGGCCGCTCCGGCGGACCGGCCATGCTGGCCACCCTCCGGGTCGGCGGAATAGTCGGACGCATACTCCGTGTCCGCGCTGCGCTCCGCCTTCGGGCCACCCAGCGCCACCACGGCCTTCTCCACCGACTGGGCGAAGAAGCTGGCATCGGCCAAGGCCTGGAAGGGCCGCCCGTTCAGGCTCAGACGGCGCCATTCCGCTTCATCCGCCGCGACCGACAGCATGTAGCGCGCCAGCCCCTCGGGATTGTCCGGCTCCACGATGTGGCCGTTCAACCCGCTGCGGATCAGCACGTCGCGGGCGCCGCACTGATCGGACAGGATGGTCGGAACCCCCATGGCCAATGCCTCGTTCACCACCAGGCCGAACTGCTCCTCCAGCGACGGCAGCAGCAGGCACAGCGTGGACCCCAGCGTTTCCGCGATCCCCTTCTCCTGCAGGAAACCGCGGAAGACGATCGACCCGTCCAGCCCGCGCCGCGTCACCTCGGCCCGCAGATCCTCCTCCAGCGGGCCGGACCCGCAGAGGTGGAGCGGACGGGCGGCCGGACCGGCCAGCCGCCGGTAAATGTCGTAGGCTTCGACCGCCCGGAACAAGTTCTTCTTCGGGACGAAGCGCGCGATGATGGTGAAGTGGCGGTCGGCGAAGGGTACCCCCCCGGGGGCCGGCTCCATCCCGGACAGGCGCCGGATGCGGTCCAGCGACAGCGTGTCGTACCCGATATAAAGGCGGTCCTTGGGCAGTCCCAGCAGCCGGAAGTAATCCACCGTGCGGTGGCTGCCGCCGATCCCCGCCTGATAGGGGGAGTAGAAGACGCTCTTGACCATCTCGCGCCACAGGATGCGCGGCTTGTCGTCGTATTTGGACGCGTTCATGTTGATGACCTTGCGCCCGGTCAGCCGCATCGTCAGGGCGAGGGCGAAGACGTCCGGATCCTCGTAATGGCACAGAAAGACGAAGCGCGCGTCGACGCGCCGGCATTCGCGCAGCAGGGCGCGGTAGACCGCGGCTTTCGACAGGTCGGCCTTCGACTGACCGGGGAACAGGGTGATCTTGCGGAAATTCTGCCCCGTTCCGGTCGAATCCCAGGCGTAGGTGTGCGACTTCGACCCGACCTCCAGCCCGATCACGTCATAGACATGGCCCAGGCGGCGCCCGACCGCTTCCAGCCGGTCCATGTGGTAGGGGCCGAACATCTCCCAACTGAAGACCAGCGCGGGCTTCTTCATGCTGCCTCTCCCAACAGAAGGCGGGCGTATCGGTCGAGCGCGACGGCGCGGGTGGCATTGGCCTCCACCCAGGCGCGGCCGCGGCGGCCCATCGCGGTTGCGCGGGCGGGGTCGGACAGCAGGGCCGCCACCGCCTCGGCCAATGCGCGCGGCTCCTCGGGCGGGGTGCACAGGAAGGCGCCGACCTGCGCCTCCAGCGTGGCGAGCGCCGATCCCGGCAGGCAGGTGCTGACGAAGGGCCGGCCGGCGGCGAGGATGGTCACCGCCTTGCCGGGCATGGCGAAGGCCGCCCCTTCGGGCCGCTGGGGCACGAGATGGACGTCGCCCTCCGCCATCGCTTCGTTCAGTTGGTCCTTGGGCGCCAGCGGCTGGAAGATCACGTTGCCGAGGCCCATGGCGCGGGCGCGCGACTTCAGCTCCTCCTCCAGTCCGCCCTGCCCGCGCAGCTTGACCCGCGCCTGCGGCATCAGCTCCGCCAAGTGGCCGGCCATGTCCAGCACCTGCTCCAGCCCCTGCTTGCGGGCGAAGGCGCCGCTGTAGAGCGCGGTCGGCGGCTGGTCGGGGCGCGGCAGCGGGTGGACGGCGTCGGCATCGACATGGGGCGGGATCACATGGATCGGCTTGGTGACGCCAAGCTCCTCCAGCACGCCGCGCATCGGCTCCGACAGGACGACGATGGCGTCGGCGCGGTTCAGCGCCGCGCGCTCCATGGCGCGGATCGCCTTGACCGCCGCCTTGCCGCCCATGCCGAGCGCGCCGGCGAGGCCGGACTGGATGTCGTGGACGATGGCGACATGGCGGCCGCCCGGCGTGGTGAGGCGGTCGGCGATGGCCACCGACAGGATCGACGGGCAGAGCGACAGCACCGCGTCGTGCCGCCCGACCCGGCCGCGGGCGAGTGCGGCGACGAAGCCGGCATGCAGCACGCCCTCGTGGATCAGGCGGGCCTTCATGCCGCCGCCGGCCGGCGGGATGGTGGGCAGGCGCTCGATCAGCACCCCGTCCACCGTCCTGCTGTCCTGCGCCCCGTCGGCGTAGCCGTCATAGACCGTGTTGCCGGGATAGTTGGGCCGCGCGGTCAGCACGGTCGTTTCGGCCCCGGCCGCCGCGAAGGCGGTGGCGAGGTCGGTCATCATCGGCGCGCTGCCGGCCGGCTCCGGCCAATAGCTCTGCGCCACCAGCAGCAGCTCTTCCGGCACGGGCACGTCCGACAGGGAAAGCGAGCTGGACGGCCGGTCGATGACCGGCTCCCGCAGATGGATGGAATCGTCCGGCATCGGGGCTTTACTCCGCAGCCTGCTTCGGGGCTTGGCGACGGTCCGGAGCGACGTTCTCCAGGAACCAGTCGTAGGTGCGGCGCAGCCCCTCCTCCAGCGACACCTTCGGGCGCCAGCCGGTGGCGAACAGGCGCGACACGTCCATCAGCTTGCGCGGATGGCCGTCGGGCTTGCTCAAATCGTGGGTCAGCGTGCCGGGATAGCCGACGGTGTCGCGGATCAGCGCCGCGAGGTCGGCGATGGCGATGTCGTCGCCGGGGCCGACATTGATGATCTCCTCGCTGTCGTACTGGTCCATCAGGTGCAGGCAGGCGTCCGCCATGTCGTCGACATAGAGGAACTCGCGCCGCGGCGTGCCGGTGCCCCACAGCGTCACCGTCGGGTCGCCCGCCAGTTTGGCGTCGTGGAACCTGCGGATCATGCCGGGCAGGGCGTGCGAGGTCTCCGGATCGAAATGGTCGCCGGGGCCGTAGAGGTTGGACGGCATGGCGCAGATGGCGTTGAAGCCGTACTGGCGCCGGTAGGCCTGGCACATGGTGATGCCGGCGATCTTGGCGACGGCGTAGGGCTTGTTGCTCGGCTCCATCGGGCCGGACAGCAGCGCCTCCTCCTTGATCGGCTGCTCGGCATGCTTCGGATAAAGGCAGGAGGAGCCGAGGAACAGCAGTTTCTTCACGCCGGCGCGCCATGCGGCGTCGATGACGTTGTTCTGGATCAGCAGGTTGTCGCGGATGAAGTCGCCGCCGAAGCGGTCGTTGGCGAGGATGCCGCCCACCTTCGCCGCGGCCAGGATCACATGCTCGATCCCCTCGCGGTCGAAGAAGGCGCGCACCGCCGCCTGATCGGTCAGGTCGAGCTGCGACCGGTCGCGGATCACGAGGTCGGTGTGCCCGGCCTCGGTCAGCCGCCGCAGAATGGCGGACCCGACGAGTCCCCGGTGGCCGGCGACGAAGATACGGCTGTTGCGGTCCATGCGGGCCGTCTCCTGATGAAGAGGTCTACGTACAAACACTTGCCCCCACCCCAACCCTCCCCCGCTGGGCGGGGGAGGGAGATTGGCGCGTGTTCGGGAGGGTGACGGCAGTCCCTCCCCCGCCCAGCGGGGGAGGTCAGGTGGGGGTCTAACGCCCCCGAACGATCCCCTACTCCGCCGCCTGCCCCATGCGCCCCAACTCCGCCCGCGCGCGCTCGGCGTACCACTCCACCACGCCCGGCAGGCCGGCGGAGAGGGGGATGCGCGGGGTGAAGCCCAGTGCCGTCAGCCTGGCGATGTCCGGGCTGCGGCGGTCGGTGCCGCCTGGAGCGGCCGGGCCGGGCATCACCTGGGCCTCGCGGCCGAGGCAGGACACCGTCTGGCGGGCGAGGTCGGCGATGGTGACCTCCTCCGGGTTGCCGATGTGGTAGATGCCGAGATGCTCGCCCTTGTCGACCACCGTCACGATGCCGTCGATGGCGTCGTCGATGTGGACGAAGGCGCGGGTCTGGCGGCCGTCTCCCTGGATCTGGAAGGGAACCGGCCCGCTGGGGTGGGAGGCGATGGCCTCAACCGCGCGGCGGGAGAATTCCGGCACCACATGCTCCCAGCCCATGTCGGGGCCGTAAACATTGTGCGGACGGAAGATCGCCACGCGGTCGAAGCCGCTGCGGCCCCAGTTGACGGCCAGCAGCTCCGAAATCAGCTTGGAGCCGCCGTAGCTGTAGCGGGCGTTCAGCACGTCCGGCACCACCAGCGGCACATCCTCCGGCGTCGGCACCACCGGCGGGGTCTGGTAGGCCTCCGACGAGGAGGCGACGACGAGGTCGCCCACCCCGTCGGCGCGGCAGGCGTCCAGCACGTTCAGCATGCCGCGCACGCCGACGTCCAGCACCACCTCCGGCTTCTCGTAGAAATGCTTGGTGCCGTTGACGGCGGCCAGATGCAGCACGCCGTCGACGCCACGCACCGCCTCGCGCACGGCGGCCGGGTTGCGGATGTCGCCGTGGACGAACTCGACGTCGTCCAGCACGCCGGCCAGCCGCCCGGTGTGCCCGCGCGAGTTGTCGTCCAGCACGCGGACGCGGTGGCCGTCGCGGACCAGCCGTTGGACCAGGGCGGCGCCGATGAAGCCGCTGCCGCCGGTGACGAGATAGTGTTTCATGTCGGTTCGATTCCTCTTCTGGCCCGGATGCGGTCAGGCCACATGCGCGTAGCGGGCGGCCCCATGGCTGCCGAGAGCCACGTAGGCGGTGCCGTCAGGCAGGTCGACATCGCGGCTGTTGAAGTTGTTCCAGAAGTCGTAGATCACGCCTGGCCGGTCCATCCGCTGCGCCAGATCCGGCAGCGGCATGGAGGTGAAGACCGGGTGGTTGTTCAGGATCACCGCCAGATTGGCGCCGGACACCGCCTCGGTCATGTTGGCCGCCGGCTCCAGCCCAAAGGAGCGGATGTCGTCCGGCCGCACCACCGCGTCGAAGCCACGCAGGCGGGCGGTGGGGAGGCGCTGGCGCAGCTCCTCCAGCACCGGCTTGGCCATGGTGCCGCGCAGATCGTCGGTGGCCGGCCGGCCTTTGAAGGCGAGCCCCATCAGGCTGATGGTCGGCGTTTCCGGGAAACCCTGCATGGAATGGGCAAGCTTGCCGAGGAAGTCGGCGACCTCGACCGGCTGGCTTTCGTTGACCAGGCGGCCGGCCGCGGTGATCGCCATGTCGACGCCGACCTCGCGCGCCGCCTCGATCAGGATGTGGGGGTCCTTCTCCAGGCAGGGACCGCCGACCGGGCCGGGCAGCGGCAGGTTGGTGCGCGGATAGCCCAGCTTGCCGGCACGGGCCACCTCGACCGCCGAGATCTCCATGGCGTTGCACAGCTTGGCGATCTCGTTGGAGAAGGCGAAGGTGACGTCGCGGTAGGTGTTGTCGACCAGCTTGATCAGCTCCGCCGTCTCCAGGGTGGAGACCTTGACGGTGGTCGGCGTCAGGAAGCCGAAGATCTGGGCCGCCCGGGTGGCGACGTCCAGGCTCTCCGCCCCGATGATCTGCGGCAGCTGGTTCAGCTCAAGCAGCGCCTGCCCTTCCAGCGTGCGTTCCGGGCAGAAGGCGATGTCGAACTGCTTGCCGGTGGCGCGCAGGATCGGCGCCACGATGTTGCGGGTGGTGCCCAGCTTCACGGTGGAGCGCAGGATGACCAGATCGCCGTCATGCAGGCAGCTGGCGACCTGACGGGTGGCCGCCTCGATCATGTCGGTGCGGACCCGGCCGTCCTTGCCGAGCGGCGTGCCGACCGTGATGATGAAGACGCTGGCCTTGCTGCAATCCTGCTGGTTGCGGCTGAAGGTGAAGCGACCGCGTGCGATGACGTGGCGCAGCTTCTCCGTCAGGCCCGGCTCGTGGAAGTGCGGGTTGCCCTGGCCGAGCTTGTCGAGCACGTCCTGCCGCACCTCGACCCCATGCACCTGGAAGCCGGCGTCCGCCATCGCCACCGCCAGCGTCAGGCCGACATAGCCGAGCCCGAGGACGCTGACGTTACGATCGGAAAAAGTCTTGGGAAGCATCGTCGCTCCTGCCGTTTGCTGAGGCCCCGCCACCGGCGGCGGATGGCCGAGAGTTTGGAAGCACCCCGACTGCCCTGCCCTATTGCCAAGGATGCAGACGGAGAAACCTCGAAATTCGAAATTGTTTTCTTGTTGTGACTTCGCCGTGACGATGAAGTACCTCGTTACCGGCGTTGTGCAGCGCGAAGTGTTTCAGAAATTGCCGTCCGATGAAAAGACCATGATTGCAGAACACGGCCGTATTAATAGTACTAACCCTCGCCGCGCCCGAATGAATGCTTGGAGGCACCAACAGAGACGTTCGAAAGTGGTGCAATAGGCACATTCCGTTCCCGCAATCGAAAACCGAAGGACGGCATTGCATAATTGTCGGGTGCGATCACCGGGCCAGACATCCGGACTGTTATGCTTCACCTCCTTCACGCCGTGGCGCTGGTCAGCCGGCGCAGCCTTTTCGGGCGCACCAAACCGGTCAGGACCGCCACCAGCGCATAGACCACGACCATCGCCACGCTGCCGGCGACGAAATGCACCAGCGCCGGCATACGGTCGAAGAACGGGGCGCCGACATGGGCCAGGGCGAAGGCCGCTCCGATGGCCGCGCCGGCGCACAGCATCGCCCGCGCGGCGATCCCGACATACAGCTCGCCCACCGCCCGCCGGTGGATCCAGGCGATGGCGACGGTGGCGGCCAGTTCCGCGGTGAAGGTCGCCATTGCGGCGCCCTCGATGCCGTAACGGGGAATCCACCAGATGTTCAGCAGGGCGTTCAGCGCGCCACCCGACAGCATGGCGATCATGTAGCCGGTCTGCCGGTGCCAGACGAGCAGCGGGTTGCCCAGGATCATGTTGGCGTAGACCACCGCCGAGGCCAGCATCAGCAGCCGCAGCGCCAGCGTCGCCGGGGCGTAGGCGTCGCCGAACAGCGTGCCCAGGATGACCGGCGCCAAGGCGAAGCCGCCGGCGATGACCAGCCCGCCCACCGCCAGCATGACGCCGGCATAGGCGCGCATCCGGTCGCGCATCGTCCCGATCTCGCCATAGGAGGCAGCCAATTGCGGCAGGAAGGCGTTCATCACGATGTTGCCGACCAGATTCGCAAGGGTCTGGATCTTCACCGCCGCGCTGTACCAGCCGACCTCGGTGTGCGGGGCCAGGAAGCCCAGCATCACCACGTCCAGATGGGTGAAGATCGCCCAGGCGAAGACGCCGACCGCCATCGGCGTCGCCGCCGTCAGGATCTCGCGCCACACCTTCAGGTCGATCCTCGGGCGCAGCGTGCCGAAATCGCGGCGGAAACGGCCGATCATGATCAGCGCGTTGACGGTGATGGAGCCGCCGGTGATGGCGGCTGCGGTGATGGCGTCCTCAGGTCCACGCACCAGGAGGAAGACGAGCAGCATGGAGCCGATGGATGTCCCGATCTCGCGCGTGGCGATCACCCCCATCTTCTCGGTCGCCTGGTAAACAAAGTCGAGCACCAGGGCGTTCCCGAGCAGTTGGACCGCCTGCACCAGAAGAACCGCCTTCACCTCCATCGGCTTGTCCAGCGACAGGATGAAGACCGCGTAGACGGCCCCCACCAGCAGGGCCAGGACGGTGCGCAGCGTCAGCACATGCTCCGACAATTCGGCCGCCTGGTCGCGGTCGCGCGCGATCTCGCGGATGGCGTAGGTGGACAGGCCCATGTTCACGAACAGCGCCGCATAGGCCATCAGCGAGGTACCGAACCCCAGCACGCCGAAGCTGTCCGGGCCCAGCACCCGCGCGGTCCAGGCGGCGGTGACCAGCCCGCTCGCCATCGTCGCCGCCTTGGCGGCGGCAAGGGCTCGGATGTTCCGGAAGATGCGGTGGCCAGCTGACATTCACAGGCTCTTCGGTGGTGGAAAAATCTTCGATACGCGGGGCAAAACGGCCTCTCCCGCCTTTAGGGCGGGAGAGGGGGAGCCTTCCTCAGTTCGCGTAGTAGCGGCGGTAGCCGTGGTATCGGCCGCTGTCCGGGAACTCGTATTGGGCGTGGCGCCGGGTATCGACCTGGCTGAACAGGACGCCCACCACCTCGCCGCCGGCCTCGACCACCTCCTTCAGGCCGGCCATGGCGGTGCCGCGCTTGGTCAACCCCCAGCGGACGATGAAGACGGTCTGGTCGGCGAGGGCCGCCAGCAGCTTGCCTTCCGACACCGCCAGGACCGGCGGCGAGTCCAGGACCACGCGGTCGTAGTTGACCGAGAGGCGCGACAGCAGCTGATGCATACCGGACGAGCCCAGGGCGTCCTGCGGCAGCGACCTGCCATGGCCGGCGGAGATGACATGCAGGCCGGTGCGCGGATCGACCTGGATCACGTCCTCCAACGCCGCGGTGCCGGCCAGCACCTCCGACAGGCCACGGTTGTTGGCCATGCCCAGCATCTCGTGCAGGCACTTCCGCCGCAGGTCGCAGTCGACCAGGATCGTCCGCTGGCCGGCGTTGGCGCAGGTGCGGGCGAAGGCCGCGGCGACCGAACTCTTGCCCTCGCCCGGAACCGACGAGCTGAACAGGATCACCCGGTGCCGCCCGTCGGGATTGGCGAGCAGAAGCGAGGTGCGCAGGTTCTGCATCGATTCCGCGAAGGCGGAGACCGGCTTGTCGACCACGTAGCTGGCGGGCGAGCCGCCGAAGCGCGGGATGCGCGGCACGATGCCCAGGCTGCGCACACCGGTCGCCAGCTCGAACTGATGAGGGCTGCGGAAGCCGCCGTCGGCCCGTTCGCGCAGCATGGCCAGAAGCACGCCGAGCGTGCCCGACGCCACCAGCGCCAGCAGCACGATCAGCTTGCGGTTGGGCTGTGACGGGTCGAGCGGGATCGACGCCTCCGACACCACGCGGGCATCGGGCTGGCGCATGTCGGTTTGCGCCGCGATCTGCTGCGAGCGGGTCAGCAGGGCCTCGTACATCGACTGCGCGGTGGTGGCGTCGCGTTCCAGGGTGCGCAGGCCGACGGTCGCCTGCTGCTGTTCGTTCTGCTTGGCCTCGGCCTGATCCAGGCTGGCCTTCAGCGCCTGCTCGCGGCCTTTCGCCAGCTCCACCTCGTTGCTGAGGTTGGAGACGATCTTGCCGACATCGGCCTTGATCTGGCCTTGCAGGTCGCGCAGCTGGCTCTGCAGAGCCTGCAGCATCGGGTGCCTGTTGCCGTAGCGGTTGGTGGCGTCGGCGATCTGCCGCTGCAAATCGACCTCGCGCTCGCGCAGGGCCTGGATCAGCGGGGAGCCCAGCACGTCGCCGACCGCCGAGGCGCCGCGCGGCGAGTTGGCCATCGCGGTGACGTCGCGCAGCTTGGTCTCCGCCTCCTGCCGCTTGGTGCGGGCCAGGATGTAGTCGGCGTTCAGCTGGCTCAGCTGCTGGCCGACCACGGTGCTTTCATTGACCGACGAGGTGGTCAGGCCATGCTGGGTCCGGTATTTCTCCAC
>JBKHVJ010000317.1:0-8375 GCA_046570145.1 Alphaproteobacteria bacterium
CCGGGCGCTTCCATATATTGGCGGGGACCGGCCGCCCCACCATCGACTGGGCGCGCGATCTGGCCGCCGTCGCCGGCATCGTGGTGGCGGTCGGCACCTGCGCGGCCTATGGCGGCATCACTGCGGGCGGCGAGAACATCGCCGATGCCTGCGGCCTGCAGTATGAGGGGACGCAACGCGGCGGGGCGCTGGGCGGGGAGTTCCGCGCGCGTGGCGGCCTGCCGGTGGTGAATGTCGCCGGTTGCCCGACCCATCCCAATTGGGTGACCGAGACGCTGATGCTGCTGGCCGAGGATGCCTTGCAAGCCGACGATCTGGATGTCTACCAGCGCCCGCGCTTCTACGCCGATCATCTGGTCCACCATGGCTGTCCGCGCAACGAGTATTACGAATACAAGGCGAGTGCGGAAAAGCCGTCGGACCTCGGCTGCCTGATGGAGCATCTCGGCTGCCTGGGCACCCAGGCGCATGCCGACTGCAACACCCGTCTGTGGAACGGCGAGGGGTCCTGCACCCGCGGCGGCTCGGCCTGCATCAACTGCACGGCACCGGGGTTCGAGGAACCGGGGCATCCGTTCCAGCAGACCCCCAAATTCGCGGGCATTCCCATCGGCCTGCCGACCGACATGCCGAAGGCGTGGTTCGTGGCTTTGGCATCCCTCGCCAAGGCGGCGACGCCGGAACGGGTACGCCGCAATGCCGCCGCCGACCGCATCGTCGTGCCGCCCACCGTCCGCCCCACCCGGAAAGGCTGAACCGGTGAGCGAAGAGCCGAAACGCCGCCTGATCGTCGGTCCTTTCAATCGGGTAGAGGGCGATCTTGAGGTAAAGCTTGAGATCGAGGGCGGACGTGTCTCCGCCGCCTATGTGAACTCCCCCCTGTTCCGAGGGTTCGAGCGCATTCTGGAGGGGCGCGACCCGATGGACGCGCTGGTGGTGGCGCCGCGCATCTGCGGCATCTGCTCCGTTTCGCAGAGCCATGCGGCGGCGCTGGCGCTGGCCGGCGCGACAGGGGTGGAGGTGCCGCGCAATGGCGTTCTGGCGACCAACCTGATGACGGCGACGGAGAACGCCGCCGATCACCTGACCCATTTCCACCTGTTCTTCATGCCCGACTTCGCCCGGCCCGCCTATGAAGGCCGCCCCTGGTTCGAGCGGGCGGAGGCTCGCTTCAAGGCGGCGCAGGGCACGGCCCTGCGTGGCGCCACCGCGGCGCGGGCGGAGCTGTTCCATGTGCTCGGCATTCTGGGTGGCAAGTGGCCGCACACGCTGACGCTCCAACCCGGCGGCGTCACCCGCGCGGCGGATGCCCGCGACCGGGTGCGGCTGCTCGCCACCGTCGGCGCCTTTCGCCGCTTCCTGGAGGACAGCCTGTTCGGCGCCCCGCTGGACCGGGTTCTGGACCTTGCGGCGCCGGAGGATCTGGAACGCTGGCGCCTTTCCGGTCCGGCCGGCGATTTCCGCCTGTTCCTGGAAATCGCGGAGGATCTGGATCTCGCCCATCTCGGCCGCGCCTACGGCCGGTTTCTCAGCCACGGCGCCTATCCGGAGTCCGACGGCGGGCATCTCTACCGCCGCGGCACCTTCGCCGATGGCCGCGACGCCGCCTTCGACCCCGATCAGGTGGCTGAGCATCATCGCTTCAGCCGCATGGCCGGGCAGGACCGCCCCCACCCGCCCTTCGCCGGCTCGACCGTGCCCGACGGTGCGGACGAGGAGGGATACAGCTGGTGCAAGGCGCCGCGGCTGGACGGCCTGCCCTATGAGACCGGGGCGATTGCGCGGCAACTGGTCGACGGCCATCCGCTGGTCCGGGCGCTGGTGGCGCAGGATGGCGGATCGGTGCGCAGCCGGGTGGTCGCCCGCCTGCTGGAACTGGCCCGCACCACCCGCGCCATGGAGGGCTGGCTGCGGGCCATCGAGCCCAACGGCCCCTGGTGCGCGACGGCGGAGATGCCGGACAGCGCCCAGGCGGTGGGCCTGACCGAGGCGGCGCGCGGTGCGCTCGGCCACTGGCTGCGGGTGGAGCGCGGGCGCATCGCCGGCTACCAGATCATCGCGCCCACGACCTGGAACTTCTCTCCCCGTGACCTTGATGGGGTACCCGGGCCGCTGGAACAGGCTCTGGTCGGCGCGCCGGTGCAGGAGGGAGAACGAACGCCGCTGTCGGTGCAGCACATCGTGCGGTCCTTCGATCCATGCATGGTCTGCACCGTTCATTGAAGATATTGCAGCGATATCAATATCCTGCTTGGTGTCTGGAAACAGTTCATGTGACGGTATGGCGGGCGTCAGAGCGCCCCGACGCCGACGGCCATGGGAACCTCCATTCCGGATTTATTGGGTCCCTCCCGGAAAAGTGGGCGGCAATTGGGGATGAAGCTGTCCCAAACCTGTTGGGACTGGATCACCAAGCCGGGAGAGCGTAATGAGCGACAAACCCACCGAAGACCAACCCACCCAGGGCGAACGCAACAGGCAGGCGCCGGAGACGCCGTCCATCGGGCAAACAAAGGAGCCGGCCGGGAACGACCCGAAGAAGTCCGATTCAGAGAAGGCGAGCGACCGCGAAGGCCAGACGCGGGAACCGGGATATGACGAAGCATAGTCCCTTGAACATGCCTTCAGGAGCCTCGTTCGCCAGCTTGGCTCTGCGCAAAATCGGCGTTGCACCAGCCGTTTGAATGAAGAAGTCGAAGCGCCGCCACATGGTGGCGGTCACGAGACGATGAACGCCGCGTAGGACATGACGCCGACGAACATCAGAAGAGAAACCATCCTTGCCATTTTGGCCTCCATCGGGCGGGGATGTCCGCCCTGATGGACAAGATCTAAATCCGCAAGGTGCCGGGATAAACACACGGATCCTGGTTTCACCGTTCGGCTGCCGCGAACAATCGAACTGCACAGTCTGCGGCAAGTGCGCAGCCAAACCGGCAAGTAAGTTGCCACTTTCCACGCATGCTGTAATGTTGATGTCCACAATCGCTGCCATGACGAGCGATGGACGGAGAAATATGCTTTCGGATCAAGGGTCTGTCCTTATGGCTGGTCCTGGCATGGAACTTGTACGAACAAGCCTTGGCGGCAGAACGCTGCAGCATGGGACAGATGCCGGGGCATGGGAATGGACGGAACAGGGGACGGTGACGGTCGCGGTGCGACGCGGATCCTGGTGTTGGGCATCGGCAACATCCTGTGGGCCGACGAGGGCTTCGGTGTCCGCACCGTGGAGCGTCTGGCCGCCGATTGGCGGTTTCCCGATAACGTCACCTTGATGGATGGCGGAACGCAGGGGCTGTACCTGCTGCCGCATCTGGAGACTGCCGACGCTCTGATCGTGGTCGACGCCATCGACTACGGCCTGCCGCCGGGCACCCGCCGGGTCTTTCACGGCGACGATGTCCCGGCCTTCCTGGGCGCCAAGAAGATGAGCCTGCACCAGACCGGGTTCCAGGAGGTTCTGGCCAGCGCCATGTTCCTCGGCCGTTGCCCGGAAAAGCTGATCCTGGTCGGGGTCCAGCCGGAATGCCTGGAAGATTACGGCGGCGGCCTGACCGAAACCGTCGCCGCCCAGGTCGCCCCCACAATCGACATCATTCTGCAACTGCTGCGCGGCGAATTCGGCGTGGAAGGCGTGCGTCGGGACGCCGCTGCCGACATTGCCGCCCCGGCCATCGCCCGCGACGCCTATGAGGGCGGCCGGCCCAGCGCCGACGATGCCTGCCGCATCGGCGATCCCCGCATTCTGGCGGCGCTGTCCGCCACGACATCCTGACGGAAGCGCGGCCAGCATGTGCATCGGCATTCCCCTGCGCTTGACCGCCGTCGACGGTATCGTTGGCCGGGCGGAGGACGGAGCGGCCATCGACCTGTCGCTGGTCCCGGAGGCCGGTCCCGGCGCCTGGGTGCTCGGTTTCCTGGGCGCCGCCCGCCGACTGCTGGAGCCCGAGGAGGCAGTCCAGATCCTCGATGCGCTGGCGGCGATGGCCGCTGCGCTGGATGGGGAACGGCTGGACAGCGCCTTCGCCGACCTGACGGACCGTGAACCGACCCTTCCCCCCCACCTGGAGGCGGCCCGCGCGGCCGGCCTGACGGAGGCCTGACGCCGTGACCGACCTTGCACCCCCGCTCGCCGCAAAGCCGCGCCTGCCCTTACCGCCGCTGGTCGATCTGCTGACCGACGTCCATGGCTATCCCCGGCTCGACCATGCCGGCGACCGTCCCTGGCTGGACGATCCGGCGAAATGCTGGGTGGTCTTCCTGCCCGGCCACGGCAAGGGCAATGCGGAGACCGCCGACGTGGCCGTCATCCTGCCGGAACTGGTCCGGGCGCTGCACCCGCGTCTGACCGCGGCGGTGGCGGGCGAGGCGGCGGAGCGCGCGATCCTGGCGCTGACCGGCATGATGAGCCTGCCGGCCCTGGTCTTCCTGCACGGCGACCGGCTGCTGGGCAGCATTCCGCGCGTCCGCGATTGGGACGATTACCTGCAGCGGATCGGCGAGATCCTGGAATCCGGTTCGGAAGGCGGTGCGGCATGAGCTCCCTGTTCGGCATGACCCATCCGCCGGTCGGCTTCGGCCCCGGCAGCCAGCCCGACGCGACCGAGGAAGGGCTGGAGTATCTGCCGATGCCGTCGGGCATGCGCGTCTATGAACCGCACCTGCCGGAGGTCGCCGATCCCGCCCGCGCCGCGGCGGCGCGCGCGGTGCTGGTCCGCATTCATCAGGCGCTGGCCGGCTGGTCGGCTGGCGAGGAAATCCGCATTCCGGTCGACGATCTCGACGTTCCGGTTCTGGCCCTGGTGGACGAGGCGCTGGGCGAAGGCGAGGTGGCGGTCAAGGTCGACCGTGCCGGCGACCGGCTGGAGATCCAGGAAGCGGCGCTGGCCGGCGTCTGGCGCATCCGTGCGCTGGGCAATGGAATGGCCGGCGACGGCGCCGTGCGCGAAAGCCTGCTGATCGGGGCCTTTCCGCGGGTGGCGGTGAACCGCGCCTTCACGCCGGTGTCGCCGGCCGCCGCAGGTCCCGCACCGGGCGGCCTGATGAACGGCATGCCGATCCTGACCGAGCTGCTGGACCGCAGCGCCGCGTGGCGCCGCGGCGACGCGCCCCATGCGGTGAATTTCAGCCTGCTTCCCCACACGCCGGAGGATCTGGCCTTCATCGAACAGCGGTTGGGTGTCGGCGCCACCACCATCCTGTCGCGCGGCTACGGCAACTGCCGCGTCACCGCCAGCGCGACGCCGAATGTCTGGTGGGTGCGCTATTACAACTCGGTCGATACGCTGATCCTCGACACGGTGGAGATCGTCGACGTGCCGGCGGTGGTCTGCGCCGCGGCGGAGGACATCGCCGACAGCGCCGAACGGCTGGCCGAGATCCTCGATGCGCTGGCGACCGATCTGGAGCGGGTGCGATGAGCGCCCCTGCCTCCCGCTTCGAAGGCTCCTATCTGGGCGACGCGACCCGCATCGATGCGTCGACGCGGATGGAATGCAAGATCTGCTGGCATGTCTACGACCCGGCGGAAGGATGCGAGCACTGGCAGGTGCCGCCCGGCACCGGCTTCGCCTCCCTGCCCGACCATTGGCGCTGTCCGGTCTGCGACGGCGCCCGCGACCAGTTCATGGCCTTGGACGGCGAAGTTGCCGTCGCTGAGACGGCCGCCTCCCCGCTGCCGGCCGTTCCTGCCCCGTCCGCCCAGCCGACCGAGACCATCGCCCGGCTGGAAGCGGCCTTCCGTGAGATCCACACCGCGCAGATGCGTGGCATGCCCATCGTCAACGATGCGCTGGCGGTGAAGACGGTCGGCTTCCGCCGGCATGACGAGCGCTGGCTGGGTGCGCTGGTGACGCCGTGGTTCTTGAATCTCGTCCTGCTGCCGGGCGAGGGGGACGACTGGTCGGCCCTGGTCCCCGGCGCCAAGGAATTGATCGAGTTCCCGTCCGGCCGGTACGAGTTCGTCCATGCCAACCGCAAGGGCGTGGGAGCCTACAAGGCATGCTCGCTCTTCTCGCCGATGTTCGAGTTCACCTCGATGCTCCAGGCCACGGAGACGGCCTCGGCGGCGCTGGTCTCCCTCTTCGATCCCGCCATCCGCGAGGACGGCGCCCAGACCGCGGAAATCCGCCGCCGCCGCGAGGCCGAATTGGTGCCGCCGCCGGAAGCGGTTGCGGCCCCGGCGGAGCCGGTGCGGCCCTCGCGCCGGGCGCTGCTGGGGATGGGGGCCGGCCAAGGGGCCGGAGCGGCCGGCGATGCATGAGATGGCGCTCTGCGAAAGCCTGCTTCAGGCGATGGAGGAGGCCGGGCGTGCCAACGGCTTCAGCCGCGTGACCAAAGTCCGGCTGGAGATCGGCCGCTTCGCCGGGGTGGAGGTGGAAGCACTGCGCTTCGGCTTCGATGTGGTCACGCGCGGCTCTCTGGCCGAGGGGGCGGATTTGGTGGTGCTGGATGTGCCGGGCCGTGGCTGGTGCTTCGACTGCAGCGATACGGTGGACCTGGACGATCGGCTGTCACCCTGTCCACATTGTGGCGGCAGCCGATTGCACCCCAACGGCGGCACCGAAATGACGATCAAGGATCTCGAGGTCGAATGAGGCGCGTCGAATGAGGCAGGCCGCATGAGGAAGGACTCCACGCGATGACCGACACCACCCGCCCCGGCATCCTGGTGGTGGATGACGAGCCGCGCTCCGTCGAGGTCATCGCCCGCCTGCTGGACGAGGAGTTCGAGGTTTTCACCGCCCTGTCGGCGGAGGAGGGCCTGCGCCTGCTGGAAACCGAGTGGATCCAGGTGGTCTTCTCCGACCAGAGGATGCCGGAGGTCAGCGGTGTCGAGTTCCTGACCCAGGTGCGCGAGCGCTGGCCGGAGGTGGTGCGGATCGTCATCACCGGCTACATCGACCCCGAGGACATCATCGGCGCCATCAACACCGCCGGCATCCACCAGTTCGTCACCAAGCCCTGGCATCCAGACCATCTGCTGCTGACCGCCCGCAACGCGGCGAAGATGTATCAGCTGCAGCGCGAGCATGACCGGCTGACCAACGAGCTGAAGCTGCTGCCGCCGGTCGCCGAGACCCGCGTGGCGTCCAGGCGCGAACGGGTGCGGCAGTCCTACCGCTTCGACGGGCTGGTCAGGGCCGAAGGCAGCCCGGTGGAGGAGGTCTGCCGGCAGGCGGAGCGGGTGGCCGGCTTCAACGTGCCGGTGCTGGTGCTTGGGGAGACGGGCACCGGCAAGGAACTGCTGGCCCGCGCCATCCATTACGGCAGTCCGCGGTCCGACCAGCCCTTCTACTGCGAGAATTGCGGCGCCATCCCGGACGAGTTGCTGGAAAGCGAACTGTTCGGCCACAAGAAGGGCGCCTTCACCGGCGCGCACAGCAACCGCCTCGGCCTGCTGGAGCAGGCGGACGGCGGTACGATCTTCCTGGACGAGATCGGCGACATCAGCCCGGCATTCCAGGTCCGGCTTCTGCGCTTTCTGCAGGAAGGAGAGATCCGGCCCGTCGGCTCCAACGAGACGCGGCGGGTCGATGTCCGCGGCGTCGCCGCCACCCACCGCGACCTGCCCGCGGAGGTGAAGGCCGGCCGCTTCCGCGAGGATCTCTATTACCGGCTCAGCACCATGACGCTGACCATGCCTCCCCTGCGCGACCGGCCGGACGACATTCCGGTGCTGGCCCGCCACATCCTGGAGCGGCTGTCGGCCGCCCATGGCAAGCCTGTTGCCGGCTTCGCTGCCGATACGTTGGCCTGCCTGGAATCCTACGGCTGGCCCGGCAATGTGCGCGAGTTGCAGAACGAGATCATGCGCATGCTGGTGCTGTGCGAGGGCGACACGCTGGGGGCGGAACTGCTGTCCGACCAGGTCCTGCGAGGCGCGGCGCTGAACGCCCGCCCCGCCTCGCCGGAGGACGGGCCGCTGCCGCCGCTCGACCTGATCGGCCAGGGCGGGCCGCTGAAGTCGCGCATCGAGCGGGTGGAGGCCGGCATCCTGATGGAAACGCTGGTCCGCTGCCGCTGGAACAAGAGCAAGGCCGCCGACGAACTGGGCCTGTCCCGCATGGGCCTGCGCGCCAAGCTGGAACGCTACGGCATCGAGCGCGGTCCGGCGCAGAGGCACTAAGCACCCTCTCCCGATCACCAAGCCACAAGAACCCCGAGGAGCCGTTCGATATGTCGAAAACAATTCGTCTTGCCGCCATGGCGGCCGCCGTCGCGCTCGCCGCCACCCCGGCGCTGGCCCATCCCGGTCATCTCGCCGGGTCAGGATTCCTCGATGGCGCCGTGCATCCGCTGGGCGGGCTCGACCACCTGATCGCCATGGTCACGGTCGGCGTCTATGGCGCCGTCATCGGAGATCGGAAGAG
>JBKHVJ010000318.1:0-2919 GCA_046570145.1 Alphaproteobacteria bacterium
GGGCCGCCGAACTGCTCCAGCATCAGGCTGGCGAGCACCGGGTTGGGTTCCGACACGCGGACCGTGTACATGAGCTTTTTGTTATGCATGAACATGCGAGGGACTCCTCCTGCATCTGATGGCCCGCTTGGCGGGGGCCGAGGATCGGAGAAATCCGGACCGGACCATCGCCGGGGATGCAGGGGAGACCAGCAGGACGTGCCGTTCCGGATCGCTCACCTGTCCTCAACCCACGATCTTTAGAAGCGTTCCAGGAAATCGGCCCTGTCTTGGCGTGCTATAACTCCCGGTGCATGGCAGAAGGCGAAATTCCACGAAAAAGGCTGCGCGAAGGGGTGGCTTCCCTCGCGCCGCCGTTCCGGAAGTCCCGCTTTTTTCAGGCGGTCAGATCTTCTTCTCCGGTTCCGCCTTCTCGCGCATCAGCACGAATTCCTCCGAGGTGGAGGGATGGAGCGCGATGGTGCGGTCGAAGTCGCGCTTGGTGGCGCCGCAGTTCAGCGCGATGGCCAGCGGCTGCATCATCTCCGGCGCGTCCATGCCCATCATGTGGCAGCCGAGCACGCGCTGGCTCTCGCCGTCGACCACCAGCTTCATCAGCACCCGCTCGTCCCGGCCGGACAAGGTGTGCTTCATCGGGCGGAAGCCGGCCTTGTAGATGTCGACCTGCGCGTATTTGGCACGGGCCTGCATCTCCGTCAGGCCGACGGTGCCGAGCGGCGGCAGCGAGAACACCGCGGTCGGCACATTGTCGTAGCCGATGTGCATGGGGTTGTCGTTGAACAGCGTCTCGGCCAGGGCGCGACCCTCGGCAATGGCGATGGGAGTCAGCGCCATGCGGTCGGTGACGTCGCCGATGGCGTAGATATTGTCCACACCGGTGCGCGACCATTCGTCGACCGGAATCGCGCCGGCCTCGTTCAGGGTGATGCCCACCTCTTCCAGGCCGAGACTCTTCGTATTCGGGCGCCGGCCGGTGGCGGCCATCACCAGGCCCGCCGAATGCTCGCGGCCCATATGGTCGGTCAGCGTATAGCCGCCGGCACCCTTTTCCAGCTTCACCGGCTTGCAGCGCGAGATGATGTTGATGCCGCGCTTGCGCATCTCCTGCGCCAGCGCGACGCGGATGTCGTCGTCGAAGCCGTTCAGCAGGTCGTCGCCGCGGATCATCAGCGTCACTTCGGCGCCCAGCCCGCGGAAGATGCTGGCGAATTCCACGGCGATGTAGCCGCCGCCGATGATCAGCACGGAATGGGGCAGCTTTTCGAGGTGGAGCGCCTCGTTGGAGGTCGCGGCATGCTCGATCCCCTCGATCGGCGGCAGCGACGGCCAGCCGCCGGTGGCGATCAGGATGTTGCGGGCGGTGTAGCGCTTGCCGTCGACCTCCACCGTATGGCGGTCGACGATCCGGCCGAACCCCTCATACAGGGTCACGCCGGAGTTCTTCAGCATGGTGATGTAGATGCCGTTCAGCCGGTCGATCTCGCGGTCCTTGCGCGAGATCAGCGTTTCCCAGTCGAAGGCCGGCGTGTGGGAGTTCCAGCCATAGCCGCAGGAATCCTCGAAGCCGTCGCGGAACTGGGCGGCGTAGACCAGCAGCTTCTTCGGCACGCAGCCGCGGATTACGCAGGTGCCGCCGACGCGGCTGCCTTCGCAGATCGCGACCTTCGCGCCGTAGGACGCGGCGCGCCGGCTTGCGGCGACGCCCCCGGACCCCGCCCCAATGGTGAAGAGGTCGAAATCGAACTCGGCCACGGCCGTCTCCTTCCGCAACTTGACCCTTGTCCCACGAACGGGTCCCGCGAACGGCCGCGGATCTGCCGGATGTGGTCGGGCCGGATGTGGTCGGGCAGGATATGGGGAGACGAGGGGCGTTGGGAAGCGCGCCGTCAGCGCAGCAGCATATCCTGGATCAGCACTTGTCGAAGCTTCAGCGGCCGCATGGTCTTGTTGGCGACGTGGCGCAGCGCGTCCTTGACATAGACCGGCCCGTCGGCGCCGCGCAGTTCGATCGGATCGACCTCCAGGAGGCGCCGGCTGATGGCATCGGCGATGCGGGGCAGGTGCGGGGTGACCGTTTCCAGCGGTGTCGCCGGGTCGAACTCCAGCACCGCGCGCAGCCGCAATTCCTGCAGGCGGCGACCGTCGTTCAGGGTCAGGGTCAGGGTGGGCAGGGCGGCGTAGACCGCGGGGGCCGGAGCCGCGTCGATTCGGGGCGCGGCGAAGGCGCCCTGGGCAGGGGCCGGGCGGAGCAGCAGCGCGCCGCCGACCCCGGCACCGGCGAATGCAAGCATCAGCCCGATCAGCGCCAGAACGATCCGGTTCCCCGTCCCTTCGAGGGAGGGCAGGACGGAGGGAGCCGATTCGGCGGTCGCGGTCGTGTTCGCCATTCCGTTCAGCCGCCCTGTTGCGATCGAAGCCTGTGCGACGACTTTAAAAGCGCGGAAGTGGTAGGTCAAATAACGGTATTTGATCTGGTTTTTCTCCGAATGCGGCAGATGACGAGGCGCCATGACTGCGAAAGCTGCCTGGCGATTTCACGAGCATTTGATCTGTTTGCCGCACATATCGGCGCAGGAAATCCCACCGGAAAATGCAACGCTGCCATCCGTTCCGGGTTAGCAGGATGGGAAGCCTCTTCCCCCGCCTGCCCGGGGCGTATAATGCTGGGATTCCAACACAACCGGCCGGCTGCCCTGTCCGGCGGCCGGGCCATACAGAACGAAGCATCGCAAAGCCATGCGCAGACACGGGCGCGGACAGGGGCGGAAGGCGAGGGTTACCGGTATGAGCAGCACCGACAACCGATCAGTTGGCAGCCGGGCAGCGGGAAGCGGGATGGCCGGCAAGGGGCCGACCGCCCTCAACCCGTCCTCCGCGCAGGTTCCCGATTGGACGGACACCTATTTCCGCCGCACCAAG
>JBKHVJ010000319.1:0-8455 GCA_046570145.1 Alphaproteobacteria bacterium
CCATGGGGCAAGGTGTCGCTGCCGTGGCCGGCGGCCTGGCCATGTTGCCAGGCCCAGTCGGCCGCGGCGCGTTCGTTATCGCCGACACCGACCTCGCCTGCGATTTCGGCCATCAGGGAACCTCCTTCGGCGTCGTGCTGGCCGGCACGCCGCTCAACGGTGCCCGGCTGGTGGAGGCGAAGCTGGAGCGGGCCGTCCGGCAGGCCCTGCCGGCTGAACTGGCCGACATCACCATCGGCTTCACCACCCGGCGGATCGAGGCGCCCGCGGACGGCCGGGTGGAGAGCCAATCCGATGGCCAACTGGATGGGCAGGCGGCGCAATGAACGCCCGGTCCGCCGCCGCTCCCGAAAGTCTTGCCGGCGACCGGCCGCCCGCCGGCGTGGGCGAATTGCTGCTGGTGGCGTCCTCCGCCGGCCTCATCGACGCCGCGGCGGCGGCATTCGCCCTTTCGGATCTTCCCTTCGCCCTGCCGGTCGGCGCGGCGCTGCATCTGGCGCTCTGCGGTCTGGTCGGGCTGTGGGTGCGCGGACTGGTGCGGCGTGGGCGCGACCTGCGGCTGGCCGGGCTTCTGCTGGTCACATTGGTGCCGCTGGGCCCGGTCGGGGCCGTCTGCACCATGGCGACCGCGGCGCTGCTGGCGCTGTTCAGCCGCTATGCCACCGGGTTCCAGGACTGGTATCTCTCGCTCTTTCCCGACAGCGAGATCGGTCCGGCGCGCGAGCTGTACGAGCTGATCGTCACGGGGCGGGAGAACGCCCATCTCGCCGCCGGCGACTCCTTCACCGATGTGATGTGGGTCGGCTCGCCGCAGCAGAAGCAGGCGGTGATCGCGCTCGTCGCCCGCCATTTCCGCCCCGCCTTCACGCCGGCGCTGAAGGCCGGTCTCGCCGATGCCGACCCGTCCGTCCGCGTCCAGGCCGCCACCGCCACCGCACGGGTGGAGCATGAGTTCAACGAGCGCTGGCTTGCGCTGGACCGTGCGGTGCGGGACCGGGCGGAGGATGCGGACGCCCTGGCCGCACTCGCCCGCCATCTCGACGACTATGCCTTCTGCGGCCTGCTGGACGCCAACCGCGAGGCGGAGATCCGGGAAAAGGCGCTGGATGGCTATCGCCGCAGCCTGGACCTGACCCCCGGCGACGACGGCATCCGCCTCGACCTCGGCCGGCTGCTGCTGCGCTGCGGACTGGCGGCGGAGGCGGCGGTGAGGCTGGAGCCGCTCGTCGACCGCACGCCCGACCGCCGCATCCTGTACTGGTACGCCGAAAGCCTGTTCCGGCTGGGCCGCTTCGCCGATCTGCGCGCGCTTCCCGGCCGCCGGCCCGACCTGCTGGGCGACGAGGCGGAACTGCCCCACACCCTGCACGACGTCTTCGCGCTGTGGCGCGGCGACCCGACGGCGACGCCCCCGGAGCCGGTCCTCCCGGAAGCCGGCGCGAAGGAGCTTGCCGCATGAGCCGCGACTCCACCCTGCCCGAGGCGCCCCATGCCCCGAAGGCCGATGTCTGCCTGCTGATGGAGGGGTCCTATCCCTATGTCGCGGGCGGCGTGTCGACCTGGACCCATGACCTGATCCGCTCCCATGCCGACCTGACCTTCCATGTGGTGGCCCTGGTCGCCGACCGCGGCGCGCGCCGGCTGGCCTACGAGCTGCCGCCCAACGTCACCGGCCTGACCCATGTCTATCTCCAGGACCCGCCCGCCGGCTGGCGCTGGCAGCCCGGGACGGCGCGGCTGGTGGCGGCGCTGGAGACGCCGCTCGGACGGCTGCAGCAGGGTGGCGGGCTGGCCGAGGTGGCCGAGGTGCTGCGGCTGCTGGCGCCGCGGCGCGGCCGAGTCGGCAAGCGGGCGCTGCTGAATTCCGAGGACGCCTTCCAGATGGTGGTGCGCATGTGCAGGGCCGCCCTGCCGGACGCCTCCTTCCTCGAATATTTCTGGGGCAGCCGCGCCCTGATAAGCGGGCTGTTCGCCACGCTGCTGGTGCCGATGCCGCAGGCCTCCGTCTACCATGCCGTTTCCACCGGCTATGCCGGGCTGTTCGCCGCGCGGGCGCGGCTGGAGACCGGCCGGCCGGCGCTGCTGACCGAACACGGCATCTACACCAACGAGCGGCGCATCGAAATCCTGATGGCCGAATGGCTGTTCGAGGGGGGCGACACCTCCCTGGTGCTCGACCGGAAGAAGCGCGACCTGCGGGATTTGTGGTTGGACACCTTCGCCAGCTATTCCAAGGCCTGTTACGACGCCTGCGACCGCATCATCACCTTGTACGGCGGAAACCAGGAGTTCCAGCGCCGGCAGGGCGCCGATCCGGCCAAGCTGACGATCGTGCCCAACGGCATCGACTATGCCGCCTACTCCCAGGTCCGGCGCGATCCGGCGCCGCGCCCGCCCACCATCGCGCTGATCGGCCGCGTCGTGCCGATCAAGGACGTGAAGACCTACATCCGCGCCGCCGCCATCCTGCGCGAGGACATCCCCGACCTGAAGGCGATGATCCTCGGGCCGCTGGAGGAGGACCCCGGCTATGTCGAGGAATGCCGCACCATCGTGACCCATCTGGGGCTGGAGCAGACGGTGGTCTTCGCCGGACGGGTCAAACTGACCGACTGGCTGGGCCGGGTCGACGCCATCGCGCTGACCAGCGTCAGCGAGGCGCAGCCGCTGGTGATCCTGGAGGCCGGCGCATCCGGCGTGCCGACGGTGGCGACCGATGTCGGATCCTGCGCCGAGCTGCTGCTGGGCCGCCCGGACGAGGACCCGCCGCTGGGGCCGGGCGGGGCGGTGACGCCGCTCGCAAGCCCGCTCGACACCGCGCGGGAGCTGCGCGCCCTGCTGCTCGACCGCCCCTGGCGCGAGCGCTGCGCCCAGGCCATCGCCCGCCGCGTCGCCCAGTCCTACGACAAGGTCGCCATCGACCGCATCTACCGCGCCATCTATGACGAGCACATCGCCATGCCGACCCGGCCGACGCTTGAGCAGCCCGGATTCCACTTGAGCGGGGAGGCCTGAGATGGCCGGCATCGGCTTCGCGCTCCGCCGGCTGGCCCGCCGCGACGACCTGCTGGGCGTGCTGCAGGGCTACGCCCATTCCGCCTTCATCACCTCGGGGCCGTGGATGTTCACCATCCTTGCGCTGGCCGGCATCACGCTGTTCGGCCGCGATCTGGTGGGGATGGAGCAGCTGACGCAGTTCCGCGTGGTGGTGATCTACAATTTCTGCTTCTCGGTGGTCCTGACCGGTCCGTTGGTGTTGGTCGCCACCCGCTATCTCGCCGACGCCATCTATGCCAAGGAGGTGGAGGCGGCGCCCGGCATGCTGCTGGCGACGCTGGGGCTGGCCTACACCATCGCCGCACTGACCGCCGGCCCCTTCTATCCGTTGTTCAGCGGGCTGCCGCTGCCGGTGATGCTGGGGGGGCTGGCGAATTTCTTCCTGGTCTGCGGCATCTGGGTGGTGTCGATCTTCCTGTCGGCGCTGAAGGACTATCTGGCGGTCACCGTCGCCTTCGGCGTCGGCATGGCGGTTGGCATGGCCGCCACGCTGCTGCTGGGCGACCGCTATGGCGCCGCCGGCATGGTCTGGGGCTTTTCCGCCGGGCTGGCGGCGATCCAGTTCGGGCTGATCGCGCGTGTGCTCGCCGAGTATCCCTATCCCGTCGGCCGTCTGTTCGATTTCCTGAGCTATTTCCGGCGCTATTGGGACCTCGCGCTGATCGGCCTGTTCGCCAACGCCGCTGTGTGGACCGACAAATGGATCATGTGGTTCGCACCGGAACGCGAGATCGTCTCCGGCGCCATGGCGATCTACAGCGCCTATGACGGCGCCATGTTCGTGGCCTATCTGACCACGCTGCCGGCGCTGACCCTGTTCACGGTGAACATCGAGACGCGCTTCTTCGAGCATTACCAGGGCTTCTACCGCGACATCCAGAAGCACGCGACCTTCGACCAGATCGCGCGCAACCACCGCTCCATCATCGCCGCCCTGCTGGACAGCAGCCGCAATCTGGTGATCCTGCAGGGCGCGGTCTGCGCCGTCTGCATCTTCCTGGCGCCCACCATCGTCGGCGCCATCGGCCTGCAGTACCAGCAGATCGGCATGTTCCGCTTCGGCGTGCTGGGCGCCTTCTTCCAGGTGATGTTCCTGTTCTGCACGGTCATCCTGGCCTATTTCGACCTGCGGGCGCGGAACCTGACGGCGCAGCTGGTCTATCTGGCCGCCAACGCCGGCTTCACCCTGCTGTTCAGCCGCATGGGCTTCCCGTGGTACGGCTACGGCTATTTCCTCGGCTCGCTGGCCGCCTTCGCCGTCGCCTATCTGATGGTGGCCGACGCGGTGCGGCGTCTGCCCTATTTCGCCTTCGTCGCCAACAACCCGTCGGTGCGATGACCCGCCGTCCCATCACCGTCCTGCTGCTTGCCGCCCTGCTGCTTCCGCTGTCCGCCGCAGCGCAGGAGGTGCTGCCTACCGACCGGACCGCCCCCGGCCACCTGCGTCCGCCCTTTCGCGCCTACGAACCTCCGCCGCCCGGTCACGAGCCCCGTCCGCGCCGCACCGAAAGCCGCCGCGTCTACGCCCTTCCGCAAGGCTTGAAGGGCCTCGCCACCTTCGACCGCACCCTGTCGCACCTGTGCCAGCGCGGCGCCTTCCTGCAGGAGATCGACGGCCTCTATTGGGCGGCGACGCCGGAGTTCCGCTATGGCGTCGCCTTTTCCGGCGGCGCCAATCTGGTCGATCCGCAGAACCGGCGCCAGCCCGGCAAGGCCTATTTCTTCCGCAACCAGGACAGCCGCTGCAGCGTCTGGGTCGGCGATCAGGCGAAGCTGATGCCGCACTACATCGGCGGCTGAGGGCCGGCGTTCACCCCCCGCTCGCCGGCATGGCCGAACCTGTCACGCCGGTCAGGCCTTGGCCTTTTCCGCGAACTGGTCATAGGCTTCCAGCGCTTGGGCTGCATACATGACGGAGGGCCCGGCGCCCATGTAGACGGCCATGCCCATGGTCTCCATCACCTCCTCGCGGGTGGCGCCCTGCTTCACCGCGGCCTCGGCGTGGAAGGCGACGCAGCCGTCGCAGCGGATGGCGACGGCGATGGCCAGGGCGATCAGCTCCTTCGTCCTGGTGTCGAGCGCGTTCGCCTTCAGCGCGGCCTGGGCGATGCCGGAAAAGGCCTTCATCACCTCCGGCGCGCCGCCGCGCAGTTCGCGGATGGCGCCGGACAGCTCGACCGTCATGTCGGGCCAGTTTTTGTGCATGATCCTTGTCCTTCTGTGAGCGATGGAGATCAGTTGAAGGCGCAGCCCGGGCGGGCGCCGGCCTTCTTCAGCACGATGGCCAGCGGGCAGAAGCCGGTGAAGGCGGCCTGCAGCATGTTCGCGCCGACGAAGGCGGGCAGCCACAGCCACGCCATGCTGTGAAGCTGCGACAGGGCGAGGCCGGCCAGGATGACGGTTCCGGCGAAGGCCATGACGATGCGGTCGATGTTCATGTGTCCACTCCCAAGAGAGGCCGGCCAAGAAGGGTCCGGCCGGGGCGTCGCCTTGTCTGGCGGGCAGCCAATGCATTCGTTGACGCTAAATTAGATTTATCTTATTAATAGGTCAAGCGTCAAACCGAGAGCCATAGGCCAGGTCTTCCCATCATGAGCACCCGCAAGAGCGCCTTTCCGGCGCTTCCCATCCTCGCCCTCCTGCTGTGTTGCCTTTCCGCTCCGCTTGCGTCGGCGGCGGAGGGCCGTCTGACCGTCGAAAGCCGCCCCGTCGAGGATCTGAAATCCGTGTTCGCCACGGTGGACAGCGTCCGTCAGGCGAAGGCGCGGACCCGTATCGGCGGCACTCTGTCCGGCCTGACGGTGCGGGAAGGCGACCGGGTGGAGGTGGGGCAGGTGATCGCCACCGTCGGCGACCCGAAGCTGCCGCTGCAGATCGCGGCGCTCGATGCCCGCCTGCAATCGCTCCAGGCGCAGCAGCGTCAGGCGGAGATCGAACTCGACCGCGCCCGCCAGCTGCGCGCCACCGGCATCGGCAGCCAACAGAAGCTCGACGACGCGACGACCGCGCTCGACGTCGTCCGCGCCCAGATGGCCGCCATGAAGGCCGACCGCGCCGTGGTCGAACAGCAGCTCCGCGAGGGCAACGTGCTGGCCCCGGCGGCCGGACGGGTGCTGCAGGTGCCGCTGGTCGACGGCGTCGTCGTGCTGCCGGGGGAGGCGGTGGCGACCATCGCCACGGAAAGCTACGTGCTTCGCCTGCGCCTGCCTGAACGTCATGCCCGCTTCATGAAGCAGGGCGATGCCGTTCTGGTCGGCGCCCGCGGTCTCGCTCCGGATTCGGCGGCGGGCCTCGCCCGCGGAACGGTTCGCCGGGTCTATCCCGAACTGGAGGATGGGCAGGTGGTGGCGGATGCCGAGGTCCCCGGCCTCGGTGACTATTTCGTCGGCGAGCGGGTGCGGGTCCTGGTCGCCACCGGCAGCCGCGCGGCGATCCTCATCCCGCCGGACTATCTGGCCCGGCGGCTGGGGCTGGACATGGTGCGCCTCGCCGACGGGGCCGAGATCCCGGTGCAGGCCGGCCGGCCGGTACCGGGTGACGGTTCGGGTGCCATCGAGATCCTGTCCGGCCTGCGGCCCGGCGACGTGATCGTCAAGGCGGGGGCGGAACGATGAGGCTCGGCCTGTCCGGCTGGCTGACGCGGACCTTCATCCGCTCCCCGCTGACCCCTCTGCTGCTGCTGGCGTCGCTGGTGGTCGGGACGGTCGCCCTGCTGTCCCTCCCGCGCGAGGAGGAGCCGCAGATCAGCGTGCCGATGGTCGATGTCCATGTCCGCGCCGACGGGCTGCGCGCCGACGACGCGGTGGAACTGGTGACCAAGCCGCTGGAGGAGATCGTCAAGGCCATCGACGGGGTCGAGCATGTCTACAGCCAGACGGTTGACGACGGCGCCGTCGTGACGGCGCGCTTCGTCGTCGGCACGCCCTCCGACAACGCCATCCTGCGCGTGCACGAGAAGCTGCGCGCCAACTACGACCGAATGCCGCTCGGCATTCCGGAACCGCTGGTCGTCGGGCGCGGTATCGACGATGTGGCGATCCTGACGCTGACGCTCTTTCCCCGCGCGGAAGCGGCGGCGCACTGGGACGACAACGCGCTGTGGACGGCGGCGGACCGGATGCTGGCCGAGCTGGTGAAGACCGAGGATGTCGGCTTGACCTACATCGTCGGCGGCCGGCCGGACCAGATCCGGGTGGAGCCGGACCCGGAACGCCTGGCGCTTGCCGGCGTCACGTTGAACCAGTTGGTCGAGAAGGTGAGGAACGCCAACCGCTCCTTCCAGGTCGGACAGCTGCGCTCGCGCGGCGGCAGCCTGCCGGCGGTGGCCGGCCAGACCTTGCAGGGCGTCCCCGACATCGGCCTGCTGCTGCTGACCACGCGCGACGGGCGCCCGGTCTATGTGAAGGACGTCGCCGACGTCATCGTCGGCGCCCGGCCGGAGGAGGCGCGGGCCTGGCACATGACGCCGGACGGCAGGGGCGGGCTGGTCCGCGTGCCGGCGGTGACCATCGCCGTCGCCAAGCGGGCGGGGGCCAACGCCGTGGTCATCGCCGACCATGTGCTGGAGCGCCTGCACGCCCTGCGCTCCGCCGGACTGCCGCAGGACCTGGAGGTCGCCGTCACCCGGAACTATGGCGAGACGGCGGACGAGAAGGTGGACGAGCTGCTGTTCCATCTGGCGCTGGCCACGCTGTCCATCGTGCTGCTGGTGGCCGCGGCCATCGGCTGGCGCGAGGGGGCGGTGGTCTTCGTGGTCATCCCCACCACGATCCTGCTGACCATGTTCGCGTCCTGGGCGATGGGCTACACCATCAACCGCGTCAGCCTGTTCGCGCTGATCTTCTCCATCGGCATCCTGGTGGACGACGCCATCGTGGTGGTGGAGAACATCCATCGCCATCGCGGCCTCACGCCCGACGCGCCCCTGAGCGAGATCATTCCGCGCGCGGTCGATGAAGTGGGCGGCCCCACCATCCTGGCGACCTTCACCGTGATCGCGGCCCTGCTGCCCATGGCCTTCGTGAGTGGCCTGATGGGCCCCTACATGAGCCCGATCCCGATCAACGCCAGCATGGGCATGGCGATCTCGCTGGCGATCGCCTTCACCGTCACGCCGTGGCTGGCGTTGAAGTTGATGGACAAAGGCCCCCACGCTCCGCCGCTGCGCGGGTCGCTGCCCCCCGAGGGGGCGCATTCTGGCCTTGGGGCGGCCCGGCGGCCAGAATCCTCTGATCAGCCCGCCCACGGCCCCAGCAAGCTCAACACCGCCCTGCAGAGGCTGTTCACCCGCGTGCTCACGCCCTTCCTGCAAAGCGCGCGCAAGCGCTGGCTGCTGCTGGCCGGCATCATCGCGGCGCTGCTGCTGTCGGTGGGCCTGACCGTGGTGCAGTGGGTGGTG
>JBKHVJ010000320.1:0-10412 GCA_046570145.1 Alphaproteobacteria bacterium
ATGCGGTGACCGGCGGCGACAACGGCATCCTCGGCGTCTGGCCGTCGGCCTGGGCGGCGGGCAAGGCAACCTATTACTGGCTGACGCTGGCACTGTGCGGCGGCGCGCTGTGGCTGCTGCGCCGGGCGGCCTTCGCCCCCTTCGGCTATGCGCTGCGGGCCGGACGCGACTCGGGGCTCCGCGCCGAATCGGTGGGCATCGACGTGCGCCGTTTCCAATGGATGGCCTTCGTCCTGGCCGGCACTGCGGCGGGTCTGGCCGGTGGACTCTATGCCTTCGCCAAGGGCAGCGTCTTCCCCACCCTGCTGGCGGTGCCGCAATCGGTCGATGCGCTGGTGATGGTGCTGATGGGCGGCATCCAGACCGTCGCCGGGCCGCTGGCCGGTGCGGTGGTGTTCCACCTGCTGGAGGCCAAGGTGATGAGCATGACCGACTGGTGGCGGCTGGTGCTGGGCCTGATCATCGTCGCGCTGGTGCTGGTCTTCCCCAAGGGCATCGTCGGCTTCCTCTCCGGACTGCGTTCCTCCTTTGGCGGGAGGCGGGCATGAGCGAACTGGCGGTACGCGACCTGCAACGCTCCTTCGGCGGGGTGCAGGCGGTCGGCGGCGTGTCCTTTACCCTGCGTTCCGGCGACCTGCTGGCGCTGATCGGCCCGAACGGCGCCGGGAAGAGCACCTGCTTCAACCTGCTGAACGGGCAGCTGCGCCCCGACTCGGGTTCGGTCATGCTGGACGGCACCGAACTGGTCGGGTTGCCGCCACGGCGCATCTGGGCGCTGGGGGTCGGGCGCACCTTCCAGATCACCGCGACCTTCGCCTCGATGACGGTGGCGGAGAATGTGCAGATGGTGCTGCTGTCGCGCGCCCGCCGGCTGTTCGGCCTGTGGCGCCCGGCCGCCGCCCAATTCCGCGAACCAGCGCTGGCCCTGCTGGAGCGGGTCGGCATGGGTTCCCAAGCCGACCGTCCCTGCGGCGTGCTGGCTTATGGCGACGTGAAACGGGTCGAGCTGGCGATGGCGCTGGCGAGCGAACCGACGGTGCTGCTGATGGACGAGCCGACCGCCGGCATGGCGCCGGCGGAACGGCTCGCCCTGATGGCGCTGACGGCGGAACTGGTGCGCGAGCGCGGTCTCGCCGTGCTGTTCACCGAGCATGACATGGACGCCGTCTTCGGCCACGCCACCCGTGTGCTGGTGCTCGACCGCGGCCGGCTGATCGCGGAAGGCCCGCCGGATCAGGTGCGCGCCGACAAGCGCGTGCAATCCGTCTATCTGGGAGGCGAGGTGTGAGCGAACCCCTGCTGACGGTGGACGGCCTCCAGGCCTGGTACGGCCGCGCCCACATCCTCGACGGCATCGCCCTGACGGTGGGCCGCGGCGAGGTGGTGGCGCTGATGGGCCGCAACGGCGCCGGCAAGACCACCACGCTGAAGGCGATCATGGGGCTGGTGGAGCGGCGCGCGGCGACCCTGCGCTTCGACGGGCGCGACCTGTCCGCCCTGCCCGCCCACCGCGTCGCCCGGCTCGGCGTCGGCTATGTGCCGGAGGACCGCCGCATCTTCGCCGACCTGACGGTGGAGGAGAATCTGGAGGTCGGCCGCCAGCCGCCCCGCCCCGGCGCTCCGGCCTGGACGCCGGAGAAGCTGTTTGCCCTGTTCCCCAATCTTGCGGAGATGCGCGGACGCCGCGGCACCCGGATGAGCGGTGGCGAGCAGCAGATGCTGACCTTGGCCCGCACGCTGATGGGCAACCCCTCGCTGCTGCTGCTCGACGAACCGTCGGAGGGGCTGGCGCCGCTGATCGTCAGGCATATGGCCGACGCGGTGCGGCGGCTGAAGGCGGAGGGGCTGTCGGTGCTGCTGTCCGAACAGAGCCTGTCCTTCGCCTCGGCGGTCGCCGACCGCGCCTGCGTCATCGAAACCGGCCGCCTGCGCTGGACCGGCACGATGACGGAGCTGATGGCGGATGACGGGGTGAGGGCGGCCTATCTGGCGGTATGACCGCCCCCTCCCCCGCTCCTCACTGCCCCGCGATGCTGAGGTCCATCACCGACTTCGGGTCCAGCGTCTTGTCGACCTGACCTTCCGACTGCCAGAACTTCACCTGATTGACGATGTCGTCCACCAGCAGGCGGGCCTGCGGGTCGACATAGGGCAGACCGGCGGCGACGATTTCCGGCTTCTGCTTGGTGGCGTCGGCGATGATGCCCAGCAGTTCGTCATAGCCGGGACCCTTCACCATCGTGCCGGATGCGTCCTTGCCGTTGAAGGCGGCGTGGTATTCGGCAAGCGCCGTCTTGTAGGCGCGGACGAACTTCTCCACCAGCGGCCGGCGGTCCTTCATCGTCTTCGGCGCGGTGAACAGGGCGCCGAGCTGCCAGGGCGTCTCGTCGCCGACCCAGCCCAGGATCCTGCCGGCGCCGTCGGCCGCCAGCTGCCGCGACACGGTGGAGGGTGCGATGATGGCATCGACCTGCCCGCCCTTGAAGGCGGCGACCATCTTCGGCACGTCCTGCAACGGCACCATGGTCACGTCCTTGACGGTGAAGCCATGCTTCTGCGCCAGCAGCCCGATCATGTAGTGGAAGGTCGAGCCGACGGTGGTGATGGCGACCCGCTTGCCCTTGAGGTCAGCCGGCGCCTTCAGCCCTGCGTCATAGGCGGCGTTGGTCGCCACATAGGCGCTGAGCAGGAAACCCGGCTCGTCGCGGCTCTGGGCGGCTATGATGGTGACCGCCCCCTTGGAGGCGAGATTGTAGAAGCCGGCGGTCAGGCCGGTCACGCCGAAATCGGCATCGCCCGAGGTCACCGCGACCGGCACCTGCTGGGCCGAGGTGAACATCTTCAGTTCGACGTCCAGCCCTTCCTTCTCGAAATAGCCCTTCGCCTTGGCGATGAAGATCGGCCCGGAGGAGGAAAGCGCCAGCACGCCGACCGTCGCCTTCTCCAGCGGCTGCGCCAGCGCGGCGGACATCAGGGTGCAGGCGGCGAAGGCAGCACCGGTGGTGGCGATCACGGCGCGCCGGGTGAGGCGGGCCACGGTCATGGCGGCGGTCATGGACGGAAATCCTCCCGATGATGGTTCAGGTTTCTTGGGGTGAGGCGGTCAGCGCCAGTTCAGCAAGCGCCGCTCAAGCTGCGACAGCACCGTGCCGATGGCCAACCCCAGCAGCGACAGCACCAGCACGCCGGCCAGAAGCGTGTCGGTCTGCATCAGGTTGCCGGCCATCAGCACGAAGGCTCCGATGCCGTATTCCGCCCCGATCATCTCGGCCGCGACCACCAGGATCAGCGCGATGGAGGCGGTGATGCGGAAGCCGGCCAGAATTCCCGGCAAGGCGCCCGGCAGAACGATGGAGCGCAGGATCGACCGCCAGGGCAGGCCGAAGCTCTGCGCCATGCGGATCAGGTTGCGCGGGACCTGGTCGATGGCGCTGTAGGTGGCGATGACGGTGGGGAAGAAGACGCCGAAGCCGATGGTGGCGAATTTCGACGGCTCGCCGATGCCGAACCACAGGATGAACAGCGGCAAGAGCGCGATCTTCGGGATCGGGAAGAAGGCCGACACCAGCGGCACCCCCACCGCGCGGGCGGTGGAGAAGATGCCCATGGCGAAGCCGACCAGCATGCCGCCCGCCGTGCCCAGCACCCAGCCGACGGCGATGCGCGCCAGCGACGCCTTCAGGTTCAGCCACAGCGAGCCGTCCGTCACCATGCCGGCCAGCGCGCGGCCGACCGCGCTCGGCGGCGGAAGGAACAGCGGGCTGGCGAGGCCGAGGCGGCTCGCCCCCTCCCAAACCGCGATCAGCAGGGCGAAGGCGGCCAGTGCCGCCCAGGGATGGCGTTTCACGGTGAAGCCGCCGCCGCGGAAGCGGACGGGCTGGCCCATCGCAGGCGTGACGGGCGCAGCGGTCGGATTCAGGCTGTCAGGCACGGGCGATCTCCCGGTCGGCCATCTGGGCTTCGGCCTTCATCAGGTGCCAAAGGCGGTCGCGCACTTCGGCCAGATGGACCTGGGCCGACGGCTCCTGCCGGCGTTCCCGCGGCTCCTCGATGGTGACCAATTCGCGGATGCGGCCGGGACGGCGGCTCAGCACGCAGACACGGTCGGCCAGCCGCAGGGCCTCGTCCAGATTGTGGGTGACGTAGAGGGCGGTGGTCTTCTCCCGCCGCCAAAGCTCCAGGAAATCGTCCATCAGCAGCTCGCGCGTCTGGGCGTCGAGCGCCGACAGCGGCTCGTCCAGCAACAGCATGGCCGGGCGCACCGCCAGCGCGCGGGCGATGCCCACCCGCTGACGCATGCCGCCGGACAGCTGCTTGGGCAGGGCCTTGCGGAACTCCGACAACCCCATGCGGCGAAGACCGCTGTCGATGCGCTCGCGCCGCTCCGCGGCGGAGAGCGGGTGATGCTCCAGCACCAGGGCGATGTTATCCTCCACAGTGCGCCAGGGCAGCAGGGCGAAGTCCTGGAAAATGAAGGTGATGGGGTTTAGGCAACCATCGGGCACCTCTCCCTCCACCCGGATCGAGCCGGAGGTCGGGGCGACGATGCCCCCGGCGATGCCGAGCAGCGTCGATTTCCCACAGCCGCTGGGGCCGATCACGGCCAGGATTTCACCTTCCGCCAGCGTCAGGTCGATGCCGTCCAGGACAGTCAGATCGTCATAGCGGTGGATCAGATCGGAAACGAGAAGCCTCATCGCGCCCTTTTATGCCTGCACCTTTGTCGGTGGGATCCGACTGTTCGTTGGGCCTGCCATTATAGCGCGGCGTTTCGAAGGCACAGAGGGGAAAGGCAGCTCGCATCCCTGCCATACGGCAGTATGGCAGTGGCCGGAACGCGTCAAGGCGCTGTCGGCTTCGCGACAGTGGGGACGTCAGGCGATGCCGCTGACCGGACCGCCGCCGACCGGACTATCCAGCGCCCGCAAGGCCGCCGCACAGCGGCCGACCGCGGCCTCCGCCAGAGCATGGCGCTCGCCGAGCCCCGCTTCATCCACCTCGTCGGGGGTCATCGCCTGCAACAGGACACGCAAGGTGCGGACATAGGTGCGCAGGAGCGTGGCCTCCTCGGCATGGTCGCCCAGCAGCCCGGCTTGGCCGGCGGTGCGCAAAGCCGCCAGTTCACCGTCCAGTGACGCCGCAGCCATTTCGATCGCCAGAAGCGCCCGCGTCAGGCGGACATGTTTGAGAACGACGATGTCGGCCATGCCCACCTCCCCTGCCTGCCGGAATGGCGGGACGAAAGCAATGGCCGTGCCAGCGCCATCCGAGACCTGTCAGCGCCGCCGCATCGAGGGGTGCCAGGCCGTCGTCACCCGCTCCAGCAACGCCAGCCCGCCATAGAGCCCGGAACCGGTCAGCGCCGCCACCGCGATGGTGGCCCAGACGATGTCCAGGTTCATCCGCGCGACCTCGGTGGAGATGCGGAAGCCCATGCCGACCACCGGCGTGCCGAAGAATTCCGCCACGATGGCGCCGATCAGCGCCAGGGTGGAGTTGATCTTCAAGCCGTTGAACAGGAAGGGAAGCGCGTTCGGCAGACGCAGCTTGACCAGCGTCCGGCCATAGCCGGCGCCGTAGGAGCGCATCAGGTCGAGTTGAATGCGTTCCGAGTTGCCAAGGCCGGCCAGCGTGTTGATCAGCATCGGGAAGAAGGTCATGACGACGATCACCGCCGCCTTCGACTGCCAGTCGAACCCGAACCACATGACCATGATCGGCGCGATGCCGACCACCGGAATGGCACTGGCGAGATTGCCGAGCGGCAGAAGCCCTCGGGCAAGAAAGGGCATGCGGTCGGCAAGGATTGCCACGAGGAACCCCGCACCGCAGCCCATGACATAGCCGCGCAGGACGGAGGTCAGCACCGTCTGCCCGAAATCGTCCCACAGCACCGGCGCGTTGACCGCCAGCGCCGCGGCGATGCGGCTGGGCGGCGGCAGCAGGATCGCCGGCACCTGGAAGCCGCGGACCAGCACCTCCCACCCGACCAGCAGGCCGAGCCCGAACAGGCCGGGCACGACGACCGAGCGGGTCCAGCCCGGCACCCCGGCCAACACCCCCATCACCCGCCACAGAAGCAGCGTCGCCGCTGCCAAGAACAGCCACAGCCCCCAGCCGGCCGACAGATCCAGCCCCTCGTTCAGCAGATGCAACGGCAGCAGCCAGGCCAGTGCCACGCCACCCAACTCCACCCAGGCGCCCCAGACCCGCTTCGGCGCAGAGCGGCCGGCGACGACCGCCAGCACCACCCCGATCAGGAACAGCGGCGCCATAATTCCGCCGAACCAGCCGAGCACGGCGCCATTCTGGACGCCCAGCGGCAGGGCCAATGCGGCCAGCACCGGCAGGGCGATGGCGACCAGCCCCCAATCGGCGGCCGTGCGCAGGCTGGTGCGGTAGGGGTTCGTCGCCAGATCGCTCATCGCGCACCCGCCCGGCCCAACAGGACCAGTTCCAGTCCGCGCACCACGCCGATCAGCATGACCGACAGCAGGGAGGCCATGATCAGCGCCGCCCAAATCTGCACGGTCTGGCCGTAGTAGGACCCGGACAGCAGCCGCGCCCCCAGCCCGGCCTGCCCGCCGGTCGGCAGCTCGCCGACGATGGCACCGACCACGCTGATGGCGACCGACACCTTGAGGCTGGCGAACAGGAACGGCATGGAAGCCGGCAGCCGCAGCGACCAGAAGGCGCGCATCCCGCTCGCCGAATAGGTCCGCATCAGGTCGAGCCACAGTGGATCGGCGGAGCGCAGCCCCTTCACCATGCCCACCGTGATCGGGAAGAAGCAGAGATACATGCAGATCACCGCCTTCGGCAGCAGCCCGGTCAGCCCGATGTTGCCGAGGATGACGACGATCATCGGCGCAATGGCCAGGATCGGGATGGTCTGCGACGCGATCACCCAGGGCAGCAGACTGGCTTCCAGCGTGCGGGTGTAGACGATGCCCGCCGCCAGCAGGATGCCCAGAACCAACCCCATCGCCAGCCCGGTCAGCGCCGCTTCCGCCGTCACCCAGGCATGGAACAGCAGATTGCGCGGGCTGGTCGGCGCGTAGCCGGTCAGGGAGTTCCACAGCTCCGCCACCACTTGGTCGGGGGTGGGCAGGATCGGCCGCTTCATCGCATAGGCCTGGGCCAGCACGTCTCCGAAACCAATTTGCTTGCCGGCGCGGGTCAGCGTTTCCGCCGCCTGCGGCCAGTTCAGCCACGCCGCCCCGATATACCACGTCGCCAGCAACAGCAGCGTCATCACGGTAACGGGAAGCGCGCGCCTAATCATCGTAGCTGTGCCCTTCCTTCAGCCCCTCTCGCACGCGGTGGGCGATGGCGGCGAACTCGGGCGACTCGCGGATGTCCAGCGTCCGCTCACGCGGCAGGCTGCCGCAGTCGATGATGTCCAGAATGCGCCCCGGCCGCGGGCTCATCACCACGATGCGGGTGGACAGGAACACCGCCTCGGCGATCGAATGGGTGACGAACACGCAGGTCTTGCCGGTCGCCCGCCACAGCTGGGTCAGGTGCAGGTTCAGATGGTCGCGGGTGATCTCGTCCAGCGCGCCGAAGGGTTCGTCCATCAGCAGCAGATCGGGCTGAAGAGCCAGCGCGCGGGCGATGGACACCCGCTGCTGCATGCCGCCGGACAGCTGCCAGGGAAACTTGCGCTCGAAGCCGACCAAGCCGACGCGTTCCAACTGCTCTCGGGCGCGCTGCTGCCGGTCGGCCTTGGGCAGCCCCATGATCTCCAGCGGCAGCATCACGTTGCGCTCCACCGTGCGCCACGGGTACAGCGCCGGGGCCTGGAAGACATAGCCGTAGAGCCGCTTCAGCCGCGCCTGTTCCGGCGTCATGCCTTCGATGGCGATATGGCCTGAGGTTGGACTTTCCAGGTCGGCGATCACGCGCAGCAGCGTGGTCTTGCCGCAGCCGCTGGGGCCGATCAGCGAGACGAAATCACCCTTGGCGATGGAAAGGTCGACCTCGCTCAATGCCGTGACCGGCTTGTCGGCGGTGGGATAGACCAGCGAGAGCTTGCGCGCCTCCACCACCACAGGCGCGACGGACTGTTCCGAGCCTTGCCGGGAAGCGGTCGTCTCCCGGGCATCGAACGGATGTGGGAAGGTCACGGGCGACGGTCCTTCGCGGCAGGTCAGGCTGAGCGGGTCGGTCTGAAAACGCCTGCCTGCACGCTATCACCGCTCCGGTTGCAGCACCAGCGGCGCGGCGCCGAGCGCGGCTGGGGCAGCAGAGCCAAACCGCAACCTGGCGGCAAGTTCGCCAAGGATCCGCGATTGGCACGCGATTGCACGCTCCATGGCTCCCGCCCTTTTCAAGGCGCCGGCGAGCGATAACCCCGTCCTTGGCACTTAGCGAGGGTGTACAGCCAATCCGGGCGACAGGCGAAAGAACTGGACTGCCAACGTTCCGCCGGAACAGGATCACGCCCCCGCCCCTGTACCGATCCCGCCGACATGCCAACCGCCAAGCCGCCGCCCAGTCTGGAGATCACCCGCGAAGACGGTGCGGCCGGTGCCATCTTCGTGGCGAGGCCGGTGCTGACTCCGGTGATCCGCACCCGCTACCTGTTGATCGCCGGGCTTCTGGCGACCGGCTTCATCGCTGGAGCCGGGCTGGCGCCGGAACAGCTGTCCGACATGCTGCAATGGATCGCCATCTTCTGCGCGGTACCGGTGCTGCTGCTATGGGTGGTGACGCTGACGGACACGGTGCAGCGCCGCGCCGTGCGGCTGGGCGTGACGGCGCGCGGATTGACGGTGGACGGTGCCCGCATCCATCCGCACGAGACGATCCGGGATCTGGCGCTCTATCCGATGGTCGGCGGCAAGCCGCTGTTCGTCGCCTGGATCGATCCGGCGCACGATTACGGACACAAGGCGGAATTGAAGCTGGTCGCCGGCGACGTGGCGCCCAACGAAGCCGTCAAGGCGGAGCTGAAGGCCGCCGGCAGCCGCAACGTGCGGCTTGTCATGCACCGGCGCGGCGGGCACAAGGCGATCGTGCTGGTGCGCGGGCTGACCCTGTCGGGCGGGCAGACCCTGCTGGCCGCCCTGGCGGCGGAGCTTCGCGCTCACAGCCGCTAGGGCGCCAGGAGAACGTCGGGGAAGAGGCCGGCGATCAGCGGCGCGGGATGGCCGGCGGCTCCGGCAGATCCTCCTCCAGGATGACGACGTTCAGGGCGTAGGAGATCTCGCCCTCGTCCTCGTCACGGTTCAGCGTGCCGAAGAACTCGCCATCCACCGTCACCTCGGCCGACTGGCCGGCCTTGGCCGGCGGCTCGATCACGATCTTCTGATTGCCCAGCGTCTTGCGCAGATACATCTGCACGCGGGCGATTTCGGTGTCGGACATCCGGACGGCGGACGGCTTTGCGGGCGGCATGGCGAAACCTCGTTGTCTGCGAAGGAGCGTCATATAGGCGGCTTCGCCGCGAAGGGAAAGCGATACCTCGCGCCTTCGGCGAGCTTGTTCGGCGGGTTGAACCGCGGCATGCGACGCCGGTGCGGCGTTCGGCCTTTGTCCGCGCGGGGTAATGCCGCCATCGCCCGCCCCCCCAAAGAGCGGGGTCCTGCAAGGGCGGAAAAGGCTATGCTCCCGGCGGCGGCGCGCAGCCCGGCGGGTGGCGGCATCAACGGCCGCGCCCAGCGGGTGGTCGCCGCGAAGACGGAGGACGGAACGCCTTGACCATGATCGCCCGGCCGCGCAACGCCGCATTCCCCACCACCCGGCCATGGAGACGGACCCTTGCGGGCACCGTGCTCGCCGCGACGCTGCTGGCTGCCCTGCCCTTCGGCGCCGACGCGGCCGACAGCGGAAAGCGGGTGGCGCTGGTCATCGACAATGGACGCTACAACGGGCTCGAAAGCCGGTCGGACCAGGCCGCCGCCAATGCGGGGGCGATGGCGTCCGCGCTACGCAAGGCCGGCTTTGCGGTAACGCGGGCCGACAATGTCGGACGGGTCGCGATGGAGTCGGCGCTGGAGCGCTTCCGCGAGGCGCTGTCCGGCGCCGACCTGGGCTTCGTCTACTATACCGGCCTCGCCGTCGGGCTCGGGGAACGGGAGTATCTGCTGCCCGCCGACGCCGCGCCTGCGGGGGCGGAGGATCTGCCGCGCACGGCGCTGGACCTCGACACGGTGCTGGGCGACCTGCGCGACAGCGGGCGCAAGTCGGTGGTGGTGATCGATCCGGGCACGGCCGATGCGCTGGCCCAGCGGGTCGGCGGCGGCGCGCTGGGAACGCCGATGGAAGCGGACGGCCTGTTCGTCGTCTATGCCCACCGTCCCGGAGTGCCGCCGGTGCCGCCCCAAGCGGCCAAAGGGCCGGCTCCCTTCACCGCCGCGCTGGCCCGCGAAATGGTCAAGCCCGGCGTCACCTTCCGCGATTCGCTG
>JBKHVJ010000321.1:0-8542 GCA_046570145.1 Alphaproteobacteria bacterium
GTCCGGCAGCTCCTTCTCGTTGTTCGAGGTGATGATCACCACCGGGCGGTGCCGCGCCTGCACCGTCCGGCGCGTCTCGTAGACGAAGAACTGCATGCGATCGAGCTCGAGCAGCAGGTCGTTCGGGAACTCGATGTCGGCCTTGTCGATCTCGTCGATCAGCAGGACCGGAGGCTCCGGCGCCTCGAAGGCTTCCCACAGCTTGCCGCGGACGATGTAGTTGGCGATGTCGTGGACCTTCGCCTCGCCCAACTGGCTGTCGCGCAGACGGCTGACCGCGTCGTATTCATAAAGGCCCTGTTGCGCCTTGGTGGTGGACTTCACATGCCAGGACATCAGCGGCTTGTTCAGAGCGCGGGCGATTTCCACCGCCAGCACGGTTTTTCCGGTGCCGGGTTCCCCCTTCACCAGAAGCGGCCGTTCCAGCGTGATCGCGGCGTTGACCGCAACCATCAGGTCATCGGTGGCGACATAGCGGTCGGTGCCGGTGAAGCGCATGGGCCTGTTCCCTCAAGCGACGATGTTTCAGTCCACGATAAACAGGGTGGCGCCGATTTCGGTCGATGACCGGTGCGGGTGGTCACCGAAATCGGACACCTGATAGCTCATGCCCGCGGTCAGGACGAAGCGGCGGCCGTCCTTCAGTTCGGTGATCAGCTCGCCGCTGACCACGAACAGCACATGGCCGCGGTCGCACCAATGATCGGCCAGATAGCCGGGCGTGTATTCGACCAGCCGCACCCGCAATTCCCCGGCGCGGAAGGTCCGCCAAAGCGCCTTGCCGGTTTCGCCCGGATGCTCGGTGACGGGAACGGCGGCCCAGTCGGTCACGGTGAAGGGAAGGGTCGGGAGTTCCATCGCCGGGCCTCGACAAAAAGCGGCAAGAACAGAAAAACGGCCCCCGGAGCGAACCGGGGGCCGGGTTTCTTCAGGATCAGGAGGCCTTCTTGGCTGCAATCGCCGCTTCGATGGCCTCGATCGCCGCCGGGGCCAGCGAGGCGTCGGGGCCGCCGGCCTGGGCCATGTCCGGCCGGCCACCGCCGCCCTTGCCGCCCAGCGCCTCGGCGCCGACGCGGACCAGATCGACGGCGCTCAGGGTGCCGGTCAGGTCGTCGGTCACGCCGATGACGATGGAGGCCTTGCCCTCGTTCGAAGCGATCAGCACGACCACGCCGGAGCCGACCTGCTTCTTCAGCTCGTCGGCCATCGGCTTCAGGTCCTTGGCCGGCAGGCCTTCGACCACGCGGGCGGCGAACTTGACGCCGGCGACGTCCTTGGCCTCGTTGCCGCCGTCGGCCTTGGCACCGCCTCCCATGGCCACTTGCCGGCGCAGGTCGGCCAGTTCGCGTTCCATCTTGCGGCGTTCCTCGACCAGAACCGCCACGCGGGCCGGCACCTCGTCGGGCTTCACCTTCAGGACGCTCGCCGCCTCGGTCAGCAGATGGTCGCGCTCGGACAGCCACGCCTTGGCGCCGGTGCCGGTCAGCGCCTCGATGCGGCGGACGCCGGCGGCGACGGCGCCTTCGGAAACGATCTTGAACACGCCGATGTCGCCGGTGCGGCGGACATGGGTGCCGCCGCACAGTTCGATGGAATAGTCGCGGTCGAGCTCGCCATGCGGGCCGCCCATCGAGACGACGCGGACCTCGTCGCCGTACTTCTCGTCGAACAGGGCCATCGCCCCCTGGGCGCGGGCCTCGTCCGGGGACATCAGACGGGTGATGACCTCGCTGTTGCCCAGCACGCGGCGGTTCACCTCGTCCTCGACGGCGGCGATGTCGGCGGCGGACAGGCCGGTCGGCTGGCTGATGTCGAAGCGCAGACGCTCCGGCGCCACCAGCGACCCCTTCTGCGTGACATGGTCGCCCAGGCGATGGCGCAGAGCCTCGTGCAGCAGGTGCGTGGCGGAGTGGTTGGCGCGGATGGCGGCGCGGCGCCCGCTGTCGACCCGCAGTTCGACCACATCGCCGACCGAAAGAGTGCCCTTGGTGACGGTGCCGACATGGGCCCATACGGCGCCCAGCTTCTTCAGCGTGTCGGAGACCGCGACCTCGGCCCCGCCGGCCGAGAAGATCACGCCGGCATCGCCGACCTGACCGCCCGATTCGCCGTAGAAGGGGGTCTGGTTGACGACGACCAGCACCTGGTCGCCGATGGTGGCGGCCTCGACGCGGGCATCGCCCTTGACGATGGCGGTCACCTTGCCTTCGGCGACCTCGGTGTCGTAGCCGAAGAACTCGGTGGCGCCCAGCTCGTCCTTGATCTCGTACCACAGCTTCTCGGTGCCGACCTCGCCCGACCCCGCCCAGGATTCGCGGGCCTTGCGGCGCTGCTCGTCCATGGCGGCCTTGAATCCGGCCTCGTCGACGCCGCGGCCCTGGCCGCGCAGAACGTCCTGCGTCAGGTCGAGCGGGAAGCCATAGGTGTCGTACAGCTTGAAGGCGACGTCACCGGCCAGCGGCTGGCCTTCGCCGAGATGGCCGACCTCGTCCTCCAGCAGGCGCAGGCCGCGCTCCAGCGTCTGCTTGAAGCGGGTCTCCTCCAGCTTCAGCGTCTCGACGATCAGGGCGCGGGCGCGGTTCAGTTCCGGATAGGCGTCGCCCATCTGCTGGATCAGCGCCGGAACCAGACGGTGCATCAGCGGCTCGCGCGCACCGATCATGTGGGCGTGGCGCATGGCGCGGCGCATGATGCGGCGCAGCACATAGCCGCGGCCCTCGTTCGAGGGCAGGACACCGTCGGCGATCAGGAAGGAGGTGGAGCGCAGATGGTCGGCGATGACCCGGTGCGACACGGCATGGGCGCCGTCCGGCGAGGTCTTGGTCGCCTCGGCCGACGCCACGATCAGCGCCCGCATCAGGTCGATGTCGTAGTTGTCGTGCTTGCCCTGCAGGACGGCGGCCAGACGCTCCAGCCCCATGCCGGTGTCGATGGACGGCTTGGGAAGCGGCACCAGATTGTCCGGACCCAGCTGTTCATACTGCATGAACACGAGGTTCCAGATCTCGATGAAGCGGTCGCCATCCTGGTCCGGGCTGCCCGGCGGGCCACCGGCGATGGACGGGCCGTGGTCGAAGAAGATTTCGGAGCACGGGCCGCAGGGGCCGGTGTCGCCCATGCGCCAGAAATTGTCGTCGGTCGGAATGCGGATGATGCGGTCGTCCGACAGGCCGGCGACCTTGCGCCAGATTGCCGCCGCGTCCTCGTCGGAGGTGTGGACCGTCACCAGCAGCTTGTCGGCCGGCAGGCCGTACTCCTTGGTGATCAGGTTCCAGGCGAACGCGATGGCGTCGTCCTTGAAATAATCGCCGAAGGAGAAGTTGCCCAGCATCTCGAAGAAGGTGTGATGCCGCGCGGTATAGCCGACATTGTCCAGGTCGTTGTGCTTGCCGCCGGCGCGCACGCATTTCTGCGAGGTGACCGCGCGCTTGTAGGGCCGCGTCTCGGCACCGGTGAAGACGTTCTTGAACTGGACCATGCCGGCATTGGTGAACATCAGCGTCGGGTCGTTGCGCGGCACCAGCGGTGACGAGTCGACTTTCTGATGGCCCTGCTTGGCGAAGAAATCCAGGAACGTGCGACGGATGTCGTTGGCGGTCTGCATACGGTCAAGGCTCCGGGTGCGCGGCTACGGCCTTCCATTGGCCGAACCGTGCTTTTAGCGCGAGAATGGCGGCATGTCCACGACGGACGGATTATTACCTTGCGTCACAGCAGACAACGGGGCAACGGACGGCGGGCTTACTCGGTCTCTGCCGCGGCCCGTGCCTTCTCGATGCGACGGCCGATGATGATGGCGATCTCGTACAGCCCGATCAGCGGCACCGCAAGGCTGACTTGGCTGATGACGTCCGGCGGGGTCAGGATCGCCGCGGCGACGAAGGCGCCGACGATGGCATAGCGCCGCTTCGACGCCAGCGCATCGGTGCTGACGATGCCGACGCGCACCAGCAGAGTCAGCAGGACCGGCAGCTGGAAAGCGATGCCGAAGGCGAAGATCAGCGACATCACCAGATGCAGGTATTCGCCGACGCGCGCCTCGAACTCGATGGGCAGGGCGTTGGCGTCGCCGCCGGGATGGAACTCGAAACCCAGGAAGAAGCGCCAGGCCATCGGAAAAATGAAGTAATAGACGATGGCCGCACCGGTCAGGAACATCACCGGGGTCGCGACCAGGAAGGGCAGGAACGCCTTGCGCTCGTGCTTGTACAGGCCCGGCGCCACGAACATCCAGATCTGGCTGGCGATGATCGGGAAGGAGACGAAGCAGCCCGCCCAGAAGGCCACCTTCACATAGGTGAAGAAGGCTTCCGTCAGGCCGGTGTAGATCATCCGGCGCCCCTGCCCCGCCAGCAGGTCGGCCAACGGCTGGACCAGGAAATTGTAGATCCGGTCCGACACGGCGTAGCACAGCAGAAAGGCGATCAGGATGGCCCCGACCGCCCACATCAGCCGGTTCCGCAGTTCGATCAGATGATCGATCAGCGGCATCTTGCTGTCTTCGAGTTCGTCCTGATGCGTTTCGCCGGTCATGGTCCGTCTTCGACCTTAGGTCTGCTTATCGGTGGACTGGGCGGAGGCCACTTCGGCCGGCTGGGCGGCCGGCTGGGCGGCCGGTTGGGTGGCCGGCTGCACCGATGCGGATTGCACCGGGGGCGGCTGGGTGGTGATCGGCGACGGGGCGGCCGACGGCGGCGTGCTGTCGGCCACCGCCGGAGCCGGCGTCTGCGCCGGCACCTGGGGCAGATCCGGCTCCGGGGTGCTGCCGGCATGGCCGTTCAGCCCCACGTCGAAGCCCTTGGGGTCGAAGGCCTTCCCCACCTCCCACTTCGGGTCGATGGTATCCTCCATCATCTTCTTGATGTTCAGGTCGCGGGTCTTCAGGGCTTCCTTGCGAAGCTCGTCCAACTCGGTCTCCCGCATCATATCGTCGATGTGGGTCTGGAATTCGCGCGCGACGCCTCTCGCCTTACGCACCCATTTGCCGAGCGTGAAGATCGCCTTGGGCAAATCCTTGGGCCCGATGACCACAAGGGCGATGACGGCGATCACCATCAGTTCGGACCAAGCGATGTCGAACATGTTCTTCCGGCTTCACGAATGCGGTGGACAGGATGGCGCGCGAACGGAACACACGAGGCACCCCCGCGCGCCCGCCGGTCAGCTGCGGGCCGCCTCGTCCTTCTTGGCCGCGGTTTCGGCCGTGTTGGCCGGCTGGTTCGGAATGACCTTGGCATTGGCGCCGGAAGCGGCGTCATCGCTGTCGTCCTGCAGACCCGCCTTGAAGGACTTCACACCCTTGGCGAGATCGCCCATCACCTTCGGCAACTTTCCAGCGCCGAACAGGAGAAGAACGATCAGTAGAACGATAATCCAGTGCCAGATGCTGAAAGAACCCATGGCGCGCCTATCACGTTTGAACGGCCTTTGCGGCGGGCCGGCACTATGGCAGAAAGGCCATTGGGCCGCAACGTTCGCCCCACCATCCTTAACCGGTTGTCATTGAGGTTTCACGGGAATTCGCGAGTGGCTCTCCCGAAAAACGCGCCGCTCCTCAGGACTCCTCGTCGCCGTCGTCGCCCGAAGCGGCAAAGCCGCCATCGTCCCCAGCGGCCCCGAGTCCCAGAAGCACCGGGCGGCTGTCCAGCAGGCCGGCGGCTCGCAGGTCGTCGACACTGGGCAGGTCGCGCAGGCTTTCCAGGCCGAAATGGTCGAGGAAATGGTCGGTGGTGATCCAGGTCAGCGGACGGCCCGGCGTCTCCCGCCGCTTGCCCGGCCGGATCCAGCCATGTTCCATCAGCAGATCCAGCGTGCCCTTGCTGGTCGCCACGCCGCGGATGGATTCGATCTCCCCCCTGGTCACCGGCTGGTGATAGGCGATGATCGTCAGCGTTTCGATGGCCGCGCGCGACAGCTTGCGCGACACCTCCTCCTCCCGCCGAAGTTCGGGCGCCAGATCGACCGCGGTGCGGAAGGCCCAGCCGCCCCCGGTGCGCACCAGATTGACGCCGCGCGGGGCATAATGGGCGCGCAGCTCCTCCAGCAGCGGGACGATCTCCGGCCCGACGCGGCCGGCCAGCGTCTCCTCGTCCAGCGGTTCGGCCGAGGCGAACAACAGCGCCTCCAGCAGGCGCAACCGGCCGATGCGGGCTTCCGTTTCCTGGGCGTCGGTGACTTCCTTGATCATGGTCCTCAAGAATCCGATGGGTCCGCGGCTGTGTCGCCGGCTTGGCGTCCGCGGACATAAAGCGGGGCGAAAGCACCCTCCTGGCGCAGCTCCACCCGGCCGGCCTTCGCCAGTTCCAGCGTCGCCGCGAAATGGGCGGCCAGTGCGGAGCGGGTCAGCAGCCCGCCGCCCTCACCACCCGGCAGGAAGCTGGCCAGCGTCGCCCAATCCGGCATGTGGCCGAGCAGCGAGGACAGGCGCTGCACCGCCTCCTCCATGGAATAGAGGCGAACCGGTGCGATGTGCAGGACGCCGGCCTCCTTGCGGGCGCGTTGCTGGCCATAGGCGCGCAGCAGGTCGAACAGCGTGACCTCATAGACCGACTTGCGGCGCAGGTCCAAATCCTCCGGCGCGCCGCGGGGGTGGACATCGATGCCCAGCCGTGGGCGGGCGAACAGCTTGGCGGCTACGCCCTTCATGGCCTCCAACCGCTGAAGCTGGAATGCCAGCGCCGCGGCCATGTCCTCGCCGGAGGGCTCCTCCCCCTCCGGTTCGGGCAGCAGCAGGCGCGACTTGAGGTAGGCCAGCCACGCGGCCATCACCAGATAGTCGGCCGCCAATTCCAGCCGCACCTTGCGCGCCTCCGCCACGAAGGCGAGGTACTGGTCGGCCAGTTCCAGGATGGAGATGCGCGTCAGGTCGACCTTCTGGTCGCGTCCCAACGCCAGCAGCATGTCGAGCGGTCCCTCGAACCCGTCCAGAACCAGCAACAGCTGTTCGGACGGCGACACCTCCACCGTGGCGGGAGTGTCGGCCACATGCTCGGCCATCAGGTCGGCCATCGGAAAACCTTCAGTCGTTGCCGGTCAGGATGCGGATGAAGTCGATCACCGCATCCACCGGCGGCCCGAGAACCCAATGCATGACGCTGAGATCCATGCCGATCTGGCGACCCAGCATCGGCAGCAGGAAGAAGGCAGCCATCAGGATCAGCAACCCGAAGCGCTCCAGCCTGGCCAGCGGCACGGCCAGCATGTCCGGCAGGACGCCGACGGCCACGCGTCCGCCGTCCAGCGGCGGCAGCGGGATCAGGTTGAAGACCATCAGGATGACGTTGACCAGCACCGACACCTCGGCAGCGGAGCGGATCCACAGCTCGATATAGCTGTTTTCCGGATTGACCAGCCGCCAGACCACCGCCGACGCCACCGCCAGGAGGAAGTTGGTCCCCGGACCGGCCAGCGCCACCCACACCATGTCGCGGCGCGGATGATCCAGCCGGGCGAAGTTCACCGGCACCGGCTTGGCCCAGCCGAAGACGAAGCCGGTGGTGAAATACATCAGCGCCGGCAGCAGCACCGTCCCGAACGGGTCGATGTGGCGGATCGGGTTGAAGGTGACCCGCCCCAACCGGTAGGCGGTGTCGTCGCCCAGCCGCCAGGCGACGAAGCCGTGCGCCGCCTCGTGCAGGGTGATGGCGATGATGGCCGGCAGGGCCACGGCCGTCACCTGGAAGATCCATTCCTCCATCGTCCGCTCCCCTCCGTCAGGCCTGGGCCGTGCCGAGAAGCTCGGCCAGCCGGTTCGTCAATGCCGCGATGTCCGCGGGTTCGGGGGCATGGCGCATCGCCTCGGCACGCGCCCAGCGCTCTGCCGCGGTGCCGCCCAGCACCGGAACGGCACCGAGCAGGGAGCGCATTTCATCCAGATCGCCATTGCAGTGGAGCACGACATCCATGCCCGCCGCCAGCACCGCTTCGGCCCGCGTGCGGGGATCGCCCTGCAGCGCGTTCATCGACAGGTCGTCACTGAACAGCAGCCCGCCGAAGCCGATTGACGACCCCCGCACCACCTCGCGCACCACGATGGGCGACGTGCTGGCCGGGGCGGTCGGGTCGATGGCCTTCAGCACCACATGCGCCACCATCGCCAGCGGCAGGTCGGCCAACGCTCGGAAGGGGGCGAAGTCGGTGGCCTCCAGCGCGGCGCGGTCGGCGTCCACCACCGGCAGTTCGGCGTGGCTGTCGGCGAAGGCGCGGCCATGGCCGGGGATGTGCTTGACCACCGGCTGCACGCCGCCGGCCAGCAGCCCTTCGGCGGTGGCCCGGGCCAGCGCGATCACCACGGCGGGATCGCGCGAGAAGGCACGGTCGCCGATGATGTCGTGCGCGCCCTCCACCGGCACGTCGCACACGGGCGCGCAGTCCACCGTGATGCCGACCTCCGCCAGCATGTGGGCGAGCAGCCGGCCATTGATCCAGGCGGCCTCGCGCCCGGCATCGGCATCGCGCTCGGCCAGCGCGCCGAACACGCCCATCGGCGGGTGGGCGGGCCAATGCGGCGGGCGCATGCGTGCGACCCGGCCGCCCTCCTGAT
>JBKHVJ010000322.1:0-9574 GCA_046570145.1 Alphaproteobacteria bacterium
CGTCATCCGGGCTGGGGCGGTTCAGTCGACTCGGTCGTCAACCAGAAGAACCAATTCGAGCCGGTCGGCCGGGCCGGCGGCGACTGGCGGAACCTGTCGCCGGGAAGCGATGCCCAGCGCGCCGCGGTCGGGCAGATCATCGACGAGATCGCGGCCGGCGAGCGCCCCGACCCGACCGGCGGCGCGACCTATTTCCTGAACCGCAAGATCTCTGCCGAGCGCGGGACCGACTTCGGTGCCGGCAAGGACCAGTTCATGTCCGCCACCATCGGCGACCACACCTTCTATCGGCCGGGGCTGTTCGGGGAGAAGGCGACGCCCGTTCCCAGTTTCACCGTCCGGCCCGGCGTTGACCCCGACCTGATCCGCGACATGGAGGCCGCCAACACCCGGAAGATGGAGGCGCTGAAGTCAGACCCGCTGGGATACGTCTCGGGCCTGCGCGGCGCCCCTGCCCTGCCGGCGGTGGACTGGTCGCAGCCGGACGCGGCGGCGGCTGCCCTGCAGGAACGCCAGCGGACCGCTGCGGCGACCTCCTCCATGTTCCAGATCGGCGGACCGGCGCCGGTGCTGACCAAGCCCGAACTGGACACGCTGAAGGCGACTTGGGCGAACGGCGACGCTAGCACGCGGGGCCGGATCGTCGGCACGCTGGGCCGGTCCCTCGATGGCGACCACCTCCGCGCGACGCTGGAGAAGGTGGCAGGCGACGATCCCGTGTTCGCGGCGGCCGGCATGCTCTACCAGCAGAACGCGGACCTGGGCTTGTCCATCGTGCGCGGGCAATCGGTCATCGACCTCGACAAGAAGATCCTGCCGCAGGACAAGGCCATCAGGCAGTCCGTGAACGACTATCTGGGGTCCGCCGCCGGCAACATGCCGAAGAGCCGCGACGCCATCGAGCGGGCGGCTCTGGCGCGGTATGCCGACCTGTCCGCGGCGGCGAACGATCGGTCGGGCGTGATGGACGAATCCCGGCTGAATCAGGCGCTGACCGACGTGACCGGCGGCGTGGTCGAATGGGGCGGTTCGTCTTGGTCTGTCAGCAACCGCAAGATCATCCCACCGAAGCCGGGCATGTCGGCCAGCGACTTCGGCCGGCTGGTCGACGGCCTGACCGACGACGACCTTGCCGGCATGACGACGGGAAGCGGAACAGCGATCAAGGCCAGCGACTTCCGCCGGCTGGGCGCGCTGCACGATGCGGGGCCGGGCCGGTACCTCGTCGAGATTGGCGGAGGGTTCGCGCAGGGGCCGGACAAGCAGCCGTTCGTCTTGGACCTGTCGAAGAAGGTGGCGGCGAAGTAGCCTCGTCGTGCGTTGGGAAGGCCCCTCAGTCCGTGCGGAAGTGCATGGGACGGAGGGGCCTTCATGCTGCTTGGACTGTACAACACCGACACCGCCGACACGCTGACCCGCGCGCGATCCGCTCCGCCGGCTGAACTGCCGCCGGCCTTCGCCGAGTCCTATCTCGCCAACTATCGCGAGGCCCGCGACTTCGAGAGCTCGGACGCCCTGTGGCGGCACCGGGCGGAAGCGGTGCAGCGCTCGCTCGACGCCTTCGAGGAGGCGACCGGGGAGATTCTGCCGAACCCGGAGACTGCCGCCCCTGGCCCGAACCGGGAAGCCGTCGAGCGCTTCAACCAAGGCCGCTTCGACCAGATCAAGGCCGAACGGCCCGACCTGTCCCTCTCCTACCCCGCCGACGAAGAGCGCCAGCGGTTCGCCGTCGAGAAGGCGCGCGGGGTGAAGGAGACGGCCGACCAGTTGGCTGCCCGGCCGCAGACGTTCGGATCCTTCAGCGGCCGGATGCTGGGCAGCGTCGCGGGCGCCATGACCGACCCGCTGAACATCGCATCCATGTTCTTCGGCGCGGGCGCCGCGTCCGGCATCCTGCGCACGGCAGCGGTCGAAGCCGGGATTGCGGCGGGTAGCCAAGCCGTCATCGAGGCCGGCACCGCCCCGTTCAAGCAGCAGGTGGACCCGCAGTATGGGCTGGCCGACGCGCTGGAGAACGTCGCGGGCGCAGCAGCCGGCGGCGCCGTCATCGGCGGCAGTCTGAAGGCGCTTGGCCGGGGCATCGACTGGTGGCGCGGTCGCAACCGGTCGGAACTGCCACGCGAAGTGCAGGACGCCGCGAATGTGCTGGAGCGGGATCAGGAGGTGCGCGCGTCCAACCCGTTGGGCGCCACCGTCACCGGGGAGCAAGCCCACGCGCAGGCCATGACGAAGGCCGCGCAGGACATCGAGGCGGGCCGGCCGGTCGACGTGCAGGACATTGTGCGCGAGGCCCGCGAGATCGGCGACGGCTACGACCGGGTGCGTGCTGACCCGAATGGTCCGGCTGACGATCCGCTGATCCGCATCCAGCCCGAGGATATCGAATCGGTCATCATCGGCCGGGGAGGTTTCAAAGGGCTTGGCGACGTTGAGGTACGGGGCAGCGGCTGGGGGTTGGTCAAGTTCATCTGGCGCCACGGCGAGAACTCCAAGAAGGCGCCAGAACTGCAAATCACCAAGGACGACCTGATGGCGTTTCCGCAGGTGATTCGCGAGATGGAGCCTACGCGGCCGGCGGCGGCTGACGGGTCGCGCGGGCGGGAATGGCGGGTGGAATTGCCCGGCGCTGATGGTACCTCGCGAGTCGTCGTCTTCGCCGACAACCTGATCCAGGGGCGCCGGGACCGCCACCTCGTGTCTGCATACGTGCAGGAACCAGGGAAGCCGGGCGATGGTGGAGCGCTGTCGAAGAGGAGGGTCGGCCCGCTTGGATCCTCACCCCCGGTTTTGGAGCCGCGACGGGATGAGATACAGCCGGAGAGCTTGTTGGGACTCCGGGGCCAGCGGGCCGGCAACGACAATGTAGGCCCGAACGCCTCCCGCGTCTACACCTCCTCCGGCCAAGCAATCGATGTGGAGTACCGCGCCGTCGAGGCCGATTCCCTGATCAGCAGCCACGGCGCCGATGGATCGGTGAACCCCGCCTTCCCTGCAGAGCTGCAGCCGCGCGACCGGACGCGCCTTGCCTCGCAGGCGCAGATTGCCGACATCGCGGCCAACCTTCAGCCTGAACGCCTTGGTCGGTCGCCTGACGCCGCCACGGGCGCACCGATCATCGGGCCGGATGGCGTGGTCGAGAGCGGCAACGGTCGCGTGTCCGCGATCCGCCGGGCATACGAGGCTGACGGCGACAGCGCCGCGCGGTACCGGGAATGGGTGGCGACGCAGGACCTGGCCGCCGCGGAGATGCGGAACCCGGTGCTGGTCGCCGTTCGCAAGACCGAGATGGACCCCGCCGGCCGGGCCGCCCTGGCGCGCGACGCGAACGCCACCTCCGCCGCCCGCATGTCGCCGACCGAGCTTGCCCTTGCCGACGCCCGCCGGCTGACCGACGACGCGCTCGGCCGCCTGACCAGCGGCGATGTCACTGCGGCGGGGAACCGCCCCTTCGTCCGCAGCTTCTTGGACAGCTTGCCCGCCTCTGAGCGTGGTTCCCTGGTCGATGCCGGCGGCGCGCTGAACCTCGAAGGCAAGAAGCGGCTGGAGGGCGCGCTGCTGGGCCGGGCCTATGGCGACCCCACCATCATCGGCCGGATCGTCGAGGATGCGGACAGCGATATCCGCGCCATCGGCGGCGCCCTCCTCGATGTTGCCGGGCCGTGGGCCAGGATGCGCGCCGCTGTGGCGCGGGGCGAGGTGGAAGCCGGGATGGACGTGACGCCCGACCTTCTGGCCGCGGTCCGCATGGTGGCGGAGGCGCGTGCCAGCGGCCGGGCGGTGGTCGAGCTTGCGCAGCAGATGGGCCTGTTCGGCGACGACCTGTCCCCCACTGCGCGCCTGCTGCTGGCCGGCATGTTCCGGGACGAGGCGCTTTCCAAACCGGCCGGTCGCGCCCGCGTGGCGGAGATGCTGACCGGCTATCTGGACGAGGCCGGCAAGAACACCGCCGGCCCGCGCCTGTTCGGGGAGCCGCTGACGGCTGACCAAATCCTGTCGGGGGAGCGGCTGACCGCAGAGTCCTCGCGCGCCATCCCCGAAGCCCGACCGGCCGAAGAGATGGCGTCCGCCCCCGACACGCAAGAGGCCCTCTTCCAGGAAGTGAATCGCGTCATGGCCGCGCGGGATCTCGACGTGCCGGTCGGGGAGTCGGTCGACGAGGCCGGCAAGCTGGTGACGCTGCGCCGATCCGCGATGGATCTGATGGACGAGGCAGACCGGGCAATCGATGACGCCGCGACCATCGCGGCATGCGCCTTTGGAGTGGCGGCAGAATGAGCGATTTCAGCATCAAGAAGTGCCTGGACGGTCGCGTTGAGGCCGGAGCCTTGTCGCGCGAGGCCGCCGAACAGGCGCTGCGAATGATCACTGGTCTGGAGCAGAAGTATGCGGCCGGCATGTCGCGCGACGCCGCGACCTCTGCGGCGATTGCCGAGGCCGCCCGCATCATGAAGGACGAAGCGGTCCGGCAGAAGGGGATCACCGCCAAGCAAATCCTCGCCTCCGCCCGGGTGGTCGATGACGTGATGTCCCACCCCGACGGTGTCGCGGCCGGTGGGATGGCGGTGCTGACGCGGGACATGCGCGGCAAGGCCAAATACGACAACGTCGAGACCAAGAAGGAGGTGGTGCTTGGCCAGTTGATGCGCCGCTTCGAGGCGGGGCTGAACGCCTATCGCTCGAAGGCGGCCGGCCTGACCCAGGACGCCGTCGGGATCCGAAACATGATCCGGGAGCTTTTCGGCGAATCGACCAACGACGGCACGGCCAAGAGCGCGGCCAAGGGCTGGCGCGACGCGACCGATTACGGGGCTGACCGGTTCGTTGCCGGCGGCGGCGATCTGGTGAAGAAGGACGATTGGCGAGTGCCGCAGATCAGCGACGCCAAGCGGATGAAGAAGGAGGGGCGGGATGCCTGGATCAGGCACATGACGGAAGCCGCCCGCCGTGGCGATCTGCAGGTGCTGGATTTCGAGACCGGCGCGCCCATGACCGGCATGAAGCTGAACGACCTCCTGACGCAGGCTTTCGACAACATCACCTCCGAGTTGCCGCCCCCGCCGGGTAAGGGGGGCAGCTACGGCCGGCACAACGAACGGCGCGTGTTCCAGTGGCAGAACGCGGACGGATGGCTTGCCTATAACGATCGGTTCGGCGCGGGCTCAGGCGGCATCTTCGACGTGCTGACCGGGCATATGGAGGGGATGGCGCGCGACATCGCCTTGACCGAGGTGCTTGGCCCAAAGCACGGAGCCACGATCCGAGCCGTGGTGGAGATGGCAGCCAAGGCGGAAAGTGACCTGAGCATCCTGGCCCGCCTCAACCCCATGCGCGCGGTGGAGAGTGCCGGCGCCATCGGCCGCGCCTATGACCTTCTGTCCGGCCGCCTGGGGGGCGCGGAGTCGGACCTCATCGCCGGCATCTTCGGCGGCACGCGCAACCTGCTGACCGCCTCAAAGCTGGGGTCCGCGCTCATCTCCGCCATCCCGGCTGATAGCGTCTCGGTCGCCTGGGCAGCCAAGGCCAACGGCGTGCCGGTGGTGAAGCTGCTGGGCTCCGTCATGAAGCAACTGAACCCGGCGTCGGAGGTTGACCGGGCCTTCGCGATGCGGATGGGGGTGGTGAGTCACGCCGTCACGGATTCGGCCATCGGGTCCAAGCGCTTCGCCGACGAGGTTGTCGGCCAGGGGATCACCGGCCGCATGGCCTCTTTCGTGATCCGCGCGCAGGGGTTGGGGGCCTGGACGCAGGCGCTGAAGACGGCATTCCAGATGGAGTTCATGGGCTTCATCGCGGACAACGTGGCTCGGCCCCGCGGCGAGGTGTCCAAGCCCCTCCGCCGCATGCTGGACCGCTACGGCATCAGCGCGGCCGAATGGGACACAATCCGGGCCGCCCCGCTGGTCGAGCACGAGGGCGCCCGCTTCTTCGACCCGGCCAACGTGTCGGATCGGCGGTTGGGCGAGAAGCTGATGGGCGCCATCATCGAGGAGCGGGCATTCGCGATCCTGGAACCGGATGCGCGCGTTCGGCAGATCACCACCGCCGGGCTGAAGCGAGGGACCGTCATGGGCGAGGTGGCCCGGTCCGCCACCCTGTTCAAGAGCTTTTCCATCACCATGGCGACCACCCACCTTGCCCGGACCTTCATCGACGCGACCCCCTCGAAGGTCGCGCAGTTCGCCGCCCTTTCCACGCTGCTGACGGTCGCCGGTGCGATCAGCATCCAGGCCCGACAGGTGGCGACCGGTAAGGACCCCCGCCGGATGGATGACCCGAAGTTCTGGGGTGCCGCGTGGATGCAAGGCGGTGGCGCGGGCATCTTCGGCGACTTCTTCGCGGCCGGGCTGGACCGCAACCAACAGGGCCTGTCCGTCACTCTGGCCGGTCCCGTCTTCGGGCTGGTGGACCAAGCCGCCCGGCTGGCCGTGCCGAATTACCGGGCGCTGCTGGACGGGAAGCCCTCCCACTATGGCGCCGAGGTGGCCCGCGCGATCCGCTACAACCTGCCGGGCGCCAATCTCTGGTACGCCCGTCTGGTGGTGGACCGGGCCATCATGGACAACATCCAGGCGCTGTTGGACCCCGAATACCGCCAGTCCTTCGCGCGCATGGAGGAGCGGGCCCGGAAGGACTTCGGTCAACGGTTCTGGTGGCGGCCGGGCCAGGGATCTCCCGAGCGTGCGCCAGACCTGGGGGCGATGGCGCCGCGCTGATGGCCAAGGGGCCTGCATCATACAGGCCCCTCTTGCAACCGCTGATACTGAGTTCCTGCGCGGGCCGGATCGTACCCTCAGGACTTGGAAACGCTGGCTCGTTGGCTGATTTCCTCCGAGTTCAGCAAGCATTCAAATCTGTGGATAGTACAACCGTGAGTGCGTTGGGCGGCCGAACGCACTGGCCGCACGGTGGGCACATTGTTTGCACACCGGAGCCGCCGCTATGTCCCTCGACCGCGTTGACCTGATCATGTCCATGTACCGATCCCGCGTTGCCGGCGCGGTGGCCCGCACAGGCCGGGATGCGCTGGACGACGCGATCAGCGTGAAGACCGTGGGAGCGGTGGGCAACGGCTCCGCCGACGACACGGACGCCATCGAGGAGGCGCTGAACTCCGGTCGCCGCATTCGCGTGCCGGCCGGCGAGTACATCATCACTCGCAAGCTGTCGATCACCGATTTCGTCGGCATGTACGGCGAAGGCATGGAGCGCAGCAATTTCATCTTCGACGGCTGCGACGGCTTCGAAATCACGACGCCGACCGATACCAGCGACAACTGCACCACGATCTTCGACCACCTGTCGTTCAAGAGCACGACCGACGGTGTCAACACCGGGATCAAGTTGAATGGCCGGTCGCTCGACTTCGGAAAGCAACTGCTGGTCACCCACTGTAGCTTCGTCGGATCCGATCCATCGAAGTGCTGGCAAATCCCGATCCGCCTGACGAAGGGCTTCAACACCGAAATCAAGGGCTGCTCGTTCCTCGGGAGGCACGACAGCAACGATCACTATGACAACATGGCGCACGCGATTTATGCCGACGACCTGACCACCGATGTGAAGATCAAGGACAACCACATCTACATGGCGGACATCGCCATCTTGGTCAGCGGCAACCTGTACTATGACGCCTCTGTCCTAAAGGCGACGAACGGCGGCGAAGGATGGACGGTCGCAGATAACCACATGGTGCTGGTCGGCACGGGCTTCTGGTCGCGCGACAATGGCGGCAACATGTTCGTGCTCCACGGTAACCACATCGCCGCCCGGAAGCGCGGGATCATCCTGGGAACCGAGAACGTCGTCGGGTCGAACAGCAGCTTCATCCATGACAACTTCCTGATGAAGCGGAACGATTCGACCGACAATTACGTCGGGATCGAGTGCAACGCCGCGGACACGAAGATCCATTTCAACGAGTTGCGCGTCGAAGGTTCGGCGGCGTCCGGCGGCACCGAGACGCAGATCGTGGTGTCGGGTGGCTATTGCAGCGTGATTGGGAACACGGTCACCGACGCTGATACCGGCATCTGGCTCAAGGGCACCGCCGCCCACGGCACGGTGGCCTTGAACAAGGGCGGCAACAACGGCGTGAACCTCGACATCGACGCCGCGAACGTCACGCGCGGGCTGAACGCCTTCGACGACGAGCCGGCCGGGCCGCGTGGTGTTCGGCTGCACAAGAACGGCGACACCAGCATCGGGGCCGGGTACAGCGTCATCCCGTTTAATGTGGTGGTGCGCGACCCTGAAAACTTCGTCACCGGCGGGCGCATCTACACGCACGAAGCGTGCTGGGTTCGCATCTTCGGACAGGTGGTGTTCAGCGCCACCGGCAGCAACTACGGCCACAGCGTGAAGCTGCTGCGCAATGGGTCGGGGTCATGGATCGGAATGCCGGTCCACACCGCCGTCGGGGACGGGCCGGTGCTGCCTTTCGACAGCGGGTGGATTCTGTGCGCCGCTGATGAATATTTCGAGGTGGCGGCGCTCCACGGCTCGCCCGGCGTAGTCAATGCCACGACATATTCGTGGGTCGAGATGGAAATCAAAGCCTGACGGTGTGCGTTGGAGTGTTGTCGCGCTGAGAAGGATCCTGCCCTTGATCGACGAGGGCAGGATCGGACATGAGCATTTACGACACTACGCCGCGCAAGACTTACGCCGTAGGGGCGACCGCACAGAGCGTCTTCACGGTCCCGTTCGTGTTCTGGTCAGCGACCGACCTTCGGGTCTACGTCGACGACGAGCGGCTGACGAGCGGCTATACCGTCAGCGGCGGCAACGGCGCGGGCGGGGCGGTCACCCTGGCAACGTCCGTCAGCAACACCACGGTCGCCATCGTACGCCGGCTCAAGATCGAGCGCACGACCGACTTCCCGAACGCCGGGCCGCTGAAGACGCCGGCCGTCAATCGCCAGTTCGATCAGCACACCGCGATCCTGCAGCAGCTGGACGACGATGGCGCGCGGGCGCTGAAGCTGCCGGAGAACGACGACGCGGTCGGCACCGCGCTCCCTGCGCTGTCCCAGCGGGCGAACCGCATCCTGGGCTTCGACGCCGACGGGCGCCCGACCGTCTCCACATCCTCCATTGCACAGCTGGACGCGCTGACCCTGGCCGCGCTCCAGGCCGGCAAGGTAGCGGAGGTGATCGAGCCTTTCGAGGCCGACGGCACCACCTCGACCATCACCACGACGGCTCCTCTGGTCGCTGCTGCACAGGTGACGCTGCTGGTGGGGGGTATCGTCCAGACGCCGCAGAGTGGGGCCTATACGGTCAGCGGGACGACGATCACTCTGGCCGAGCCCCCACCGGCCGGCGTTCGGGTGGGTGGCTTCGTCGGCTATGCGGCGGAGGTTGCCGGCGATGCCCTGGCCGCGCTCCAGGCCACCACCGCCGCCGCTGACCGGCTGCCCTACTTCACCGGCGCAACGACGGCCTCCACCACGACGCTGACCGCGTTCGCGCGTTCGCTGTTGGCCGGCTCCTCTGCCGCGGCGATCCGCTCGACGCTGGGCGCCGCGCCGCTCGCGTCGCCCGACTTCACCGGCGGCGTCACCATTGACGGGGA
>JBKHVJ010000323.1:0-14285 GCA_046570145.1 Alphaproteobacteria bacterium
CCACATGAAGCCGAGCATCACGATAGTCATGACGCACCCCATTACGAGCGAGGAGACCAGCCGGTTTACGCTGAACAGGGCGTGATCGAGCGAATAAACAAGCTGGTACATCAAAAAGAACATGATGAACGTCGAGGTTGCGATCATTGCCGCAAACCGACCCCAACCCATTTTCATCATGTTCCTATAGTGATTTTGCTCGTGTGACATTGCGGCTTCCTCTACCCCATTCTGCCCGATGAGGGGGAACAGAACCCCCATCATTTTTGTTCCCGCGCAGCTTTTCATTGTCGTGGCACACCGCTCCACGAACTCTGCCAGAGTGAGCATGAGAGTGGCTGGGTAAGACGAGCTGCGTATCAGGCGTAGGGATCGAAGTTGACGATGTCTTCCATTCGGACCTTGCCCTTGGCGACGCCCAGACGTTCCGCCGGGGTCAGGCCGTCCTCGCCCGTGAAGCACCAGTTGTACCAGACCCGGAAGATGTCGAGGCACTTGCCGACCATCGCCGGGTCGTAGGGTGCGTAGCCGTGCCAGACGCGCCGCGCCCGGCGCGTCGGCGAGATCGGGCGCTCCAGAAGCCGCAGGCGACGCCGGACCAGCATGAAGAAGCGGTCGATGGCGTGAAGCGAGGCTCGGTTGAACAGATGGGCCAGGCGGTCCAGAGCGTCAGCCCCGTAGCCGTTAAGGTCGGTGAGCAGCACGACCTTCTTCTCCGGCTCGGCCATCGTCGGGAACCGGTGCTTGATCCACGCGCCGTCGAGCCTGCCATTCTCCTCCGGGCTGGCGTCAACGACCGCCTGGATACGCTCTCGCATCACCGCGACCTTTTGACATGCCGCACCTCGGTGGACGTTGCCAAGGCTGGGTCCAGGCCCCTCGCCGTCAGCGCCTCATCCAAGCGCATCTTGGCCTCCGCCGTGGCGGCGCGCTTCTCGTCCACCGTCCGGTCCTTGGCGATGGCGACGAAGAAGGCATCGACCCGGCGGTCCCGGATGCCGTCGTGGTCGGCTGTGCCAACCGAGGTCAGTTGGACGGTCTTCCTGGCATTCCGGTCGCCCCAGTTGACGATGTAGTCCTGCCGGTCGGAGCAGAGGTAGAGGCGCTCGAAGTGGAACTCGGGGAACTGGCGCTCGCGCTCGGCGGCGAAGGTCAGGCACTGCCGGTGCAGGAAGTCGATCTTCCCGTAGACCGGTGTGTAGGACAGGTCCGCGACCTCGCAGATCCGGCTGATGGGGGTGTGGTTCATCAGCAGCCGGAACACCTGGAGGTTCTCGTGGGGCTTCTTGTGCCCAGTGGTCGGGCCGGGAACCGAGAAGGTCTTACCGCACCCCTTGCAGAGGAACCGCTTCGAGCCGGAGCGCGTTGAGCCATAGGGCCGATAGAGTTCCGGATTTTCCCGATTCGCCCGGCCATGGTTCTCGCAGGCGCGGTTCAGACACCCGTGGCGCTCTGGAAGCCTCAAGAATGCGGTTACGCGGGAGAACTCTTCGTGAACTTCGCGGTTGGACTTCAAAGTTGTTGTCTTGCCGCACAGTTGGCAGAAGGCCAGGGACGCGGCCCGTACCACTAAGGCGGTAGTTGTCTTGGCTCGCCGGGGGCGATGCCGCAGGGCGGCTGCGTGGTGACGTGCGACTGGGCGATACGCCGAAGTTGGCGCAGCCGGGCGTTTGCAGAAATTCACTTCAACTCCCGAGTATTCCTCGGGAATCCGCCGCTGATTACTTGCCGAAGAAATCTTCGGCATGAAGACGCGCACTCCAGCACGGCCGCGACGGGGGCCAGAGCGCGCGTTCTCGTAATGTTCCACAAGTCAACTTTCGGCGGAACCGCCTCTGCCCGGCGGGGCCGGACAGTAGTAGGCGGTTCCGGGAAAGCGCAACACCTTTGTGTAGGGGCTGGCACGGCCATGGCGCCCCTTTTTCTTTTTACTTTCCTGCCGCCACCATCTTGTCGATGGCGCCCAGCGCGAATTTCAGCACCGCCTCGTCGGCCAGCTTTCCGTCCTTGATCTTCTCGCCGACGGTGCCGATGACCACCTGGGCGCCGCCCACCAGCTTGGCCGGGATCGCCAGAAGCGTGTCGTTCACCTGCTGGTGCGCGCGCACGCCGCCGGTGAAGGCGGGGGAGTTGGAGATGACCAGCACCGGCTTGCCGATCAGCGCCGATTTGCCGTAGGGGCGCGACGCCCAGTCGAGTGCGTTCTTCAGCACGCCCGGCATGCCGTAATTGTACTCGGGCGTGACGATGACCACGGCGTCGGCCTCGGCGATGGCCTGACGGAAGGCCTGGACCTCCGCCGGAGCATCGGGGGTGTCGATGTCCTGGTCGTAGAGCGGCAGGCGCAGGTCGCGGATGTCCATGCTGACACCGGCCGGCAGGGCGTCCTGCAGCCCGCGCAGCACGGCCAGCGAGTTGGAGTTGCTGCGCAGGCTGCCGGGCAGGCCCAGCAGTTTGGCACGCACCGTTGCATCGGTCATGAAGCGGTTGCCTTTCCTCTTATGGTCGAACCTGTCGATATCAGGCGCGGGTGGGATGCGACGGGCCGCTGCCCGCCCCCGTCCGGGCGATGGAGGCGGCGATCTCGTCGAGATCCTCCGGCGTCAGGGTCAGGGTGGCGGCGTCCAGCCAGCCATCAACCTGGGCCGGTGTGCGGGCGCCGACAATGGCCCCGGCGATCGCCGGCCAGGACAGCACCCAGGCCACCGCGACAGCCGCGATGGTGGTGTCGTGCCGCTCGGCGATCGGACCGAAGGACTGGGCCAGCGCCAGATTGCGCTCCAGCGCCTCTCCGGTGAAGTTGGCGTTGCTGGACCGCCAGTCGTCGGCCGGCAGGGCCTTCGCCCGCTCCACCGTGAAGCGGCCGGTCAGCAGGCCGGCCTGCATCGGGCTATAGACGATGACGCCGGTCTGGTGCGACAGGCACCAGGGCAGTTCCGACGCGGCGACATCGCGGCGGATCGCCGAGAAGGGCGGCTGCAGCGTGTCGACATGGCCCAGCAGCTCCGCCGCCTCCAACTGGGTGGCGTTGTGGTTGGACAGGCCGACGGCGCGGACCTTGCCCTCCTTTTTCAGGTCGAGCAGGGTCTGCCAATACTCCTCGACCGCCTCATGTTCGGCCGGCCAGTGCATCTGGTAGAGGTCGATGCGCTCGACGCCCAGCCGCTTCAGCGACGCTTCCAGTTCGCGGCGGATGCTGTCGGGCTTGCCGATCCGGCGCGGCATCGCCTTGCGGTCGGTTTCGTCCCACACCAGACCGCATTTGGTGAAGACATAGGGGCGCTCGGCTTCCGGAATTTCGGCCAGGGCGCGCCGCACGATCTCTTCGGAATGGCCAAGGCCGTAGACGGCAGCGGTATCGATCCAGTTGATGCCGCGTTCCACCGCATGGCGGATGGCGGTGACCGACTGGCTGTCGTCCTGCGCGCCCCAGCCGGCGGCCCAATCCGGCCCGCCGATCGCCCAGGCGCCGAAGCCGACGCGGGTGATCGCCATGTCGGTGGTGCCGAAGCGGCGGGTCGGCAATCCCGTCCTGCTGACGCCGTTGCTTGTGGTGCTCATGGTTGCCTCCTCGATGATGGCGCTAACATGGGCTTGGCGACCCTGGCTTTCCAACAGTTCACAGGCGGATTGCACGCCGGACGCCTGCGCGGACGATGCCGGTCCGCCTGTGACCATCTTGGGCTCTGACTGTTGACGGAGGCGACGGCTACCTAATTTGAGATTACACAAAGGGTGCCGCGCCGACGCCGGCGGGCACCGGATGGATTGACGGCAGGTTCGACCGAAGCGGAGACTGGAGGCGACATGGCGACGCGGCGACTGGATCGGGAAGATCATGTCCGAAAACATCTGGCGCTGATGCTGCAGGATTGGCAGGAGCAGACCGGCCGCGACATGGCGACCGCGACCGCCGACCAGCGGCTCCAGCACTGCACCACCCTGCTGATCGACCTGCTGGGCGAAGCGGAGCGGGCGGACGAAGCCGCCATGACCGAAAGCTGAGACTTCAAGAAGCGAAGGAACGGCCCCGATGCGGGACCGCTCCTTGGATTGCGGCCCCGATCCTTACTGCGGCGCCATGCGGATGGCGCCGTCCAGCCGGATGACATCGCCGTTCAGCATCTCGTTCTCCAGGATGTGCTGGACGAGGCGGGCATACTCCTCCGGTTTGCCGAAGCGCTTGGGGAAGGGGACGGTGACGGCAAGGCTGTCCTGAACCTCCTGCGGCATGTTCAGCAGCATCGGCGTGCCGATCAGGCCGGGGGCCACCGTCATCACGCGGATGCCGTTGCGGGCGAGGTCGCGCGCCGCGCAGATGGTCAGGGCGACGATGCCGCCCTTCGACGCGGCATAGGCCGCCTGCCCGATCTGCCCCTCATAGGCGGCGACGGAGGCGGTGTTGACGATCACCCCGCGCTCGCCGCTGTCCAGCGGGTCCAGCTTCGCCATGTCGGCCGCCGCCAGCCGCAGGATGTTGAAGCTGCCGATCAGGTTCACCTCGATCACCGAACGGAAATTCTCCAGCGGCATCGGGCCGTCGCGGCCGACGATGCGCTGGGCCGGGGCGATGCCGGCGCAATTCACCGCGATGCGGGCGGGCCCATGGGCGGAGCGCGCCTGATCGAACGCCCGTTCGGCGGAAGCGCCGTCGGTGACGTCGCAGACCAGGCCCAGCCCACCGATCTCATGCGCGGTCTTCAGCACCGCGTCCTCGTTGACGTCCAGCACTGTCACCTTGGCGCCGAGCCCGGCCAGATGACGCGCCGTCGCCGCCCCCATGCCCGAGGCGCCGCCGGTGACGATGGCGGACAGACCCTGGATGTTCATGGCATCTCCTCCTTAATTGCGGCCGGTCCGTACGGGGCGCCGGCCTTGTGTCCAACAGGCTGCGTTCGCACTTGTTGTTTGCCGGATGGCTATGTTTACCAGATGGCAGCCTCACCATACCACACCGTATGGTGGGGACGCATCAGCGTGGCGATCCGCGCCGGCCGTGATGCCGGCGGTTTCTCTAAAGGGGCCAAATCCCGGAGGGTTTCAGCGTCCATGACAGCATCCGTTCCCACCGGCACCAGCACCGCGCTGACGATTCCCGATCCCGAACGGGTCGAGCATGACGAACGGCTGGTCCGCCGCCGCTTCTGGCCGAAGCTGCGCGCCAACCTGCACCGGATTCCCTTCCTGGAAGAGCTGCTGGCCGCCTATTTCTGCGCGACCGATCCGGCAACGCCCTATCGGGCGAAGGCGATCCTTCTGGGGGCGCTGGCCTATTTCGTTCTGCCGGTGGATGCCCTGCCCGACTGGCTGCTGATCGCCGGCTTCACCGACGATGCTGCGGTGCTGGCCGCCGCCGTCCAGACGGTGCGCGCCAACCTGACCCCGGCGCACTGGACGCGCGCGAAGAAAACGCTGCGCGCCGAGGCGGCCGGCAATTCGGAAAGGGCTGGCTAACCCGCCGACGTCCCTGCGGATTTGCGCGCCGCCTTGCGCCCGTCCGCCGCGTCGCGGTGCATGGTGTAGAGCGCAGAACCGGCGATCACCAGCGCCCCCACCCAGCCCCACAGATCCATGGTCTGGCCGAAGGCGAGCCACGCCACGAGCGCGGTGAAGGGCAGCCGGGCATAATCGTAGGGCATCATCGCCGAGGATTCGGCCAGCGACAGCGCCTTCGTCATCGCCAACTGGCCCGCAGTCAGCAGCCCGCCCAAAAGCGCCAGCGCGCCCAGCACGCTCCAGCTTGGCCAGGTCCAGACGAACAGCGCCGGCACCAGCGCCATCGGAGTGACCAGCAGTCCAAGGAAGGTGACGATGACCGATGCGCTGTCCCTGCGGCTGAGCATCCGCATCTGCAGCACGGTGGCGGCGGCGGCAAGGCAGTGCACGAACAGCGCCAGGAAAGCGAGATCGACGGACGTGGCCCCCGGCCGCAGCACGATCACCACCCCGGCGAAGCCGGCACACACCGCCGCCCAGCGCCGCAGCCGCACCCGTTCGCCCAGGACCAGCGCCGCCCCCGCCGTTACGAATAGCGGAATTGCAAAGCTGACCGACGTCGCCGTCGGCAGCGGGATATAGGCGATGGCGTAGAACCAGCCGGCCATCGCGCACAGGCTGGTCGCCGCCCGCGTCACGTAGGGCCGCAGCCGCCGTTCCGCCACCACCGACCGGCAGGCCGGCGCCCCCGCCGTCAGCGCCCAGGGCAGCATCCACAGCAGGCTGAACAGGTTGCGGAAGAACACGACCTCCAACGGGTCCATGACGGTTGAGGCCCAGCGCACCGCCGAATTGCCGATCCCGAACAGCAGCGCCGACAGCAGCATGAAGCCGGCTCCCAGCAGCAGACGGTTCGCCGGCGCCCGCAGACCGGGCCCCGCTTTCATGGGGGAAGAGGCTGAGACGGTCACGGGCAATCGTCCCTGGAAAGCCGTTTGGTGGAAGCCGCTGGGTGGAAGCTGCTGGGTGGAAGCTGCTTGGGGGCGGTTGCGGCGGCAAGGTCCGGACCGGGCCGCTGTCTGACGCGTTAGCGCAAACATGGGCTGCACGGAACACCGTCCGCCCCGGTGCCGAGGCGGCAATCCTGGCGAATATAACGTTGGTGACGCAAGCGAAATGCAACCGACCTTTACGTTCATACTCCCGTATGACGTGTGGCGCCCTTCACGATATGGAGCCCGATTGGACCGGCCGGTGCGGCAGGCGGATGGTGAACCGCACGCCGGGGCTGGTGTTCTCCACCGTCAGGGTGGCGCCCAGTTGCTTGGACAGGGTGTGGATCAGGCGCATTCCCAGGCTTCGGCTGCGGCGCCAGTCGAAGCCTGGGGGCAACCCGACACCGCGGTCGCCGACGATCAGGTTCAGCGCGTCGCCGTCCGACCGCAGCGCCACGGAAATGACGTTGGCGGTGTCATGGCCGCTTCCCTCCGGCCGGCCGTCACCGTTGCCGCCACCGGCTTCGGCGGACACCGGGGTGACGAGCGGCCGGTAGGCATGCTTGATGGCGTTCATCACCAACTCGTTGGCGAGCAGGCCCAGCGGCACGGCGTGGTCGGTCGGCACCTCCGCCGGCTCCACCGCCAGGTCCAGCCGCCAATCGCCGCCTTCGGACCGGGCCGAACGCTCCAGTTCCCGGCACAGCTCGGCCAGATAGTCGTGGAAGGGGATGAAATGGACGTCGTCGACGCGGTAGAGCAGCCGGTGGATGTCGGCGATGGCCTGAACGCGCCGCCCCGCCTCCAGTAGATGGTCGCTCAGCCGCGGATCGCCCACCGCCTGCCCTTGGAGGCCCAGCAGGCTGGACACCACCTGCAGGCTGTTCTTGATGCGGTGGTTGACCTCGCGCATCAGCAGGTCCTTCTGCGCCAGCGCCGCGTCGCGCTCGCCGATGGTGCGCTGGAGCGACGCGGTGCGCTCGACCACCCGGCGCTCCAGTTCGCGCTGCACCTGCCGGGCGGCGCCCGCCTGTCGGAAACCGAAGACCGACAGTGCCGCCAATGCCAGCGCCGCCGCCGCACCCAATCCGGCATAGGGCGCGATCAGCCGGTGCCATGACGCCAGGACCGGAGCCGCTTCAAGCCGGACGACCACATGCACCGGCCAGCTGTCGACCCGGCGATGGGCAACGATGACCGTGTCGTCCCGTGCCGCCCCACCCTCCGGCTGCGCCTGGATCGCACGGCGGGCCAGGTCCGACAGCGGCGCCGGATCGGCGGCATTGTCGGGCTCGCGCACCAGCACGTCGAGGTTGCCGGACCGCGCCAGGATGGTCACCAGCTGATGGGGTACGTCCAACTCCTTGTAGAAGCCCGACAGATAGGAGGGGTCGATGGTGACCGAGGCCATGCCGCGGAAACGGCCGTCAGGTTCAGACAGCCGGCGACTGAGCAGGAAGGTCGCCTTGTTGGTCACCCGGCCGATGATGCGCGGCCCGATATGGGGCTGGTCCACCGCATCGCCCACCCCGGTCGCCCGGCTGTGGAACAGGAAGACATCGCGGTCGGAAGCATCGGAATAGGGCGCCGGGAAGGCCAGCGTCGTCAGCCGCAGCAGCCCCGCCCCGTCGTTCAGCCAGATTGCGTCCAGGAAAGGCAGGCGGGCGCGTTGGCCGTTCAGCTTGTCCCACAGGGCACGCGACTTGGCGATCTCGTCCCATGGGCGTCCGGCGGTTTCCTGGGCGGCATATTCCACCAGGAGGTCGGCGGCGTCGAACAGACGGGCCGCATGTTCCGCCAGGACCCGGACGGCGGCCTCGGCGCGCTCCTGCGCCCCGTTCAGCGCCCGCTCGCGCGATTGCACCCCGACCAGCACGGTGACCATCGCAAGGAACAGGAAGCCGCAAGCCGCGAGCCAGCCGATGGCCGCCTCCAGCCGCGGCTTGCGGAAGGGATGGACGATGTCCGCGGACGGTACCGGGCTCCCGGCGGGCTCGTCAGATGGCTGGTTAGGCGGAACCATGCAAGCGGCCATTCCTTTTCCGCAACTGCGGATTGCCACGCCGACCGGCGGACGAGCGGGAAGAGTCGCGGGATAGTAGCGCAGGACGAAACGCCGGTAACCCTGTCTTTCGGAGACGCAGGTCCCGATCACGGGAAGCCCTGTCCCGCGGCTCCCTGGCGGCCCCTAGCGGCCCCTAGCGGCCCCTAGCGGATGGAATCGTTGTGCAGCACCATCTCCACCGCCATCTGGGCGGCACAGAGGTCGGCCAGCGCCGTGCCCACCGACTTGAACAGGGTGATCTGGTCGTAGAAGCGCCGCCCCGCCCGCTCGCCGCGGCTGAGGTCGAACAGGTCGCCGGCGATGTCCTCCGCATGCAGCAGGCCGGACGCCAGCGGCTGGGCGATGTCGCCGGCCTCCGCCGGTGTGCGGTCGCGGCAATCGACGAAGACGCGGGAGCGGCGGATGCAGCCGTCGTCGGCCTCGCGCATCTCCGGCGTCACCCCGCCCAGCAGGTCCAGATGCTGACCCGGCCGCAGCCAGTCGCCGCGGATCAGCGGGTCGCGCGCCGTGGTGGCGCAGGCGACGATGTCGGCACCGCGCACCGCGCCCTCCAGGTCGCCGGTCGCCTCGATCCGGAACTTCGGCCGGTGGAAACGGGCGGCGATGCGCTTGGCCTTCTGCAGGTCGCGGCCCCAGACCAGCACATGGCGGATCGTCCGCACGGCGGTGTGGGCCTCCACCAGTTCCAGGGCAAGGGGGCCGGTGCCGACCACGAGCAGGCGGTCCGCGTCCGGCCGCGCCAGATAGGAGGCGGCGAGCGCCGAGGCCGCCGCGCCGCTGCGCCGGCCGAGCGCCGCGGAAGAGTCCAGCAACGCCTGCGGCACCCCGGTCTTGCCGTCGGCCAGCAGATAGACGCCCTGGGTCTGCGGCAGGTCGCCGCCGGCATTGTCGGGAAAGACGGTGTCGATCCGCACGCCGACCGACTGGTTCACCTGCCAGGCCGGCGCCAGCAGCAAGGTGGCGTCGCTGGACCCGTAGGTCTCCACCCGGTGGCGGTGCGCCGGCGGAGCCTCCACGCCGGCGCGGAAACTCTGCCGCAGCCGTTCGATCAGCATGCGGTGGTGCAGGACGGAACGAAGCTCGGCGGCGCTGACCGTGCGCATGGGACCTCCTCCCGCCGACCGGCACCCGCCCCCCTCGCATCAAGACGGGCTGGGAGAGGGGAAAAACGACGTCCGGTTACGCCGGCTTCAATGCACCGTCGGTGCGCTGTTCTCGGCGGCCGGCACCGGCAGCCCGCCGCTGGAGCCCGGCAGCGGGCCGGAGACCGGACGGGTGCTCTCGGCCAGCCGCTTCTCGGCGGCGGCGGCGCGGGCCTGCGCCTCCTTCAGCTCGCGCTCCAGATACAGCACGCGGTTGCTCTCGCGCCGGGCACGGCGGCGGTGGCGGCGCTGGCTGTTCCAGACGATGAAGCCGCCGGCCAGGAAGCCCAGCACCAGCGCCGCCAGCGCGGCCAGATAGACCGGGGTGTCGAGCGTGAAGGGCAGCGGCCACAGCGACAGGGTCACGATGCCGCGGTTGGAGATCGCGAACAGGATCGCGACGAGGGCCACCGGCAGGGTAACGATCCAGGAAATATGGCGCAAAGCGAAGGTTCCTCAGAAATTCGGCGGGGAGAGACGGCCGGCCCGGCGCTCACTCCGTGTTCAGTCGTTCCCGAAGCTGCTTGCCGGTCTTGAAGAAAGGTATGCATTTCTCGCCGACGTCAACCGATTCTCCGGTCCGGGGGTTGCGACCCGTGCGCGCGTCCCGCTTCTTGATGGAGAAAGCGCCGAAGCCGCGCAGTTCCACCCGGTCGCCGCGCGCCAGCGCTTCCGTGATCTCATCGAAGATGGTGCCGACGATCTTCTCGATGTCGCGCTGGTACAGGTGCGGATTGCGTTCCGCCAGCCGTTGGATCAGTTCCGACTTGGTCATGACCGTTGACGTTCCCCCATTCGGTGCGGGCGCTTATGGTCGGGGTGCGCCGCGCTTGAGCATCAGCGTGCCACCGCCCCGCCAAGGCGTCAAGCCCCACCCGTGGCGCTAAACCGTTACGACACAACCCTTTTTCAGTCCTCCCCCTGCCCGGTCAGGGGAGCAATCGGCTCTTGCGGACAGTGCCGTCCGCGGCAGCGGCGGCAATCTCCGGCACGGATCGTGACGGAAATTTGAAAGCAATCAACGGCTTCGCGAAAGAAATCCCGCCGGTTGGAACGGACCGCCCGCCGGGTCAGGCGCCGCCCAGCCGCGTCCCTTCCAGGATGGCGCCCTCCAGCACCGCCGACGAGCGGTCGCAGCCGGTCAGGTCGGCCAGCGTCAGGTCGCTGCCCTTCAGGTTGGTCTGGGCCAGCGAGGCGCCGGCCAGCCGCGCCCGCACCAGCGAGGCCCGCATCACCTTGGCGCCGGCGCTGACCAGCAGCATGCCCAGGTTGGCGCCGTCGAGCCGGCTGTCGATCAGGATGGCGCGGTCCAGCTTCACCCCGCGCAGGTCGGCGGACCGCAGGTCGGCGGACCGCAGATCGGCGCCGTCGAACTGGGCGGCCTGCAACTGGGCACCGTTCAGCCGGGCATGGCGCAGCCGGGCGCCGGTGCCCTTGGCCAGCGTCAGGACCTTGCCGGTCAGATCGGCTCCCTCCAGGTTCAGCCCCGTCAGGTCGAGCTGGGACCCCTGCTTGCCGCTGGTGCCCAGCCAGATCATGTGCTGGCGCAGCATGCCGTCCAGCTGTTCGGCCGGCAGGGCCGGCAGTTCGGCGGCGGCAGACTCTTCCGGTTCCGGTTCGGCCGCCGCCTGCGGCTGCGCCTGCCGGGCGGCATGGGCCTGCTCGTCGGTGCGGATTGCCTGCTCCAGCCCGGCCTCGTCCAGGCTGGCCCCGTCCAGGATGGCACCACGCAGGTCGGAGCCGTTGAGGTCCGCCCCGCGCAGGTCGGCGCCGGAGAAGTTGGCATCGCGCAGGTCGGTGCGGTCCAGCCGCGCGCCGGCCAGCCGGGTGTTGGTGAAGTCGGCCGCCCGCGCGAAGCTGCCCGACAGCTTGGCCCGCGCCATGTCGGCGTTGGTCAGCCGGGCGGACGCCATGTCGGCCGGGCCGGGGTCGAAGCCCACCACCTTCAGCTCGCCGGCACTGTTGCGGTTGACCATGCTGCCGTCGCGCAGATCGACCTCGACCATGGTGGCGCCGTCCAGCCGGGCGCCGCGCACGTTGGCGCCGCGCATGTCGGTGCGGAACAGCCGCGCCTCCGACAGATCGGCCCCGCGCAGGTCGGCGCCGTAGAGATCGGCATGGTCCAGCACCGTCCCGCGCAGGTCGGCGTCGCGCAGGATGGCGCCGGCAAGATGCGCGCCGGTCAGGTTGCGGCCGGCCAGCGACAGGCCGGACAGGTCGAAGAAGGGAAGGTTGGCGCGGGCACCGTTCGGTCGCCCCTCGGCGAATCGGACATGGCGCTCGCACACGCGGTCGAGCTGGTCCTGGGTCAGGCGGATGCGGGATTTGCCGTCTTGCGCCATGGCCGGTCACGCGAACAGGGCGTCGATGTCGGCCTGGGAGATCGCACCGCCGCCATCGCCGCCGCCGGGATCGGCGGGCGGCGGCGGCGGCGGCGGGACCGGCTTCGCGACAGGAGGTGGCGGGGGCGGGGGCGGCGGTGGTGGGGGCGGCGGCGGAGAGGGTTCCACATTGGCCGGCAGCGGCTCTGCCCGTTCCGCCACTTCGGGCACGCTGGCGAACAGCGCGTCGATGGCGTCCTGGCTGACCTCCGGCCCACCCAGCTGCGGGCCGTTCAGCAGATGCGCGTCGGGACGGGTGTCGCCCATCTTGCGGTGGGAGGCGACCTCCCCCGGGGCCAGCTGGTGCTCGGCCACCGCCAGGCGCTCGACGCCCCAGATCTCGATCATCGTGTTCACGCGCTCTTCGATGTAGCGCAGCGTGTTGACGACCTTGGTGGTGCGCTGGCCGGTGATGTCCTGGAAGGAACAGGCGGTCATGATCTCGATGCACCACGCCTCGATCGCGTCGATCCGTTCGGCCAGATCGGCGTCGTCGCGCGGGATCGACATGGTGATTTCCTGAATCTTCTCCGTCGCGTTCAGGATGTCGGTGGTGGCCCGTTCGGTGGCGGCGACGATCTCGTCCAACTCGCCGGTCGCCGCCTCGATCCGGTTGGAGCCGGTGTCGGTGGCCTTCAGCGCGGCGATGTCGCTGCGCGCCTCGCGCACCACCTGGGTGATGGCGGTCAGCTCCTGCTGGATGCGCGGATCCTCGCCCGGCGCCAGAGCGGCGAAGGCGCTGGGCGAGGCGCCGCTCAGCCGGTCGACCTGGGCCTCCAGCCTGCCGACCAGCCGGTGGAAATCGTCGGAGGCGACGACGCGGCAGCGCCGGTCGCGCATGCGCAGGAAGGCGCGGCCCCGTGCCGTCTGCGACAGGGCCTCCTCCATCTGCAGATACTCTTGCTCGGTCAGTTCGAGCAGTGACCCGCCGCTCATTGCGCTCAACCCGTATTCCAGCAGCCACGCGTCCCCGCCATGCCGGGGGCTGCGCCAGCCTTGTCCTATACCACCGAATTTCTTTACCGGGAGTTTCCGCCGCCGCCACGCTATCATTCTTCCGAACGGATTCGAGTGCTGGGGGATGCCGGAAGCGCCGGGGAACGGACAGGCTTGAACCCCTTTCCCTTTTGCCCCAAATCAGCCCGGTCGGTGACGGTCATTGACAAGAATTCCCCTCCAAGAAAGGAAGAAGCGATGAAAGCGGTGGTGCGTCCGGTGGTGTTTGCGGCTGCGGTCGGGATGGCTGCGCTGACCGGCGGCGCGCTGGTCGCACCGGCCGATTCGGCACTGGGCCGGGCCGGAGCCGCACTCGGCCTGGGCGCGTCGCCCGCCGCGGCGGCGCTGCCGCTGGGTGCCGTCGGCGGCGGCACCATCGCCCCGATGCTGGAGCAGGTGACGCCGGCGGTGGTCAACATCTCGGTGCTGAGCCAGGCGCCCCAGGCGGAAAACCCGCTGCTGCGCGACCCCTTCTTCCGCCGCTTCTTCAACCTGCCGGACCAGATGCCGCAGGGCCGTCCGCAGGTCAGCGCCGGGTCCGGCGTGATCGTCGACGCCGCCAACGGCTATGTCGTCACCAACAGCCATGTGGTGGAGAACGCGCAGGAGATCGCGGTCACGCTGAAGGACCGCCGCCGCCTGCGCGCCAAGCTGATCGGCCGCGACGCCGCCACCGACATCGCCCTGCTGCAGATCAAGGCGGAAAGCCTGACCGCCCTGCCGCTCGGCGACTCGGACCGTGCCAAGGTCGGCGATTTCGTCGTCGCCATCGGCAACCCGTTCGGGCTGGGCCAGACCGTGACCTCCGGCATCGTCTCGGCGCTCGGCCGCAGCGGGCTGAAGATCGAGGGGTACGAGGACTTCATCCAGACCGACGCCTCGATCAATCCCGGCAACTCCGGCGGCGCGCTGGTCAATTTCCAGGGCGAGCTGATCGGCATCAACACCGCCATCATCGGCCCGGCCGGCGGATCGGTCGGCATCGGCTTCGCCGTTCCGGTCACCATCGTCCGCTCGGTGATGGAGCAGCTGCGCGAATATGGCGAGGTGCGGCGCGGCCGGCTCGGCGTCGCCATCCAGGATCTGACGCCCGATCTGGCGGAAAGCCTGAACCTGAAGGGCGACGAGGGCGCGCTGATCGCCAAGATCGAACGCGGATCGCCCGCCGACAGCGGCGGCCTGCGCAGCGGCGACGTGGTGGTCGCGGTCGATGGCCGGGCCATCCGCAGTGCCACCGATTTCCGCAACCGCATCGGTCTTCTGCGCGTCG